>JAZQQM010000008.1:0-58714 GCA_045629045.1 Lachnospiraceae bacterium
TTCATCATTTGAAGATTGCCTTTGATGACGGTAACAGGGGTTCGAAGATCATGGGCTATATCCGAGATAGATTGTTTTAGTCGATTTTCAGACTGTTCTGCTTCAAATTTAAGCTGTTTCTGATATTCAAGATTTGAATTAAAAGAAGAGATGAGTTCATTCATATCACGGTCTATCAGTTCAATCATGATTTGTCTGTTATAATACGTTTCCTTATTTAATTCTATTTCATGGCATGCATTTCTCATTTGTTTTTTCAAAATTAAAATATATCCCAGTAGTATTACAGCAATCACGCAGGCCACTATTGCAACTATTTTCGTAATCATATTTTAAACCTATATCCTATTCCCCATACTGTTTCTATTATGTCCTTACCGGTTGCCTTTTTTAATTTATTTCTTAGATTACTGATATGAACATTGATAGTATTGTCTTCGTAATAATATACGTCCCCCCAAACCAGTTCATATAAATTGGCTTTTGTATAAGTCTTTGACGGATTGGACATAAATAATTCAAGTAATTTTATTTCTTTTAGTGTAAGATTTAGTGTTATACCGTTATATTCTGCCCGGCTTTCTTCGGTAAAAAGTGTTATACCACCTACTTCAAGCTTGTCTTTTGATTTGGTAAAAGCAGTTCTTCGGAGTATTACCTGAATTCGAACAAGCACCTCGTCTATATCGAAAGGTTTGGTTATATAATCGTCGGCACCTACTCTAAGCATTTCCAGTCTGGTTTCCATAGCAGACTTTGCACTTATTATAATAATGGGAATATCTGAATATTTACGAAGCCCTTTGATTAAATATTCTCCGGAGAGTCCGGGTAGCATCAGGTCAAGTAAAATTAAATCGTAATTACCGCTTTTTATGGCTATTTCAGCACGGTTGCCATCGCCTTCTTCCGATACTTTATATCCGGCTTCGCTAAGACAGTCTGCCAATATTTTTCTTATTTCTTTATCATCTTCAATAATCAGTATATTCATTAAATATATATCTCCATAATATTTAATACTTGCTTTGTTTTAATCTTATCAAATATTTGTATCTTCAAGTAATACTAATTTCGAATTCTTTTATTTATTTAAATATTTAAGAAATTCTTTAATATTTTCGAATAATCTAGATATAAGTAATAGATTATTTGCAAATGATATTAAAACAGAAAGCAATTAGAATTAATTGCCGTTAGTGTGAATAGGCAGGAGTATTGATATGAGTAATGTAATTGAACTAAAAAATGTATCCAAACAGTACAAGACACAGATGGCGGTAGATGATGTGTCATTTGAGATTGAGCAGGGAGCGATAGTTGGGCTTGTCGGTCCAAACGGAGCCGGTAAGACAACTATTATGAAAATGGTCGGAGGTCTTGCAATTCCGACAACCGGAGAAATAAGCATATTCGGAGAAACAGATGAGAATGGTCTTTGTCATTCCAGAAGCCGTATGTGTTTCATGATAGAGACTCCATATGCGAAGCAGAATTTAACCGCAAGGCAGAATGTTGAGAAGCAACGTATTCAAAGAGGTGTTCCCGACAAAAAAAGAACTGATGAAGTACTAAAACTTGTAGGACTTGATAATACAGGCAAAAAGGAAGTAAAGAAATTTTCACTCGGAATGAAGCAGCGACTGGGAATCGCCATGTCACTTTTATCAAGACCGGAAGTAATGATACTTGATGAGCCTGTTAACGGACTTGACCCTCAGGGAATAGTGGAGATAAGAAATATGCTTCTTAAGTTAAATCGGGAAGAGCACATTACAATCGTTATTTCTTCTCATTTGCTGAGTGAGCTTAGCTTACTCTGCACGGATTATCTCTTCATTAAAAAAGGCCAGATTATTAAGAAAATCTCGGCTCCTAATTTGGAGAAGGAGTGCAGACAGTATCTGCATCTGCATACGGATAATGATGAAATGGCTGTGGCAATCCTCTCCGATAAACTGGGAATTCATAAGATTGATGTCGGTGATAAGAATGCTATACGCGTTTGCGAACGTATGGATGAAGCAAGATTGATATCGAAGACTTTGTCGGATAATGGCGTAATTCCGATAGAAATATTTGTAAAAGAGGTAACCCTTGAAAAGTATTATATGGATTTGGTGGGTGAAGAATATGTTGAATATAATTAAGTCAATAAGGTATTATCTGCACCGTGATATTTTGACATGGACGTATGCAATAATGGTTTTGACAGTCTATGTCATTACTGTTGCAAGTGCCTTATCCGGAACATCCGTGGATGAATATACGGGAGCATATGCTTTTCGATTAATGGTTGAGAGTAACGAGTTATTCATAATGATCGTGGCAATGTTGTTTGTTCCATTGATATGTGCAAATGATTTTCCGGATAAAGTTATCAATTATGAGCTACTGGGAGGCTACAAAAAGAAGCATTCATATTATGCAAGAACATTGTACAGCTATGTAGTTGTATATGCATGGTTTATTATTTCCTGCTTTATTCCTATGATTATCGGATGCCTAATGAACGGCTATCAAAGCGCGGATTTACAGGTAAATGATCTGTTTATACTTCTTCTTTTGGGATTTGTGATGGTTTTCCGGTTTGTGTCGGTTGTGGTTTTTCTTTCATTTCTGTTTGAAAATATTGTGGCTTCGACCGTGGCTGTTTATTTTTTGGAAGTGTTGACTCTGTTCCCTTCCAAGCTTCTTGGTGAAATATTTGAAGGATTGAAGAAAACATATATTTTGTCTTCGGTGGCAACATATGAAAAAGTAATGCTGCCGTCGGATATGGTACCGAGCTTTGTAGATGGTAAGGATGTATATTTACCGATATATAATTTTAGTGAAAATCTTGGAGCGGTAGTCGGATCGTTAGTTTTTGGAGCAGTGCTTCTTACAGCAGGTTACCTTGTATTTAAATCAAGAGACAGAAAGTAGGTAGTTTATGAAGGAAGAATTTAAGAGTCTGGCTTATGGTATTTTTCATAATCCGATATTTGTAAGGGCACTGATTGGTATATTTTTCGTTATATTTGCTATGTCGGGATGTCCGGTAATGATGGACGATGAACTGACAATGGAAGAAGAATATTCCGGAATAATGACGATGATAGCTACTATGGTTATGATGCTTTCGGCATGCGCTGCAGCATATATATTTTGCGACGATTTTGCTGATAAAACCTTAAATTATGAGCTTCTTATCGGCAAAAAGAGACATCAGGTTTATATTGCCAGAACAATTGTGGCATTATCGATTGTGATAATAGGATGTGTGTGTGTGGTATTAAGCATAGCTCTTAGTATCTCCATATGGGGCTTCGGAAGCCCCGAGAGTGAAAAATGGTTATTTATAAGGCTTCTGATGCTTGGTTTGGAAAATATAAGGGCAGCTGCATTTTTAATTTTCTTAAGTCAGATTGCAAAGACAATGACAAATGCATTCAGTGGAACCGGATTAATATTTATGCCGTGGATATTTTCATCATTGATTGGAGTAGACAGGATTTCCTATTTGCCGGCATCAACTGCAGTAGTAAACCTGTCAATTCCGAAATTACAAAATAAATATAATATTGCAATTGGTGGTATAAAGCAGTATATGAGATACGACTGGTCACTATCCGGGGACATAATTGCGGAGGTTGTTATTACGACGGTGCTCTTTACTGCGTTATATTTGTTCCTTGGATGGATATATTTTAAAAAGGATGATTTACCATAGGGAGGAAACGATGAATATATATTATTTGGTGTTGATATTAGGAAATATACTGCTTTTTGCGGGACTGATGGTAGCATCGGGGTATTCGGAAAAGATACTGTCACCATACTGGAAAATATTGTATTTACTTCCCGGAATGTTGACTCTTTGCCTTATATCCTATGCAGGATTTAATGCTGTACTTATTCCCTGTGTTTTGGGAGTGCTGGCTGTAATGGCGGGTTTTGTTTTGGAAAAAAGAAAGATAAGAACAGTACTATGTGCATTTGGCATACTTATGACGGTTACTTCCGGAATATTGTCAGTTGCCCTTAAAGGTAACGGAAGCTATGACTATACTAATAATTTTGAAAAAGCATTTGCAGAGATTAAAGAAAATTATATTTTGGCAGAATATAAGGATATAGATTACGATGAGCTGTATAAGAAATATTATTCTTTGTTTGAGCAGGCAGAGCGTGATAAGGATCCTGTAGGTAATTCCATAATCTGGGCAAGATTCGCGGCAGAATTTCATGACGGTCATGTAAGATACGCCTGTGGTGATGAGGAGATAGTCAAAGCGGCCGAGCAACGGATGTACGGCAATGACTATGGTCTTTCTGTTATGCGACTTACGGACGGCAGATTTGTTGCTGTAAATGTAGAAGAGGAGTTGGCACCATTAACAAACGGCTCAGAAATCCTTCTCTGGAATGAAGAAACACCGGAGAATATTTTAAATTCCATAAATACTGATGTCGAATCGTATACGCCGGGACCAAGTGTAGATAATCCCATTATGTGCATTCCGAATATGCCGGTTCTCGAAAATGAGAACTTCTATAAGCCGTTACTTATCGGCGGAATCGGAGGTGAAACGGTTCAGGTGACATACTTATCTTCTGATGGCATCGAAGAAGAGGTGTCATTAAAAAGCAGAGGTTATTACTGCGACAGACTCGAGAATACAATTGAAACTATTGACAGGGCTGTAGATGATATAGCTACTCTTTCGTGGAAGGAAGTGAATGATACAACCTGCCTTTTCAGAATAAAGCAGATGGCGGCCAATTTGAACTCCTACGGTAAAGATGATTATGATGCTCTGAAAAATTCGATGAGAGAGCAGATGACAGCATATAAAGAGCAGGGATATGATACACTTATTTTTGATATCAGGAATAACGGCGGCGGTGATCCTTATATGATAATGGCAATAGCTTCCCTTGTGCTTCCGGAAGTTGAACAGTATTACTGCTCGACTTCGGTATTTAATGAAGAAACCTTTACATATGAACAGGGTGTAGACGGGAGCTTTGTTGAAGGCGAGCAATTTATAGTAAGCGGCGAAGACATCTGGAATCAGGGAAGGATAATTGTTCTCGTTAATGCTGCAAGTATAAGCGCGGCAGATCATTTTACCTGTTTACTTGATAAATGTCCCAATGCAACAATAATGGGCTTTACCTCCACTAATTCGTCAGGACAGGCAGTAAACGGCATTAATATATCTGAAAAAGAACAGTTTTCTTATTCTGCGGTACCTACCATTGATGCCGACGGCGGAGTATTTGTAGACGCCGGAGCCGACAGATTAAGAAAAGTCGGAATAGATCAAATCATTGATTTTGATGAACAGGCTGTTAAGGCTTTATTTGACGAAGACAAAGACTATATACTTGAGCGCGCATTACTTAGGTGAGCCACAATCAGGTCACAGGGACACTTCTTTTGTCATCAAAGCTTTCGAGGTTTTACTCGAAAGCTTTTTTTGTATAATAATCAACAAGGAAGTTTTAGCAGGGGATAGTAATGGTACAGTATCATTAGCGGAATTAAAAGAAGGAAAATTCAAATCCACATATTCTGATAAGACGATTTATGATTATGCATATTATATTTGTCGAGGTGGATGGCCTTTAGCAATTAATAAAGATCGAGAAATAGCCTAGGTGCGGACAAAGATATAAATGAAGTGTTAAATGAAAATTACTTCTTTGAAAAGGTACACTGAAATAATTAAAGTAATAAATTGTAATAATGATCAGATTCAGCTATAACTTTTTAGCGAAATTGTGTCGATAAAATATACGTAAATGCGGGAATTGTATTTAATGCTTCATGTTCTATGAGCAGCAACAGTATATACGTATATCTTTTGAGAGGCACAAGTGATAGTTTCGCACAACCTTCAGGCAATGAATGCCCAGCGCCAATATAATATTGTAAATAGAAGTTCTGCCAAGACTACGGAGAAACTGTCTTCGGGATACAGAATTAACCGTGCTGCGGATGATGCGGCAGGATTAGCCATATCCGAGAAGATGAGGAGGCAGATACGCGGACTTTCACAGGCATCCAAAAACTGTGAGGATGGAATAGGATATGTTCAGGTCGGAGACGGTGCTCTCAATGAAGTACATGAAATGCTCGGACGTATGAATGAGCTGGCAGTATATGCATCAAATGGTACGCTTACTGATGATGAGCGTGAGATGATTGATCAGGAAACCCAGCAACTTAAAAATGAAATTAAGAGAACGTGTCATGACACGTCTTTTAATGAAATATATATTTTTAGAGCTCCGTATACACCCGAGATATCCGGAGTTGCTAATGATTATCAAATCTTTAATGTAGGCGGTGCTGATGCCCCAGGCGGAGCTATCGTCAACAATCGTCGATTTACATGGAAGGAATTGGGAATTGACGAATCCATGTATACAACTGATTCTAACGGTAAACAGATTTTCAAAAAAAATTTCTCAAAGAAAATACTTCTCAAAGATGACAAGAATCATGATGAAATACTTGAGGTGAAGGGGTATGCAGGTAAAGAACTGGGTACGCTTGAACGTGTCTACAGATGGACGGCAGATAGTGACGGAATAATGGTAAACGAAAATTCTGCCGAAAAGGTTACCTGGGCTCAGATGGGTATTACGAATCCGGGAAATGTTCCTGAAGGGGAATATTCTTTTAATTATCACGGAATGACTATAAGCTTTGAGGTAGATGAACCCAAATCGACATTGCAGGATGTTATTGAAGGAATAAATGGTGACGGAGTTACCGAAACCTATTGGAATACCAAACTTGAGAACAGATATCCTACAGGTCTTGCTGCGGATATACTTACGGAAACACAGACCGTTACATTTTCCTCAAGCAATGAGGCAGCTCTTACGGATACGGGAATGAAAGTTGTTACTTCAGCAACGGGAATAACATTGGAAAGTGATGCTGTATCACATACCCAAAAGCAATGGGAAAATATGGCAGATACCACTTCGGGAGATTATCCCATTGTGGATTGGGGAACCAATGCCGGTAACAATGAGATTACCCTTAACAATGTGGCAAAATATAATTACACAGATACTGTTTCGGATATATCTTTCGACTTCAAACTGGCAGATGAAGCCGCTTTATCTGAAGTAATAGATGGTATGAGCGTTGGCGTAAATCGTTCCTTCAGTGCACCTATGACAGCCAGCAGAATTAATAATCTTAGTGTGCCATTAGGCGGAGGAAGCCAGGTTCAGCTTACTTTTTCTAATACAAATATGTCCTTTGCCATGCAGAATATTCTTAGAGATTCCATGGCACACGGATATACCTGGACGACAGATTTTAATATTACGGATATAAGTGCGGCATCGGACGGAAGCAGATATTCTATGACCCTTAGCATACAAGGTGATGGTGCAACGCATAATACTGCCACATATTCGGCTAACAGTCTGTATTTGAGTGATCTTAAGAACGCAATAAAGAATGGAAGTTCTTATACACTTACACTCAATCTTGATAATGAAGCAGAATTAAGTGCTGTTCCCACAACCGCTCAGAGGACTGACGGAATAATGGGAATAAGCTCTTCGGACAGAACCGTAAAAATCAAATTTGATGCAAGTACGCTGGGAACAAAATATAATTCGTTGGTTAATGATGTAAACAGTAAGTATAGTACCGATGTAAACAAGATTAATTCGGATCGTAACAGTACGAACGGCTCAATTAATACACTTTATACCACATATACAAGTACCGTAACTACGGCAAACAATGCATACAGAGCATTGGAGAATGCATATAATTCGGCATCTACCGCTTATGATACGGCAGTGGCTAACTATAATGCGGCCGAAACAGATTATAATACTAAGTTATCTGAGTTTAATTCGGCGCAAACAGCATATAATAGTGCTAATACAGCTCATGAAACAGCTAAGGCAGAATATGAGGCAGCAGTGGCGGCAGCAGACGGTACCGAAGCAGAGAAGGAAACTGCTATGAATGCAGCTAAGACGGCTCTTGATGCTGCTGAAGCAGAGAAAAATACGAAAGAATCTGCGATGAATACGGCGCTTTCTCTTAAGAACACCCGTGATACCGAAAAGACAAATGCTCTTAATGCCAAAAACACTGCCGAAACCAATAAAACCGCAGGTGCTGTAACGAGAGACAATACTATAGCAACAGCTAAAACAACTTTTAAAGATTCTACCGAAACAACTTTTAAAAATTATTATAATAATTCTTATATTCCGACTACGGATGCATATAAGAGCGATATTAATGATTTATACAAAGCGTTTACAGGAAGTGATGCTGCAGCTTCAAGTCTTTCGGGAGTAACCTTAACTGCTGCCCAAAGAGCTAATATGGCCAATGATGCATGGGACAATATAGTTAATTCTGCAAGCTCTTATACCAACTTTGAAAATGCTATTCGTAGTCTTGCCGAGACTAAGATAAGCAATGATTACAGTACAATGCAAAGCAAGTATTATACGGCGAAAAACAAAATTATAGACGATGCTCTCGAAATAGCAGGTAATCAATTCGCCCAGGCAATTATGAATGGCAATTCTGCCCCGGATTTAGAAACGCCTAATCCGGCAAAGGCAACGGTTAAGATTTCGGAAAAAAGCACATCGAATCGCGCATCTGCATATTCGATGATGGTTGAACCACCTAAAAAGGATGTCTTTATACAGGCAGGATCAGAGGCGGGGCAGCATATAGATATTGAACATACACCGCTTAATTTAAGTATTATGGGTATAGCCGATGTTTCTAATGATACGGTTGATAATGCACAGGCAAGTATTAACAGTATTAAGGGAGCATATCAGGTTGTATCTTCTCTTAGGTCTTCATTTGGTGCGTACCAGAACAGATTAGTGCATACCATTAATAATCTTGATAATGTTGTTGAAAATACAACAAGCGCAGAATCCGGTATACGAGATACCGATATGTCGAGTGAAATGGTTAAGTTCTCAATGAATAAAGTGCTGATGCAGGCCGGAGAGGCAGTTCTTACACAGGCTAACCAGGCCAATCAGGGTGTACTGTCACTTCTTAGATAATCCCAATAGGACAAAATTATACTCTTTTTACAATTAGTGCTATACTACATAGATATTTATTGTAAGGATAGGAATATCAGCCCTGCTATTTCAAGGCTTCCTATGATACGGGTGAAAGTCTTTATTTTAGTATTAATAATGATCCTCAAAGCAAATGGGGAAGAGAGCTTCTTAAGGTCACCCGGGAAGAGTTCACGAAACATGGAATTGCGGACCTTAATCTGCCTGTGGAGGGCGTACATAAGTCTTTGGCGCAGCTGGCAGAAGAAGGCTACGCAGAAGGCGAATATGAAACCAAACTTCAGTATCAGGTATTAAGCAGGACGAATCCTTCGGAGCGTCGGGATTATCGTTGTGATGTGGACGAGGCTTTTTATGAAGGTTAAATAGACTGTTTATATATTTGGAAGATTGTATTTTTTTGTCGGGAGGAAAAATGGCATACAAAGTATTGGTAGTAGATGACCGGGCAATGCCACGTCAGTTGTTTGAAAATATTATTAAGTCTTCGGATAATTATGACATCAATGCCGGATGCCAATTTCCTGGAGATGAGCAAGAAATATAGGTGTTTATCCCGATTGCCCACCCGTGGTACAGCTTGGCATGGTCAAAGATACAGACTTTACCGCTCGCGAAATGGATGTGCTCGCAAGATGGTAGAAGGATATGCCGATAAGGAGATTGCAGACCAACTGGGAATGAGTTATTATACTGTAAGATTCCATATTAACAGTTTACTTAGTAAAACGGGATGTGTCTCGCGAACTGAAGTGGCAATAAGAGTTGTAAGAAGCGGAATAATTGTACCGGAATTGTGATAATATCAGTTGTCAATTGTTTGACAGTGGAATATTTATCAGAGAGGTAAATTAAAATGAAGAAGTTTTTATGTACAATACTATGTGCGGTGATGGTGATATCACTTTGGAGCGGAACGGCAGTTGCGGCAAAGGCAGACACTACGGAACAGCAGCAAGCGATTTATGATCTTTTGACATATCTTGATGGTCCATCAGAGGGTGTGAAATATTTTGTTGATGATACAGGAAGAACGTTTTTTGAGGAACAGACGACTACTCTTGGGGCTTTTTTATCAGCGTTTTGTGAAAGTAGCCATGATAACTACGAATACCAAGTTGACGTAAACGAATATGTTTTAAAGTATGAGGAAGGTTGGGGGTGGGATAATTTATGTCGGTATGACTGGTGTTTTACTCAAAAAAAGAGTAGTGACCCCGACCCAAAGCCAGAGGCTTATCCACATGTTGTTTTTTTCACTGACAAGAATGGCAACCTTATAGAATTTGAGATTGATTTGACTAATAGTAATATTTTGGGACCTTATAGGAGAACTAATTCACCATTACAATCTTCATCATTTAAAGAATCACCTGCGTTTAACAAAGCTCCGGCGCCCCATGTTCACAGTTTCGTATATGGTGTAATCACAGAGCCTACCAAGGATGCTGACGGATTAGAGGGTGAGATTTGTACAGGATGCGGTGCTGTCAGAAATACACAGCCCCTTTCGGCATACGGATATGTTTTGGAAAAATATGCACTTGAGAAGATTAATGCTTCTAAGCCGGGACAGACAATTACATTAGAGTTCGGGGAGCTTAATTCCTTCCCTAAGTCATTTATGGAGAAGCTTGTTGAGAAGTCATCAGCAGGTGTAACATTCGTATTTAAGTATATGGTTAATCATGAACTTCAGACAATAACAATTCCTGCAGGAACTCCTATTGATCTTAACTTTGATTGGTACGGATATGCCAAGATGGCTGAACTGTACGGAATGTATTAGTTTTAATCTAAGTATAATGCGGCTACAGAGTTTAATACTCTGTAGCCTTTTTGTTTGTCCGGCAGGTATATGTTTTAAGGGCGTGCCATAGGCTAAATCATACCTAACAATATTGGGGATGTGCAGAACATTTTTAATATGCCAAGGTAAATATGGGTCAGGTTACAGTTCTTTTACTTGACGAAGAAGGCTTCCCTGTTGCTAACGGATATGTATTCAGCGCTACTTCAACAAATCCCGGACAGAGCATGGAATCGGATGTTACAATCGGAATTCTTGAAGAAGATGTAGATAAGGTTAAGGATACCGCGATATTCGCTTCTCCTTACGTAACAGGCTGATAATACAGTACATTGATAATACAGTACATAGTGTATGTTTTTTTGAGTCCTTAAGTTTTCTTAAGGACTCTTTTTTTGTATAATAAAAATTAGGGTATATTTGATATATGCGCACCAGATACAGAGTATATTCAGGATATATGTCTTGAATCAATTGCTCGAGGTATGTATTTACGAAAATGCCCCCCCGAATTTCACGGGGCGGAATGGAGATTATTATGGCTAAATATGTTATGGCACTTGATGCCGGAACAACCAGTAACAGATGTATATTGTTTAATGAAAAGGGCCAAATGTGCAGTGTGGCCCAGAAGGAATTTACCCAGTATTTTCCAAAGCCAGGATGGGTGGAACATGATGCTGACGAGATATGGTCTACGCAACTTGAGGTTGCAAGGCAGGCCATGGCAAACGTTAATGCAACGGCTGCGGATATTGCGGCAATAGGCATTACCAACCAAAGAGAGACTACTATCGTATGGGACAAAGAAACAGGGGAACCTGTTTATCATGCCATAGTATGGCAGTGCAGAAGAACTTCCGAATACGCCGACGAACTTAAGGCCAAAGGATTAACAGATACATTCCGTAATAAAACGGGACTTGTTATTGATGCATATTTTTCGGGAACAAAACTCAAATGGATTCTTGATAATGTGGAAGGTGCAAGACAAAAGGCCGAAAACGGCAAATTGTTATTCGGAACGGTCGAAACTTATCTTATCTGGAAACTTACAAAAGGTGCCGTACACGTAACGGATTATTCCAATGCATCCCGCACATTGCTTTTTAATATAAATACGCTGGAGTGGGATGATGAAATATTAAAAGAATTTGATATTCCAAAGTGTATGCTTCCAAAGGCAATGCCCTCAAGTTGTGTATACGGTGAGGCAGCGCCGGAATTCTTCGGCGGTGCAATTAAGATAGGCGGTGCCGCAGGGGACCAGCAATCCGCATTATTCGGACAGACCTGCTTTAATAAGGGCGAAGCCAAAAATACATACGGAACAGGTTGCTTCCTTCTTATGAATACGGGAGAAAAGCCTATCTTTACGGATAACGGATTGGTTACTACCATTGCCTGGGGACTTGACGGCAAGGTTAATTATGCTCTTGAAGGTTCTGTGTTTGTGGCAGGGGCTGCTATTCAGTGGTTAAGAGATGAAATGCGCTTCATAGATTCTGCCGCAGATTCCGAATATATGGCCAGGAAAGTTCCCGATACGAACGGATGCTATGTGGTACCGGCATTTACAGGTCTTGGTGCACCCTACTGGGATCAGTATGCCAGAGGAACTATCGTCGGAATAACCCGTGGAGTTAACAAGTATCATATTATAAGAGCTACTCTTGAATCATTGGCATATCAGGTTAATGATGTGCTTGAGGCAATGAAGGAGGCTTCCGGAATTGAATTATCAGCTCTTAATGTTGACGGCGGTGCGTCGGCCAATAATCTTCTTATGCAGATGCAGGCGGATATTTCCGGTGCTCCGGTTAACAGACCACTGTGCGTAGAGACTACGGCGATGGGAGCCGCATATCTTGCGGGAATTGCAGTAGGTTTCTGGAAGAGTAAAGAAGATATCATAAATAATGTTGGTCTTGACAGGTCCTTTGAACCTGCCATTGATAAGGAAGAAAGAGATAAAAAAGTGCGCAGATGGAAGAAAGCGGTATCATACGCTTTTGACTGGGCCAAAGAGGAGTAGATATGGGATTTATTGAACCTGAAGACAAATACAGAATAAGAACAACCCCCAAGCAGTCCTATGAAGAGTATTGTAAGCAAAGAGATAAAGAAACGGCAGAAATCAAGCCACTTTTACGAGTAATAGCAATATTCGGAGTTATAGGGTTCATAATAGGTTTTTGCTTAAGTGATGATCTGGGGTTCAGATATAGAATGGCTGCAGACAGTATTTTGGCAACCGCAGTAATATTTGCAGGTATAGGGGCAGTTATAGGAATGACTGTTTACGGTTTGTTCGAGATTGTAAAAAAGTATATTTTAAAGAAGTGATTTAAGATAAATAGGCAATTAGTATAAAACTGCAGCCGAATACAGGGCTACAGTTTTATACTTTTAGTATGTTTATTTATCTGTTGATTAAAGATAATATTTTAGTGTGAATTATTGGAGGATTTATCTTGAACGGTAAAGGTAACGGAAAATCACAATTATATAATTTCATTATGCCTCCCGGAGCTGATATGAGGGTAGGTATTTTTAATATTCTGGCCATCTGCGGTGCTGTGGTCAGCTTGATTAGCGCCATAGCAAATCTGCTTGGCGGATTTAGCCTTGCGTCTATCATTGTAAGTATTGCCAGCATGATAGTATCTGTGACCCTCATAATATATACCAGCAAAACAGGTAATTACAGATGGGCAATGATTCTTACCGTTGCCATAGTATTTATAGGACTGTTTACCTTCTTCTTTATAACTACCGGCGGAATTCACAGTGGATTTCCGTTCTTCTTCATATTTGCGGTAGTATTTACCGCATATCTGATAGATGGAACAACTATGATTGTACTGGGACTTATCGAAGTTGTCTGGTACGGATTCCTGTGTGTTTATACATATTATTATCCTGTTCCGGAGGCTCCTACCATGGAGGGAATGGGATATGTCAAAGATGTGGTTTTGTGTGAAACCCTTGTTTCGGTAATTCTTGCTACCACAATGTATGTGCAGATGAGACTGTACAGGAAGAAGCAGATAGAACTTAACAAGGCAATTAAGACTGCTGAGGAAGCGAACAAAGCAAAGAGTGATTTCCTTGCCAAGATGAGTCATGATATCAGAACCCCACTTAACATGATTATGGCAACAAATGAAATG
Organism: Lachnospiraceae bacterium; assembly: GCA_045629045.1. Classification (GTDB taxonomy): domain Bacteria; phylum Bacillota; class Clostridia; order Lachnospirales; family Lachnospiraceae; genus JAILLW01. The sequence continues at coordinate 14,080 of JAZQQM010000008.1, forward strand.
ATTGTTTCGAATACTTCTTCGGAGCAGATAAGAGAGTGGGTTAACGACTCTAATATATCGGGACAAATTCTTCTTTCACTGATTGACGATATGCTGGATCTTACGAGAATTGAAGCCGGCAGATTAAAAGTTATAAATCAACCCTGGAATGCACAGTTGTTTTTTGATGAGACAGCCAAGATATGGCAGTTCCAGGCCAACAGAAAAGGTCTTGAGTTTAACTATACAATAGACTATTCAATGCCCGAGTACCTTATGGGAGATTCGAGCATAATCCGAAAGATAGTAAATAACCTGTTAAGTAATGCGGTTAAGTATACGAAGGAAGGCAGTATATCTTTTTCCGTTAAGTATGATAAAAAAATATTAATAAGAGTTTCTGACACAGGTGTCGGAATTGCTCCCGAGTATTTACAGAAGATATTTAAACCCTTCGAACGTGGAATTCAGGAAATATATAAAGAAACAAGCGGAAGCGGACTTGGTCTTGCCATTGTTAAGGAATTGGTAGATGCAATGAAGGGAACAATAGTCTGCCGAAGTGAGCTCGGTGAAGGAACTGAGTTTACCGTTAATATTCCTCAGGAAGTTTGTGTATCCAAAAATGATACGAAAAAAACGGTTGTACAGGAGGATAAGACTCCGAAGCAAATGCTCAAGCATTTTATAGCACCGGATGCCAGAATTCTGGTGGTTGATGATAATCCCTTTAACCGTAAAGTTATTGAGGGCTTCCTGTCCCCTACGCTTATTCAGACCGATGATGTGGAAAGCGGTGAAGAATGTCTTGAAATGATAGATATCAAGGATTATGATTTGGTGCTTATGGATCTTCGTATGCCTAAGATGGACGGCGTTGAGACATTGGAGAGAATTCATGAGGAGTATCCCGAATTTAAATCGCCGATTGTTGTGCTTACGGCAGATATAATGAACGGAGTTGAAGAAAGACTTCTTAAGAAGGGCTTTGACGGATTCCTTGCAAAGCCGGTAAGTTCCGTGAAGTTATACGAGATGTTAAGCCGCTTCATAGGTGACAAAATGGTACCTCTCGAAACAGAAGAAGAGACGGGACTAAGTGCGGATCAGATTGAAATGTATCAGGATATGTTACTGCCTTATGGAATCAATCTTAAACTTGCACTGGAATTCAATGCTGGAAATACGGGTGAATTCCTAACAAGAGCCGGCCTGTTCAAAGAATATGCCGAATCGGGAATCAGCAGACTTGTTTATCCCGATTCAAACGAAAATTATTATTTGCAGGTACATTCACTTAAGTCCGGTGCCAAGGGAATCGGCGCATTTTTGCTTGCCGAAATGGCAGAAACCGTTGAATTCAGAAAAGATAATACTTTTAAAGATGCAATTAATTCTGTACTTGTTGAAGAATACAGAAGAGTATGTTTGGGCTTAAACATACTTTTGGAGGAGGTTAAAGAATAATGAGTCGTAACAGGGTTATGATTATTGATGATGATGCTGAAGTGCTTACATTAATGAGTCAGCAGCTTGAGGTTATATATGATGTTATTAAGTGTAATTCAGGTGAGGATGCGCTGAATACCCTGGAAAAAATCGGGGGAGGTGGTGAGGCTCCACAACTTATTTTGCTTGATATTTCAATGAATGGGATGGATGGATATGAGGTCCTTGGCCATCTTAAAGCAAGCGAAAGCCTGAAGAAGATACCGGTTGTTTTCCTGACAGGTATGACCGATGAACTGTCTGAGTGTAAGGGACTTGAGATGGATGTTGTAGATTATCTTAAGAAACCTGTTGCCAGTAAGGTATTGTTTGCAAGAGTACAGCATTATCTTGAACTGTATTCCGAGAGCAACCAAAAAGGAAAATTGGACGAGTCATTACTTAAGAACTTGGTCGAGCCTTTGACGGACAGAGAACTTGAAGTTGCACGTCTTATGGCAGAGTTTAGGTCCGACAGAGAAATTTGTGATATTTTATATATTTCCGCACCCTATGCCAAGAAACTCGTGGCTGCCGTAAAGGACAAGCTGGGACTTGAAAAGCGCGGAGACATCAGAAGATATTTAATCTGATTAAGAATAATAAAAGTAGAATAATACAGAAGATAAGTTAACTGTTCGGCGGTTAACTTATTTTTTGCACATTTTTTAAAGAGTATACTTTTTGGATATATTTTTTGGAGAGGCCATTAAGTATACTCTTTCCATATTGAGAAATCTTTATATATGTTGTGGAAACGAGGAAGGGAGATTTTTAAAATGAGTGATGAGAACATGACAAACACTGAAGAGACAGCGGCGTTATTCGTCTCTGCCCAGAAGAAGAAAAAGGCTGAAGAGGAAGCTAAGAAAAAGGCTGCCGAAGAGCAGGCAAGAAGAGAAGCTGCCGAAGCCGAAGTTCGTAGAATGGAACAGGAAGTTGAAGAGCGTAAGCGTAAGGCTGAAGAAGAGAGAATCGCTCTTGAAAAAGCTGAGCAGGAAAGAGCTCAGAAGAAAGCAGAAATGGAAAAGGCTCTTAAAGAGAGCACAGAGGCCATTAAAGAAGGAACAAAAGCAATTAAAGACAGCGCAAAGGAAGGCGCAAAGGCTCTTAAAGACAGTACAGTTGAAGGCGCAAAGGCTCTTAAGGAAGCACCTAAGGCTATTAAGGAGTCAAAGGTTGCAAAGAAGACAGTTGAAGGAGCTAAGGAAGCAGGAAGTTCATTTGCAGATTTCTTAAAAGCAAAGAAGGTTCCGATTCTTATCGGTGCCGGCGCACTTGTAGCAGTAATCGTTATACTTATCGTGGTATTATCCCTTGGCGGATCAAAGGAAATGTCCTTTGAGGGTATGGAGTTTGATGGTGAAATCGCATCTTCAGACAGCTCTTATGATATTCCTATCTATTATCCTTCAAGTGTGTATGTTGCATCTGAAGAAGAAAATGTAGATTGCGGTAAGTTAATTACATTGGCATCCGGCAATGCTAAAGATGTGTATACGGAAGTAGTTCTTATGCCTGTGATGGATGATGCAACGGGTGAGGCATTTAACGTAGGAAGCACAGCATTTACAAGACCTTCGCTGGTAATGGAAGGATTAATGGAATCTACCGATGAATTCATGAGCGAATTGTATGAAGGTGCAGAAATTATTAATATGACTCAGACAGAAACATCTGACGGAACAAGCCCGTATTTTACCGCTTTTGATTTCACACGGGATGTAGACAGTGGTTCTGCTGTAGGCCTTATTAAGCAGAACGGCAATGGTGAATATATTTATGAGTTCATTATTTGTACTCAGGAAACAGACAGCTTTGATAATGTAAGCCAGATGAGTACTTTGTTTATGGAAAACAATATGGACGGAGCAAGAGGAATCCCCGGATACAACGAGGTATCAACCAATGAAGGCGATATGTTTGAAATAAACGAATTACACCTTGGATTCTGTCTCTCAGATCAGTTCGAAGCTTACGGTGAAGTTGACGAAAATAACGGATTGGCAGTTTACGCAGACGGAAACGGTGGTACATTCTTAATTTCATATGAAGAATCTGTATATGATGCACAAACATTATTGGATAATACAGAGACCTGTATTACTTCAATGACTGATGAATTTAATAAGCTTGGTGTTGACAGATATATCGAACTTGACGGTATACAGTTTGACAGAAGATTAGAAAGCGAAAATGTATACAGTGAAGAAATCTTTAAGATCGGATGCTTTGTGGATTTTGCTGATACATATGACGGAGTTTCTTATTGGGAAAGAGATCACTTCAGTGTTTGGGGCGATTCACAGACAGGAAAGCTTTACTACCTGAATTGCTATCTCCTTGCTCCGACAGAAAGCAAAGCTGAATACGAGCAGATATTTGATAACTTTATAAGCAGTATGTCAGACCTTTAAATGAGGAATTTATATTAGAAAGAAAAGGAGAGGTATATGAGTTTATTGTTAACAGCCGTTTTTGAAAACGGATTCTGTGAACTTTATCTTCCGAGTGTTGACAACAAAAAGGTCCCTTTGGAGATTAAGCCATACATAAGCGGCAGATATGAAGATGTTATTCTTCCCGTTGAAGTATGGGATGGTGTATGGACGTTATCCGGCAACGGACGTTTCGTAATCACACAGAATGAAAAAGAAATTGATAAGGTTGAACTTAAGGAAGGATTATTCGTTAACTGCGAATTCCCTGACGGCCAGGTATTTTCTTTGACAGCTGAGGAAGTTACGGATGGTAATACTCAGTTCAAGAAGTACTTATTAAGAAGAGATGCACAGAATACAATTACAATCGGTAATGATGCATCTAACATGATATGCTTTGCCAATAAGTTTGTTTCACCTAAGCATGCCGAAATTACTATTTCGGCTGATAAGGCTGTTATCAAAGACTTGGATAGCATGAACGGAACATTCGTAAACGGTAAGATGATGGAAGGTGAGCAGACCCTTGAATTTGGTGACATCATTTACATTATCGGATTAAAGATCGTTTACCTCGGTAATACACTTGCTATCAACAATCCTAAGGATAACGTTACAATCAAGAATCTTAAGGAAATCATTATCAACACTGCAGGAAGCAGCGAAGATTTCGATGATGAAGTTGAAGAAGAAAAGTATTTCTTACGTGCACCCCGTAAAATCGAAGTTATCGATACCGAGTCATTTGCACTTGAGAAATGTCCTCCTAAGCAGAAACAGGAAAAACAGCCTCTTCTTTTGACAATAGGACCTTCATTCACCATGGTTATTCCTATGGCATTAGGTGCAGTAATGACTATGGATTCCGGTTCCGGATTCGGCGGAGCAGGTCTTGTAATGAGTATCGGTGCTGCAGCAATCGGAACTGTTTGGGCATTAATCAATGCCAAGCATCAAGATAAGGTATTTGAAGAAGCTGAGAGAAATCGTGTTACATCATACGAAACATATGCTGTTAAGATGATGGGACAGATCAGAGAAAAGATGCAGTACAATACCGGAGTTCTCGAAAGAATGTATCCTTCAGCTGAAGAAGCTGCCGAAATCGGTATTAACGAAACTCCAAGACTTTGGGAAAAGAGCTGGGTACATGATGACTTCCTTGATGTACGTCTTGGTAAGGGCGATATCCCCGCTTTCAATAATATTGAAATTCCTAAAGAGCAGGCTATGCAGGAGCATGACCCTCTTAACAATAAGACAGAAGAAATTAAGATGGCAATGTCAGTACTTAAAGACGTTCCGGTTTCTATATCTTTGTATAAGAACCGTTTCGTAGGTATTGTCTCTCCCGAAAGAGAGAAGGCTCTTAACTTAGCAAGAGTAATGAGCGTACAACTTGCCAGTGCACACCCTTATACAGACCTTAGAATGGTTGTTGTATTCCCTCTTAAAGAAAGAGATGAGTGGAACTACATGAAATTCCTTCCCCATGTATGGTCTCCCGATGGAAAGATTCGTCTGATGTGTTGTGACAAGAACAGCATCGGTGATGTAATGTTCTCTATGTCAAACATCATTCACGACAGAATCGATGCCAACGGAATGGAAGCAGCGAAGAAAGAAGAAGGAAAGAAAACACTTCCTCATTATGTATTCTTCATTGCTGACAGCTCTTTACTTGAAGAAGAAACAATTACCAAGTATTTGTACAACCCGACAGAGCAGATGGCTATTTCTGTAGTAATGCTTGCAGATTCGCCTGATAAGCTTCCAAGCGGATGTACGGCAATTATTACAGATAGCGATGATGACAGAGGCTTCATGTCAACAATTAATGCCTTCCCTGCAAGAGATAATGTAAGATTTGATACATTATCCGAGAGCAAGGCTGATACCTTTGCAAGAACTCTTTCGGGAGTTCACCTCCGTGAAACCGGCGTATCAACAGCTATCCCTGATGTTCTTACATTCCTTGATATGTACAAGACATCAAATGTTGAATCACTCGATATTTATCATAGATGGCTCGAGAATCGTACATACGAAAGCATGAGAGCCATGATCGGTTACAAGTCAGGTAACCAGCCGTTATACCTTGATATTCATGAAAAGTATCACGGCCCTCACGGACTTGTAGCAGGTACTACAGGTTCAGGTAAATCAGAGACACTGCAGAGTTATATCCTTTCACTTGCAGTTAACTATCATCCTGATGAAGTTGCATTTATCCTTATCGACTATAAGGGCGGCGGAATGGCACAGAGTTTCGAAGGTCTTCCTCACGTATCCGGTGTTATTACCAACTTGGGCGGAAATGCAACTAACAGAGCACTTCTTTCTATTAACGCTGAAATCAAGCACAGACAGAAGTTGTTCAATGACTTTAAGGTAAAACATATTGATGCATACATCGAACTTTATCGTTCAGGTGTTGCTACAGAGCCTATGCCGCACTTACTCATCATCGCCGATGAGTTCGCAGAATTAAAGAAAGAGCAGCCTGAGTTCGTTCGCTCACTTGTTTCTGCAGCACGTGTAGGACGTTCGTTAGGTGTTAACTTAATTCTTGCAACTCAGAAGCCTTCCGGTGTAGTAGACGATGAAATCTGGTCTAACACAAGATTCCGTCTTTGCTTAAGAGTAGCGGACAAGTCAGATTCTAATGAAATGATTAAGAGACCGGATGCAGCATTCATCACAGGTACAGGTCGTGGATATTTCCAGGTAGGTAGTGATGAAATTTTCGAAGAGTTCCAGTCAGGATGGTCAGGAGCTGCTTACGAACCCGAAGTTGCATTCTCTGATGATAAGAACGCCAAGGTTGAACTTATTAACCTTATTGGTAAAAATGGTGTTCCTAAGAAGAAAGACAAGACAAAGAAGTCTGATAACATTCAGAAGGTTACACAGCTTGATGCAATCGTTAAGTATGCTTCAAAGATTGCTAAGGATCATGATATTCCGGCTGTTCGCCAGATCTGGTTACCGGCTTTGGAAAAGAAGATATACTTAGAAAACCTCGCAAGCGAAAAGGCAGAAGGATTCTCGTTACGCTTACCTATCGGTATTGCGGATAATCCGGAAATCCAGAGCCAGTACACAGCATATGTTGACTTCCTTGCTGATGGTAACTTACTTGTTTGCGGACCTTCCGGAGCAGGTAAGACAACATTGTTACAGACAATTATTTACGGTGCTGTTACTAACTACAAGGCTTCAGATGTTAATATTCATATTCTTGATTTCTCTTCACGTACTATGGCAGTATTCGCAGCAATGCCTCACGTAGGTAATATTTGCTTCGACGGTGAAGATGAGAAGATTACTGATACATTTGAATTCTTCACAAACGAGCTTTCTGAAAGAAAGAAGAAGTTCGCAGGAATGGGCATTGGTTCATTCAAGGAATATGTTCAGCACAACAGTGACTGCCCTGCATTGTTACTTGTTATTGATAACTTTACAGCGTTCTATGAGAACTATGATCAGTATGATGACGATCTTTCGGTTCTTACAAGAGAAGGCGCAAGCTATGGTATCTACACAGTTATTACAACTAATAACTCAGGTGACTTACGTAGCAGAATCAGACAGAACTTCAGCGCAGGTATCGGTCTTCAGATGCCCGACCGCTTCGAATATGAAGCAGTTGTCGGTGATCACACAGAAATCGTTCCTGAAGGAAAGACAGCCGGCCGTGGACTTATCAAACAGCCCGGATGTGTTGAATTCCAGGTTGCACTTCCTGTTGTTGAAACAGATGGTTTATCACAGGCACAGAGTATTAAGAAGTGCCTCGGAAATGTAAAAATCGATCCTGAAGTAAAGGGTGCCAAGAAACCCGGCCAGGTTCTTACATCATTAAGCTACAAAGATATAGCTAACGACGTAAAGAAACTTCCTGTCAACAAATATGCTGTAGGTAAGACATTGGACGGTGAGAATGTACTTTCACTTGACCTTGATAATGATTACTGTGTAAGCGTTGTAGGTTTCGGCCAGACAGGAAAGACTAACCTTCTTAAAGCAATTGCACTTGAGGCGGTTGAAAAGGGTGACAAGGTAATCATCTTCGATAACAAACGTGAAGAGTTAAAAGATTTTGCAGCTTCAAATAAGATTGAAAGCTATGTAAATAATGATGAAGATTTATTTAATATCATGCAGGATGATATCGTTGGTGCCTTTGGTGAGCGTAACGGAATCGTTAACGAAGCAAGAGATGCCGGCAAATCTATTTCGGAAGCAATGAAGGATCAGCAAAGAATAGTAATTCTTGTTAATGATTATGCTTCATTTATCGAGACAGTTTATTCCGAAGAATACGGAATGGACGGATTCTTTGAGGCTGCTTTCGATAAGGGAAGATATCACAAGATTAACTTTATCGCTGCTATGACAACGGATGATGTGGACGATTGTGCTAAGTATATGGCATCACGTCAGTTTACATCAATGGAAAGCGGAGTTAACTTAGGCGGAATGTTCGATCAGCAGAATGTCCTTCACTGGGAAATGTCTGCAGCAGATTCCGTAAGACAGCTTAATGCAGGATTTGGATATGCTCTTGATGACAACGGAGCACCTGTTAAGATGATTACACCGCTTGTATAAGGAGGAAAGGAACAGATATGAGTAAAATATTTTTAGAGACAAAGGTTCCGAGTATTGCCAAGACATATGAGTTCACAGCGGATTCAATTATGACTGTCGGAGCAGTTAAGAAGGAAATGATTAGTCAAATAAGCGCAGTGGAAAATATGACAATTTTCCCTGATCCTGATAAGGTACTTTTCTGCAGCATTGATATGAACGGTCTTCTTCAGGATGGTGAAACACTCGGAAATATCGGTATTAAGAGTGGCGGACAAATCATGTTGATTTAGTTTTCTTAAACGTAGATGAAGGAGACATTATGGCAGATACAACTAATGTAAACGCCGATAAACTTAAGCAGTCAGGCCAGAAAATTGGCCTGTACTGCAGGGATATCAGCACAGCAGTTACTAAAATTAACGAAGCTCTTAATAACCTTGCTAAAGGATGGAAGTCTGATGCCGCAACCACATTTATGCAGAACTGGCACACAGATCAGGATGCTCTTCAGGAAATGATTGATCAGTATGGCGAAATTGCAGACATGATGATTGAACTGGCAACGGAATTCGAAAATTCTGAAAATGAAACCGGAAGCTTGGTTGCTAAGCTTAACAGCAGATAGGAAAGGAAGGCAATATGGCTACAGGAAATGATACACAGGTTGATACAGCGTTATTGCTTTCAACAGCAGAAACTCTGGACCCGATGATAAAGAAACTTGAAACTATCTTTGATCAGATTCAGCAGGAAGTTAAGAGTCAAAGAAGCGACTGGCAGGGAGATACATCTGATGATATCAAGAATACGGCTGCAGCTTTGAAGAACAGTTCGGCTGAGATGATTCGTGTGTTGAACAGTTATGTTACAGGGCTTAAGGAACTTGCAGGTATTTATGACAAGGCAGAAAGCAATGTATCCAATAAGGGTAAGTCGTTAAAGTTTAACAATACTTTTAAGTAAGGAGTAAATCATGGCTAACGGAGTTAAATTTGATTATAAACAAACTATGGCTCAGGCACAGGCTATTGATAATATGGCAGAGGACTTAACAGGAAGAACGAAGCAAAAGATTACTACTGTTAAGGAAAATACCAAGGCAGCCTGGACGGGCAATACGGGAAAAGCCTTTATTCACATTATGGAAGAAACCGAAAAGGATTTGGAGGCAAAGGCAAGATACCTTCGTGAGGTAGCTGCTTACTTAAGAAAAGCAGCTGATACGATGGAACAGGCAGAGAATGCAGCGAAGAGCTCAGCTGCTAAGATTTCATAGAAAAGAGGTTAATATGGCAGCAAAAAATACAGTTAATGCTCAAAAAATGAAAGCTGCTGCAACACAGCTTGAGAATATAAATGCAACTATGTTAAAGCAGATTAAGAGCTTAGATGAAACCATGTCAGCTGTTAAACAGGCTTGGACCGGTGAAGCGGCCTCTTCATATCTTCAGCAGTATCAGAAGAATGAGAAGACCTTCCAGCAGATGGCAAATGCCATTAAGTCTGCAGCGGCATCTCTTACAGAATCAAGTAATACATACACTCAGGCAGATTCGGCTGCCATGGATGTTGTTAATAAGTTAGGCAGACGAGGATAAGAAAGGGAGGATAGATATGGCTGATGTAAATGTTAAGGTTGATGCGGCGAAATTAAGATCCCTTGCCGAGTCTGTAAGCAAGGCGCAGAAGAGTTTAAAAGAATCCTGCAGCCAGGCTCAGGGACAGATAGATTCCTTAAAGAATATCTGGACAGGTGAAGCCGCAACAACATACCAGGCTAGTTTTAAGAAAATTATAGCAACATGTAACGAGCAGCTTCTTATAATGGAAAAGATGGCCACTTCGTTATATGATTCGGCTGACCAGTACGCTAAGAGTGTTAAGGCTGTTGAAAATGCGGCAAAGAACATTCCAAAGCTTCCCAATGATTTGTTTAAGTAAGATTATAACCATGGGAATTTAGTTGAAGAATTAATGTGAGGGAATAAATTATGGCTTACAGAATATCTTATAAGGTCGTTTCCGAACAAGGAAATACATTAAAGCAAACGGCAAAAGATATGGACAATTATATAACTCAGCTTAATAAGATTATTAAGAACCTGGGTAATGATGAATTGCTTAAGGGTGCCAGAGACAATCTTACTTCTTTTGGTAAGCAGCTCGAAAGCGAAAAGGCATTCTTTAATTTGGCGGGTCAGGTATTAATTGATGTTGTACAGGCTTATACGGCAACAGAAAAGAAAAATGTTGCAAAAGTTGATAAGACTAAAGCTCATAACAGAGATTTTTACAAGCGCCCGGTAGCAGTAGCTTCGGCAGGTGCTGCAACAGCAGCCAGCGCCAGCGCAGTAGCTTCTGCATCATCAGTAAACAATGTTAACAATGTTAGCACTGTTAATACATCATATACAACTGTAAATAATGCAGCACCTTCAGGTGCGGCAGCGTCCACAACAGCAACGGAATCTTCCACAGTTGTATATCAGGAGTCATACACGACTAATGTATATGTGACAGAACCGGATTCCGGAATGGTATCGGCACCTGTTGCCGCAGCTGAGCCTATAATGGACACAGTTGATTTCGGTTCTGCCACAGCTCCTGCAAGTGGCAGCGGAATGGGCGCTAACGTTGCAGCTCTCGGCGCCGGTGCAATTCTGGCAGCAGGCGGTATTGTTGCAGGCTCTGCATTACAGGAATCTAAGCGCAAAAGAGCAGAATTTAATGAGGAAGAAGAAGGAGAGTACGAGGAATTATGAAAATGAAAAAATTGATTGCATTGGCAATCGCCACATCTATGTGTGTGATGATGATCGGCTGTTCAGGTAAAGAAGAAGCTGCAGCCACAGACACAAGTTCAGAGGCTGAGGTTTCTGAAGAAGCAGTAGAAGTCGAAGAAGCAGAAACTGAGGAGGGATTATTACCCGATGATACAGGCGGTGAGGATTACATACCCGAAGAAGAGTATGCTGCCAGTCTTTGCCTGTGGGGAGGTGCTTACCTTTACAAAGATTACAATATTGTAACTAACGAGTATGGTGAAGACGGTTCTTATTATGAAGAGTATGTTTCTGAAGACGGTATTCAGGCTGTATATGAAAAAGGTGTAATGGATTATAATACCGATATTGCCATGGAAGATTATATGCTTGAAGAAGCTACTAAGCTTGCAGGCGATGCAGGTGTTATGAATGCAACACTTGAACAGGCTACTTATGAGACAGATTTATCTTATCCTGCATATGTTGCCAAGTTCTATTCAGGCAATAATGAAGATACCAGAAGCTGGATTGTTTATGTAGTAGATACCGATAACGGTTTATTTATGTATGGTTTATCATGCGCTGCAGATTATGAAGATGATATGTTCTATGATGCAGATGAGGTATTCCCCAGATTAACAATCTCAGAAAATGTCAGAGCTTACGATATCGATGAGACAGGTTATGAGGAAGGTGCAGATTTGTTTGACTATCTGCTTTCACCTGTAGATGATTTGGGAGCACTTATTCCCGAACTTGAGCAGGATGGAGAACAGTATAGCGCCAAAGAAGAAAAGGCATTTGACGGTCTTTCTTTAGCAGGTCCTTTCGTAGACGTTAATGCGGATAATTTGATTACCGGTATTACGTACGGTGGTACAAAATACTGTGTTAACAGTATTTGGGTTGGAGACTCTATGGAGTATGCCGGACAGTTCCTTAAGGAAACCGGATTGGAGCTCCAAAGTGTAGACTTTGCTCGCGGAACAGCACAATACGTAGTTACATATGCAGCTGACGGTATTGTGATAGTTCTTGTTTCGGATGAATCAGGTGACTTCGATAAGTCTGAAGAAAGCGATGTAACAGGTTGTGTTGCAACTATTTCATGTTATTATAACTAATTGTGGATAATAAATTCTATAAATCCATAGTTATTAAGAGTTTTGAAATATTGAACGATTCTATCATACAGCGGTTCGGCATTTTCGCCGAACCGCTCTTTTACTAGTGAGGATATTGCAAGAATATCATTAGTTCCGTCCATAAGAGGCCAGATGAAATTCCCCATTTCATCAAGATGAATCTGAGATACCTTGGGTTTGTTAAGTAATTTCTGGGTAATATAGCAGAATATTCCTTTGTTTTCACGGAATATGGTTACATTACCGTCTTTTATTTCATATTTAAGTTCCTTCTTAGGAACGGGAATGTATTCAAGATAATTTGCCGCTTTATTTTCACTCATATCTTTTTACGTATATTATTTACCCTTTTTGGTTGCAGCCTGCCATGTCATAAATATCATGATTAATATGGCAATCACACCACCAATCTGACCGGTGGTAAATATTTCGGATACATCAATTGCACTGTCGATTCCCAATACGGCAAATACAGCAAGGAGAATTCCGACCAATCCTTCACCTGCAATCATACCTGAGCAGAACAGTATTCCGCTTCCTGCATCGTCGTCTTTCTTTTCACCGCTTTTAGCCTTTTGCTTATCGGCAATCCATCTTATAATTCCGCCAAGCATGATTGTTGTGCTAAGTTCCAGGGGAAGATAAAGACCTATTGCAACAGGAAGAGCGGAAATTCCGATTACTTCAAAGGCAACTGCTATAAATGCACCGATAAATACAAGGGACCATGGAAGATTTCCGTTCATAACGCCTTCGACAATCATCTTCATAAGCGTGGCCTGAGGGGCGGGAATTGCTTCGGAACCAAAGCCCCATGCCTTATCAAGCAGGAGTAAAACTCCGCCGATTGCCAGGGCGGCAACGATAGTACCTATGATTTCACCAATCTGCTGTTTCTTGGGAGTGGCACCCAGGATAAATCCTGTCTTTAAATCCTGAGAGGTATCACCGGCCATGCAGGCAATAATACAGATAATAGAGCCTATTGCAATGGCACCCTGCATTCCGTGGGCACCGGCATCTCCGGTTACTTTTAGTAAAGCCGTAGCTATCAAAAGCGTAGCAATTGCCATGCCGGATACAGGGTTGTTACTGCTTCCTACAAGGCCTACCATTCTTGATGAAACGGTGGCGAAGAAGAAACCGAATACAACTACCACAATGGCACCTACCAATGTAAGAGGAATGGAGGGAAGCAACCAAAGGGCCAAGATAAGAACAATTATGCCGATTAAAATTACTTTCATGCTAAGATCCTGACTTGTACGAACAGTAGATGTCGATTTGGAGTTTTTAAGACCTTTAACTGCATCCTTAAAGGTATTAACGATTAAAGGAAGAGTTTTAAAAAGACTTATGATTCCGCCGGCAGCAACAGCCCCGGCGCCTATGTAACGTATATAATTTGACCATATGGCAGAAGCTCCGCCGTTTAGATAAAGTTCATTAATTGATAAGGTTGCCGGGAAGAGAGTTGAGTCGCCGCCAAAAACAACTATTGCGGGGATAAGAACGAACCAGCCGATTATTCCGCCTGCTAACATATATGAAGATATTTTAACACCGCAAATATATCCAACACCGATTAATGCAGGATATACTTCTGCGGAAAGTTCTGTTTTAAGTGCTTTGATGGGGAGTGTAACGGCTCCGGTAACTACTTTGATGCCGTCTACCAGGAATTTGAATACTGCGGCAATTCCCATACCGGCAAATACCGATTTGGCACTTGAACCGCCTTTTTCACCTGCCAGAAGAACTTCGGCGCAGGCAGTTCCTTCAGGATAAGGAAGAATTCCGTGTTCCTTTACGATTAAGGCATTCCGCAGGGGAACCATAAACAAAACTCCAAGTAATCCGCCGCAAATTGAAATGAGCGAGATTACGATTATAGAGGGAGCATCCATAATTCCTTCTTTGGCCCATAGGAACAATGCAGGAAGTGTAAAGATAGCACCTGCCGCCAGGGATTCTCCGGCGGAACCTATGGTTTGAACCATGTTGCTTTCAAGAATAGAATTTTTCTTAAGAATTACGCGTATTACAGCCATTGAAATAACGGCAGCGGGAATTGACGCTGAGATTGTCATTCCGACTCTGAGTCCGAGATATGCATTTGCTGCACCGAATATTATGGCTAACAGTGAACCCATAACTATAGATGTTACTGTGAATTCCGGAGTGACTTTATCTGCCGGAACATATGGCTTAAATTCTTTATCGTTCATAAAATGCCCCCTTTAAGTGTCAGTATACTTTTTCTATAATTTGACTTTCGAATTTAGGATCGTTGATGGGTTGAACCCGGTCTCCGTTATCTGTTTCATTACTGTATTTGTAGGGTGTATCGCTTCGATTACCGTTACCGTTGCGATACCAGTCATATTCCAAGTCGATGTGGCCTATATCAAGTGCCTGATGACCGGCTTTTGCCAGATCATAAGCCATAACCGTAGCTGACGCACCAAGGGCCAACAGAAATAAACATCCTTCAAAAGCGTGATTTTTGGCAGCTGCGAGAATGTCATCATATCTGTCAAAGGAATTGGTGGCAGGACCTTCGATTCGTTTAATGGATTTGGCATTATCGAATAAATCGTTACCGTATCCCAGACGACTTTGGCAGCCTTCGATAATAATGATATCTTTGTCCGCCCATATGGTGCGGAGCTTCTCGAAATGCTGCTTTGGAGCCTCTGTATGGTTATTGGCATACAAAGAGTACGGGCGGGAAATATATGCATTGTGGTAAGTTCTGTCGGGATTAAGGAACTTGGCATGTATGGCGCGGGTTTCATCGGTCATATAGCTACGGATTCCGAACTTGCCGTCAATATTGAACTTATCAAGACGTCCGTAATTATCGGCAATGCCGATTAGGATGTCATCGTCCTCAAGGGCAATTACTTCGCGAAGCCTTTGGGCCAATTTGGAATTATCTCCCTGAAATTTATGTCTTGAATGTTCGGCCATAATATCAAATTCGCCGTCGCCGAAGCGGCATAAGCTTTTGCCGGCCATAATCTGTTCTATGGTGTATTCAAAAGTATAGAATTTGGGATAAATTAAGAGCTCGCTTAGTGAAGGGTCGTTGGCCTCGTACTTGATATTATCGAGAGCTCCGTCGAGATAACGTATATACTTTGCCTGATTCTCGGAAGTTGATTTGTATGCATCAAACAGGCTAAGCTGTGCTTGCTTAATGGAATTAACCAGTTCGTTCAACTGGCGGTTTTCGTTGTGAAGATTGATGTTGTCTTCCTTAAGCTTGACTATTTCATCAAGACAAACCGAAAGCACCTCTTGCAATTCATTAATATCCATGATTTTACCCCCTTCTGTTATTATATCATAATGTGACAGTGGGGACGGGTCTTTTTGTCACATTTGCCGATATTTAGCGGTTTCTGAAAAAAGTGTGACAGAAAGAACCGTCCCCACTGTCACACTTTTTTTAAAAAGGCCGCAATATCAAGGAATGTGACAGAAAGAACCGTCCCTACTGTCACCTACTGTCACATATGTTATAATGGGGGAAATCCTAAGGAGCTTGACAGATGACGAATCTATACATTGCGAACGGTATATCCTTTGTGGCGGCAATATTTACATTTGCAAGCTGCTATTCCAAAGATACAAAGCGTATATATTTTTACCAGGTTGGCCAGTGCCTTGTTTTGGCAGTAGCCAATCTGTTTTTTGGTTCCTATGCGGGAATTGTAACTCTGGCCCTGTGTGCACTTCGCAACTATCTTTTGGGAGTGGACAAATTTAACAAGGTATTTTGTATAAGTATAGCTTCGCTGATGCTTATATTAGGGGCACTTATCAATAATAACGGCCCGGTGGGCTGGATAGTAATAGGAGCCAATGTTATTTATACTATCGGCGGGTATTTCGCAAAAAGAGAACTTACAATCAAACTTAATATAATTCTTGATTTAGTGTTGTGGATAATATATGAAATCCTGATTTTTGATATCCCGAGTCTTATTGCGGACGTCATAGGCGTGGTTATTGCAATAGGCGCCATAGTGAGAATTATGAAGGAGAAGAAAAAACTTTCATAATTGCATCGATATACACTTTGGCATATGGGCCGAGTGGCATTTTGCGAGGCTTGATGTAACCGATTTTCATATATTCGTCTTCATCAAGTTCCCGGGATATGATGTTGCGCCCGTTAAGAGATTCACTGATTCGACCCGAACATACGGTATAACCGTTTAGTGATTCAATCAGGTTAGACATGGTTGCTCTGTCACGTACACGTATAACTTTGCGTCTCAAAACGGTGCTCAATATTTCTTCCGAATAGTAAAAGGAATTGTATTCGCCCTGCTCAAAACAAAGATATGGATAGTCATCAAGCTCCGAAAGCCTGATGACTTTTTGATTGGCCAGAGGATGATTTTTACATAAAAAGACATGGGGCTTTTCGGAAAACAGTTCTATAAACTCCAGATCATTTTTTTTAAAGATATTCATCATAACGTCTTCATTCTGGGAACTTAAATAAAGTATTCCGAGTTCACTCCTTAAAGAGCGCACATCTTCTATGATTTCATGAGTCTGAGTCTCCCGAAGGGTGAAATTATATTCGTCGGAATCAAAATGTCTTATAGTTTCCGCCATAGCTTCTACGGCAAAATCATAGTGCTGACAGGATACACTAAACTCCGGATGATGTGCCTCGCCGGATTTAAAAGTTTCCTCCATAAACTGGGCCTGCTCGAGAACCTGTCTGGCGTGGGTCAAAAATATGTCGCCTTCCCGTGTGATGCTGACACCTTTGTTGGAACGGTTGAATATTTTGATATTCATTTCCTTTTCCAGCTCATTAACGGCTTTGGTTAAACTGGGCTGTGATACGAAAAGAATGTCTGCCGCCTGGGTGATGTTAAGTGTTTTGGAAATGGTTACTATGTATTTTAATTGCTGAAGTGTCATGTTTCCTCCTCTGCCTTGCCATAACCGATTCATTATAAAACCCAACTTACCATAACAAAAAGTTATCGTCAATGCATACATTTATATATTTGTAAATTCTCATATGTATATATATAATCAATAATAAGTTGATATACAGATGCCCAAAATATATTTTTGTCATCATAATAATTATTTATACAGGAGAAAAGATATGAGTACAGCAATTGACACAAAATGCCTTCATGAAGGCTACAATCCCGGAAACGGCGATCCAAGACAGTTACCGATTTGGCAGAGCACAACATGGAAATACAGCACAAGTGATGATATGGGAGCATTATTTGATCTTGAGGCTTCGGGATATTTTTATACAAGACTTCAGAATCCTACCAATGATTATGCGGCAGCTCAGTTATGCGCACTGGAAGGCGGCGTAGCTGCTATGCTTACTTCATCGGGCCAGGCAGCTAACTTCTTTGCTATCTTTAATATTTGTGAGGCAGGCGACCACTTCATTGCATCAAGCGCAATTTACGGCGGAACATACAACCTGTTCGGAGTTACCATGGCCAAGATGGGCATCGAAGTTACATTCGTAGATCAGGACCTTCCTCTTGAAGAACTTGAGAAGTACTTTAAGCCAAATACAAAAGCAGTGTTTGGTGAAACAATCACCAATCCCACATGTTCGGTACTTGACTTTGAAAAGTTCTCAACACTGGCACATAAGCACGGTGTTCCACTTATCGTTGATAATACATTTGCAACACCTGTTAACTGCCGACCTTTTGAATGGGGGGCAGATATTGTTACACACTCTACAACCAAATATATTGACGGACAGGGCGTAAGTGTAGGCGGTGCCATAATTGACAGCGGTAATTTCGACTGGGAAAAATATGCGGACAAATACCCGGGACTTACTACTCCCGATGAATCTTATCACGGACTTACATATACCAAGAAATTCGGTAAGGCCGCTTATATTACAAAGGCAACATCACAGCTTATGAGAGATTTGGGCTGCATCCAGTCGCCTCAGAATGCGTTTTATGTACATTTGGGACTTGAGACACTTCCGGTACGTGTAAGACAGCATTGTGCCAATGCCCAGAAGGTTGCTGAGTATCTTGCTGCCAATGAAAAGGTGGCATGGGTTCACTTTGCGGGACTTCCTACAGATCCTTACCATGAGCTTGCAAAGAAATACTTACCTGACGGTATTTGCGGCGTGCTTTGCTTCGCTATTAAGGGCGGAAGAGAAGCTTCAATCAAGTTTATGGATAACCTTAAGCTTGCGACAATTGCTACACACGTTGCAGATGCAAGAACATGTTTGCTTCATCCTGCAAGCCATACTCACAGACAGCTTTCGGATGTACAGCTTGAAGAAGCAGGTATTTCACCTGATTTAATCCGTTACTCATGCGGACTTGAAGATGCGGATGACTTAATTGCGGACATTCAGCAGGCACTTGATTTGATTTAATGTGACACCGGGGACGGTTCTTACTGTCACAAAATGTGACAAAAAGAACCGTCCCTACTGTCACATTTTGGTAATATGAAAAGAACTTTAGAATACGTTAACAAACTGGACAATCAAAACATATACTGCAAAAGCTGCGGCGCCACTTTTGATATTCATCTTGCCAAGTGTCCCTATTGCGGAGAGGTGAATGAATACGGTGATGAGCTTTCATATCAGGAACATCTTGAAACAATTCAGGATGATATGGAAGAAATGATAGATGATTCACTGGAAGGTGCCACTGACGAGATGGTTCAAAGGGGCAGAGGTGCACTTAAGTATTTCATTATCATAGGAGCCGCTATCCTTAGTGTAATTATTATTGCATTAGTAGCCATCACTCTTAAGGATAAGAAAGAAGCCCGGGAAGCTAAAGAAGAAATTCTTTGGGAGAGGCAAACTTATGCCGAAATGGACAGTCTGTATGAAGCGAAGGATTACGACGGACTTCTTAGATATATGGAAGACTTTTATTCCAATCCGGATTACGAGAAGCATACGCTTTATAATTGGAAACATATAGAGTTCCTGTCGGCATATATGGATTATAAATATATGTGCATTGCGGTTGAGAATGCTTCGAAATATCCCGAGGATATTAAAATGACAAAGCATTCGGTGTTACTGTATGCTTTGGAACTTAAAAACGAAGACTGGGAAGCTAAATATACTACCGTAAAAAGTGTATCAAAGAGTGAATATGAGTTAATAATGACCTATGTTTCCGAAGCGGATGATATACTGCTTAATCACCTGGGCCTTTCTAAGGAAGAGGTTGATGATATAATTTCCGAAACGATTTACGATACCGGAAGTTCGATATTATCTTCCAAAAAAGTGTATGCTGTTGCAGACGAACTGACATGGATAGAATAGACATGGATGGAATGGAAATATTATGAAATGTGAATTTTGTATGGGAAACATGCAGATAGAAGATGCTGTATGTCCCAACTGCGGAAAACCCAATCCTTTTTATGAAGCTCACAGAAAGGATATGGACAAGTTCGAAAAGCAGTTCGAAACAACTAAATACGAAGCCATTGAAACTAATGTAAGACATACCAGAAAGGCAGTGCAAATTTCCATAATTGCGGTTCTGGTTGCACTTATACTGGCTTCTGTTCTTGTACTTATTTCCATGGACGATATTTATGATTCTATGGCGAAAAGCCGTAATCGTAAGAATGCCGATGCGATTATTGCAACCCTTCGTCAGTATGAGGATGCAAAGGATTTTTACAATTTCCAATTATTTTACGATGCCCATTACGAAGGAATGTATTCCTATGGATATGCTGAGTTCTCTTCAGTAGATACTGCGGTATCTGCCTTTGATATAATTACATCCGTATTGGCAGGAGTTGTTATGGATGGAAATTATAATGATTATGCCGATAATGCCCAAACAATAAACAGATTCCTTAAACTGATATATACTGAAAGGGAAAATGCTGCCCAGAATAAGACACGTCCCTGCTACAGTGACAAACATATGGAGTCGGTGGATTATATATTAAATGACATATATGTCATGTTTAAAACGTACCTTGCCTTTAGCGATGAAGAGATAGCCGAACTTGAAAATCTCTCGGAAGCCGAGAGAATCCTTGTTTTTGAAAAGAAATTTGAAGGAGCTCAACGTGATGAAGAATAAAAGGACGGGTATAAATAAAATAGAAAATCTTAAAAATGAAAAACTTTCCGTTGTAATAGGAATACTCGGTATTATTCTGGCAATACTTCTTATTGTTATTATTTCGGACCTTTCAAGAGGTCACAGACCTATTGAAGCACAGGATGTAAGTTCTTTGTCCTATTATTTGTCCAGAGGTATGTACACGGAAATTGCAAGGAACATCAAAAGCGACAGGCGAAGCGATGCAAAAATATCGAATCCCGGGGAATATGATGAGTTTGCCGCAATAGGCGATTATTATTATAATGCTTTTTATTATTATGCCTGTATAGAAGGCGGCGGTGCAGGCGCCGACAGGTATTATGAGCGGATGGAAGATGCCAAAAGCCGAATGGGTGAGTATATTTTTGCACAGGAAGAAATAGATAGTAAAATAAATACTTTTATTAGTAAACAGAATGCTGTAAATTAATACAGATTTGTGATATAGTAATTTTTGTAGGGGAAATTGATAGAGGTGTTTTTTTATGTCACAAGAAAACGATATCAGCAAAACTTCTTACAATATCAACTATAGCAAGTGGGATAAGGTTGTTACAACGTCACAGCTTGTGATTGCGTGCGTTGTTTTCTTAACTGAGGTCGTTAACAATATTTTGCTCTATGTGTCAAGATCCCAGGGTTACGGCCCGGACACAATTCTTGTTAAACTTCTTAGATATTTAGTCTTAACAACATTCATTAATTTTGGATTATTCATAGTAAGTAAAGTAGTACTTGATAAGTATACTAATTTTGAAAAACGCAGATTTATTCTGATGTTTTTGACAACGCTTATTTGTACCGATGTTTCTTTTTCACATTATCAGTTCGCTACGGTACTGGCTATTTTTACGGTTCCCCTTATTCTGAGTATTCTGTACGAAGACTGGAAATTATCCGTATTTACATTTGTGGTTTCCATGATTGGCGAAATAATATCAATTATCGCAAGAGCCCTGGACGATGAGTATAACAAAGATATAGGTCCTGAGGCTGCAATCGCATGTGCTCTTACCGTATCGGTACTTATTTTCTCTAAATTAATTCATACAACTCTTCGCCAGAGAAGAGATGATTTGGAACAGGCAATTATCAAAGTTGAAAAGGCTAATGTTTCGGCTGAGAAGATGGCTTTTTCATTTAGAATGTTGGAGACTCTTACGGGAACCATTGATGCCAAGGATAAATATACCAACGGTCATTCCAAGAGAGTGGCATGTATTGCAACGATACTTGCGGAAGCTCTCGGATGGGACGAAGAAAGAGTTAAGAAATTAAGCTATGAAGCTTTACTTCATGATATAGGTAAGATTGGTGTGCCGGATGTAATTCTTAATAAGCCTGCCAAATTAACAGGTGAAGAATTCGGAATGATTAAGTCACATACAGTAGTAGGTGCACAGATTCTTAAGAACATGGTTGCATTCCCGGACGCTGCGGAAGTTGCCAAGTATCACCATGAGCGTTACGACGGAAACGGATATCCCAGCGGAATTAAGGGCGAAGAAATACCCGTTAATGCACGAGTTGTATGTATTGCAGATGCATATGATGCCATGAGTTCAAACAGAGTATATCGTGCGGCTTTGCCTAAGGAAGTAATTCGTAAGGAACTTGTTAACGGCCGTGGCAGCCAGTTTGATCCGGAGATGCTTGATGTTTTCTTAAAACTGTTTGATGAAGACAAGCTTACATTAAGCAATACGATTTCCTTCTTTGATGAAGTTGATGCTATGCAGCAGGATGTTCTTGATGATATTGAGGATTTAATGGGAAGAATTTCATCTGTCGAAGAACAGTGTGACAGCGTTAATGACTTCGGTAAGTTCTACGAATATCTTACAAATATCGGAGTAAGATACAATCGTTCGATTGAAGTGCTTTCGATAGTGGTTGAACCTGAAGAAGGTCATAATTATTCACATCGTGAAGAAGAAATTTCGGATATACTCCAGATGGCAATTCGCAAGAGTATCAGGTCCGTTGATGTATTCTATAAGTATTCGGCAACTAAGTTTATGCTGATTTTGCTTGATGCCGGAGCTGAAAATATAGACGTTATCCAGAATAGAATTCAGTATGATTTCTATTCCAATGTGATTTGTGAAGGTTATAAACTGACATTCTCATTGAATGAAAGCATTGATGAATTCAGAGGACAACCTGCCGAATTAAACGAAAATTAAAAAAGACTAAAGTAATTAATTTAATAACCGATAAATAATATAGGACTGCCTCCCAAAAGGATTTGGGAGTGAATTTCAAGGATGAAGCAGATGAACACAATTAGTCACTATATTAGAAATTCATATTCTGCCCAACAGAATTTTGGGGCTGCAAATTATAACGCAGAATCTGTAACCAAGCAGCAAAAGCAGCAGGTTAGGGATATTAAGCGTATGTTAAACTGTGCAGACCAAAACAGCAATGGGGCAGATTTTTTTTCTTCAAAATCTCAATCCATTCTTGACAGTTCCAAAAGTTATTCAGACAGTTTAAGAAATCAAAGGCAGCAGGCAAAGGATACTTCTCTTAGTTTAAAGAAACTGAAGTATCAGCATAAGAGTATATCTTCAAAGATATTGAGAGCCAAAACCTCTGCAGCAGCCAAACAGGCTGTATCGTCGGCCAAACGTGAGGTTATTAAACTTAAACGACAAAGACTTGACCCTGACTGCGACAAGGAAGAATTGGAAGCAGCAATCAGCCATGCTAAAGATATGGAAAGAGTCGCCCAAAAGAAAGCGCGGCACTTGGAACTTGAAGAGCTGGCAAAGGCAACAGGTTGTGTATTAGGGGATTCACTTTTAGAACCTATTGATATAGAAGAAACAGATTCCGAGATTATAGAAGCGGCAGATTCCGACATGGTGGAGGAATTAACTTCCGAGGTGATGGAGGACCTGTCGGAGGGCATGAAAGAAATGCTTGAAGAGATGGGATTCGGAGAAATATCCGAAGATCTTGAGGTGTATTCGGGGAATATGAGCGATGATGATATCAGGAAGATGGAAATCCGGCATCGCAACAGTGAAATGAAGGATATTGTAAAAGCGGATGCCGATTATCTAAAAACGGTATTCGAGCATTTCCGGGAATCGATAGATGTAAGTGTGTAAAGGAGGATTATTATATGGCAAACAATTTATTCGGAGTATCAAGTTATCAGAACAACACTAAGGCGTGGGAAAGTGCAACGTCAGCAAACAAGCTGGCACAGGCTGTTAAGGAAAAGAATACATCGGCAGCAGGTAATTCGGGCAATAAGAAGATAAGCGCATGGAAAAGCATATCAAGCACAGGCTCCCTTGTCCCTTTAGAACATGAAGAATACGGAATGACTGTAGGTAATGCAAAATTATCCGATGAGGGTAAGGAATATTACAACAAGTTAAAAGAGAAGTTCCATGGAATGGATTTCATTCTGGTAAGTAAAGATACTAAAGAACAGGTTGAAAAGAACGCACTTAGTTATGGAAATTCCAGCAAACCCGTTGTATTAATTTGTGAAGAAGAAGTTGAGAAAATGGCTACGGATGCAGATTTTAGAAAGCAGTATGAAGGAATCATCGAATCATCCCAGGCTAAACTTCTTGAAGCGAAGAACAGTTTGGCAAGTACCGGCGCCAATATTAAGAATTTCGGAATCAGTGTAGGCGATAACGGAAAGATGTCATTCTTTGCCACGGTTGAGAAGAACGGTAAGGAGATGGCAGTAGCACAGAAGGAACGTATCGAAAAGAAACGCGAACAAAAAGCGGCCGAAAAGAAAAAAGCAGATAAAGAGGCAGCAGCCGAGCGTATCGAAAATCGCAAAGCTAAAAATGCCGCGCAAGAAGAAAGAATTTCTTCGACGGAAGAAGAAACAGGTCTTGAGGATGATAAAGAATATTTGCAGTTTAGCGCCAATTCTTTGGAAGAACTTCTTGATATGGTTTCGGCATATGCATACGAAGTTTCCAATGATTCCGTAATTACAACCCAGGAGAGCATGCTGGGACAAAATATAGACTTTAAGGGCTAAATTTTATCGCGAAGGTCTCCCTTCTTCGCGGTAATGAGCTCCATAAATTTGGAAGCAGCCATAGACGGCTCTGTGCCTTTGGGCGTCAGCATACTGACGGCACGGGTCGGCAAATCATTTTTAACATTAAGAACTTTTACAGTGCCTTCGTTAATAGCCTCCTGTGAAAGTTCTTTTGTTATGCCGGCAACGCCTAAGCCGATTTTGGCCAAAGATATAAGAAGCTCATAACTGGCCAATTCAATTTCCGGTTCAAGTCTAAGTCCTTCTTTAAGAAAACAGTTCTCCAGGAAACGTCGCGAACCGGCTTCTTTTTCCAATAATATAAGAGGCATTTGGGCTATTTCGGACAAAGTATATACTTTGTTCATATCTATAGGATAATCCGGTGATGCAACAAAGGCTGTGTGAGTCCTAAAACAAAGATAGCTTTCGTAGCCCTCGGGCTTTTCGTTGGTGGTGGCAAATGCAACATCAACAACACCGGTGTCAAGATAACCCATAACACGTTTGGAGGTGCCGTTTAGGATACGTACTTTAACCCCGGGATACAGCTGATGATATTTGCTTAGGTATGGCAGCAGATATCCGTCGGTAAGGGTATTACTGGAACCTATAACCAGTTCACCGCTTGTTAATTCCTTAGTCTCGTTAAGTTTTGCTTCACCGGACTCGATTAATGAAAGTGCGGCAGAAACATATTCGTACAGGGTAAGCCCGTCTTTGGTCAAAGTTACGCCTTTGGTAGAACGGGAAAATAATCGTACACCAAGGGAATCCTCCAGTATTTTGATTGACTGGCTGATTGCCGATTGGCTGATATACAGTTGTTTGGCGGTAGCGGATATGTTGCCGGAATCGGCTACTGCCTTAAATATTTTGTATTGTTCAAGTTTTGCCTGCATGTATATATTTTACCATAAGTAAAACTTATAATAAACATAAGATTATTCTGTTTTGCTTATGTATATCTTTGTACTATAATCACTAATGTCGGTGTGAACCGGCCGCAAAAAATTACAAAAAATTACAAACAAAGTTAAAATTTCTTAGGAGGAAATGAACATGGCTAATGATCGTAGAGTGGGTACCGTATCACGTGGTATCCGTTGCCCTATCATCCGTCAGGGTGATGACTTGGCTAAGATTGTTACCGAAAGCGTATTGGAAGCTGCTAAATCAGAGGGCTTCGAAATGCGTGACAGGGATGTCATCTCAATCACGGAGTCAATCGTAGCAAGAGCTCAGGGTAACTACTGTAAAGTAACAGACATTGCAAAGGACGTTAAGGCAAAGACAGGCGGAGAAACGGTTGGTGTTATCTTCCCTATTCTTTCACGTAACAGATTCGCAATCTGTCTTAAGGGTATGGCTATGGGCTGCAAGAAGATTGTCCTTATGCTTTCCTACCCTTCAGATGAGGTTGGTAACGAACTCGTTAGCCTTGACAAGATAGATGAGGCAGGAATAAATCCTTATTCGGACGTTCTTTCATTAGAAAAGTACAGAGAGTTATTCGGATATATTAAGCACGAATTCACAGGTGTTGACTATGTTGAATACTACAGCAACCTTATTAAGGAAACAGGCTGTGAAGTCGAGGTTGTATTTGCTAACCAGGCAAAGGCAATTCTTGATTACACAGATACTGTTATCAACTGTGATATTCACACACGTGCCCGTACAAAGAGAATCTTAAAGGCAGCAGGTGCTAAGTGCGTGGTTGGTCTTGATGAAATTATGAATGCTCCCGTAGACGGAAGCGGATGCAATGAAAGCTATGGCCTTCTTGGTTCCAATAAGGCTACGGAAGATCAGGTTAAGCTTTTCCCCAGAGAGTGCAAGCAGCTTGTTCTTGACATTCAGGCTAACATCTTAAAGGAAACAGGAAAGCATGTTGAAGTAATGGTATACGGCGACGGTGCTTTTAAGGATCCTAAGGGTAAGATTTGGGAACTTGCAGATCCTGTTGTATCACCTGCATTCACAGACGGATTAGTAGGAACACCTAACGAACTTAAGCTTAAGTATCTTGCTGATAATGATTTTGCTGCATTATCAGGTGAAGCACTTAAGGAAGCTATTTCAAAGAGTATCAAGGAAAAGGATGCTAACCTTGTTGGTAAGATGGCATCTGAAGGAACAACACCAAGACAGTTAACAGACCTTATCGGTTCTCTTTGTGACTTAACATCGGGTTCCGGAGATAAGGGTACACCTGTTGTTCTCGTTCAGGGATACTTCGATAACTACACCAACTAAAAATTGGCAAATTAATAATTTCTTAATCATTTTTTAATCCGATATTTATTGTCAAATATCCGTAAAGAGTTATATATTAATATTGCATTATGACGAAGCTGCCATCACAGAGTAATGTGATGGCAGTTTTTTGAGGAAAGATATTGCAGTATGTGAGGATAGTATGGATCGATTAATTGAAATCAGGGATATGTGTAAAATATACAATCCCGGAGAGAATGAAGTAAGAGCACTTGATAATGTTTCTCTTACAATCAACAGAGGCGAATTCGTCGCCATCATCGGCCAGTCAGGCTCGGGTAAATCAACACTTATGAATATGTTAGGATGTCTTGATGTTCCTACAAGCGGTACCTATATTCTTGACGGTAAGGATGTTTCGACATTGACAGATGATGAACAATCCGACATCAGAAATAAGGAAATAGGTTTTATCTTTCAGGGCTTTAATCTGATAGCTAATTTAACTGCTGTAGAGAATGTTGAACTTCCGTTAATATACAGGGGCGTCGGCCAAAAGGAAAGAAGAGAGCTGGCCCTTAATGCCCTAAAGATAGTAGGACTCGAAAAAAGAGGTACACACCGCCCGGCGGAAATGTCAGGCGGTCAACAGCAAAGAGTTGCAATAGCAAGGGCGATAGCTCAGGCACCTCCCATTATTCTGGCGGATGAACCTACAGGTAACCTTGATTCCGGTTCTACCAAAGAAATAATGGATATATTAAGAAGATTGCATGAGGAAGGAAGAACGGTTATCCTGATTACTCATGATAATGAAATAGCAGCATCTGCCAAACGAAACATAAGAATTCGTGATGGTAAGATTGTTGAAGATTTTACCAGATAGACATAGAGAATATTAATTTGAGGAGCTTAAAATGAAAAAGGAAGAAACAACAGTAATGAGTGAGGAAATTACGGAAAATGCCGACAGCATCAAAGTAAACGATGCAAAAGCAAAAAGGCTTGAAAAGAAAGCTGAGAAGATTAAGAAACACAAGGAAAAGAAACAGCGTACTCCGGAAGAAAAGAAAAAGAGAAGGAGAATTGTTATAGGTGTAATAGTCGCAGTTATTGTGCTTTGGATTGTGATATCAAACATTATTGCAGCAAATACCCCCCCTGTGGTATATACAACTGCAGCAACCAAAGGCGATATTGTTCAAAGCATAGACGCCTCGGGCCCTATCAAATCATTGGATAAAGCAGTGGTTTATGCGCCTGTTGAAGGTAAGGTAGGGGATGTTAACGTCGCTGTGGGAGACTTCGTTACGGAAGGAACCGTTCTTTTTACTTATGATGAAGAGACATTAAACAAGAGTATTGAAACAACAACTTTAAAGAAATCTGCTACTGACGGCGGTTACAATAAGTCAATTGAATCAAACAACAGAGTTGTATCAAAGTTAAGTGAAGCACTTACGAATTTGCCGGTACTTGATGAACAGATTCCTTTTGCAGAAAATTATATAGATGAACTTGAAAAGAAAATTGAAGATAAAAAGGCGGCATTAAGCTATGAAGGCGCAATGCTTAACGTGTCGCTGCTTGACTATTCTCCTTATGATGAAGAATATGTTGAACTTCAAAAGAGAATTCAGGAAAATGCATACGAGCAGCAGCATAATAAGGAACTTAGAGATATGCAGGAAGAGCTTGAGGATGCGAACAAGATTCTTAATGATTTAAAGACACTTAAGTCCGAAATGAAATCACAAAAGAGCGGTTCCCAGGATTCTACCATGACTAAGGGGGCAAAGGAAGAACTTGAAGCCAATTATGAGATGAGCGTGGCTGAAATAGAAGAAACCCTTGAAGCCTACGAAGATGTTAAGGGTGGCGTAACAGCCGAATTTGACGGAGTAGTTACCAAATTAAATACCATCAAGGGTGCACCTATTTCCAAGAGCACGGAACTTGTTACCATCGAAAGCATGGAAAATGTTGTGGTTGAAATTAAGCTTACGAAATTTGACCTTGAAACATTAAGCGAAGGTATGGAAGCCACAGTTACAATTAACGGTAAGGACTATATAGGTAAGCTTTCTCATATTAATAAGATGGCCGAAACCAATCAGTCCGGTTCTACTGTAGTAGGTGCTCAGATTAAGCTTGATAATCCTGATGATAATATTGTTCTTGGAATAGACGGTAAAGCGCAGATTAAAGTTGGTGAAGCAAAGGATGCAATATTGGTAGCCAATGAACTGGTTAACTACGATGTGGACGGAGCTTTCGTTAATATGGTAATAGACGGCATTGTAACCAAAGTTCATGTTACTATAGGTCTTTCGGATGATGTAAATACGCAGATTCTTGAAGGAGTTTCGGAGGGAGATCAGATTATTACAGAACTTCCGGATACGGTAACCGAAGGAATGACAGTAACAGCAATAGCTCAGTAAGAGGATAATTATGGGACAGATTATTGAATACATTAAAATAGCGATTATGAATATAAAGCATAATCGCGGACGTTCCGTACTTACCATGCTGGGTATTATTATCGGTATTGCATCGGTTATCATGGTTATTTCAATCGGTAACGGTGTTACGGAATCGGTTAATACGGAACTTGAAGGACTGGCAGGCGGCCAGGTTGCCTTGTATGTTGATTCTACAAGAAAAGATACATATGTAACTCTTAATATGGAGGACGTTGAATTACTGACCAACAGATTGGACCATATCAATGGTGCTTCTCCGGTATTAAATTCCTGGGGAACCGTGGTAAGCCCAAAGATATCAATAGATATGAACCTGACAGGCGGTACCCCAAGTTACTACTATAATTCCAAGGAACCTATGCTTAAGGGAAGATATTTTGATCAGTCCGATTATGATTCAGGTGCGGCAGTGGGTGTTATAACTGATGCGGATGCAAAGGCTCTGTTCGGTACTACGGATGTGGTTGGAATGACAGTTGAAGGCACCTTGTGGGGAATTGCACAGGATATTACAATTGTCGGTGTAAGAAGTTCCTCCTCCTCAGGTCTTATAGCGATGCTTGACGGAGGTACGGTAACTTCCGTAACTATTGAAGTGCCACTTTCATTTATGGCCAACAAATTTGGTCTTAATATAAGTAATATAGGAGTTATTTATATTTATTGCGAGGGCGCGGAATATTCAGTAGAGGTTGCAAAGCAGGCAGTTAATCTGTTGGAGAACAAGTATCACTGTAAGGGTGATAACCAGATTCTTATGGAGAACTTTGCGGACGTAACCGATCAGCTGGGAAGTATTATGAGCATCATTACAATATTCATTTCCTTCGTTGCAGCCATATCTTTGCTGGTAGGCGGTATCGGAGTTATGAATATCATGCTTGTTTCCGTAACCGAAAGAACAAGAGAAATCGGTATCCGTAAATCTCTGGGTGCCAGAACAAACTATATTATGTGGCAGTTCCTGGCAGAAGCCGGAATTATTACACTGATAGGCGGTGTCGTGGGTATTGTGCTTGGAGTTTTGGGTGCAATAGGTTTGGGAAGCGCATTTGATATCCAGGCATCCATCGGAGCAGGAACGGTAATAGCAGCATCCATGTTCTCATGCGCCATAGGTATTTTCTTCGGAATCTATCCTGCCAAGAAAGCGGCGCGATTAAGCCCTATTGAAGCTTTAAGACACGAGTAAAGATATACAATACAATATGGTATTGAACAGGCGGATTATTTTAGATTGAAATAATCCGCTATTTATTTGAAATTTCCCCATATTTTATTGCGGGATTCTGAGTTAATATTAAGTTTAGTTGGTATTATTTCAGAGGATAACAATTATGAATAATCGCAGATCAAAGCTAAAATGGCTCTGGGAAAACATGAAGGGGAGAAGAGTCGTTTTTATTCTTGGAATTATCGGAACAATCATTTATTCTTCCATGCAGATTGTTGTTCCGTACTTCTCAGGACAGATTGTTGATATCTTTTTAAGCGGCGGCGATGTTGCTACTAAAATAGATACGCAACGTACGCTGTTTTATACACTCATAGGTTATATGGTCGGACTGACTGTCTTTAGGGTAGTGGTGGTCTATTTTGACTGTATGGCATATGAACATGTGTCACAATATGTACTGTCCAAAGTTCGTAATTTCCTTTTTCAAAAAATTGAACATCAGGATATGACCTTTTACGGAACTTACAGAACAGGTGACCTGATGACAAGAATGACAGGTGACCTTGATGCGGTTCGCCATAATATTGCCTGGGTAATAAGAGCCATTATTGAATCTGTTACTCTTTATTCTGCTGCGGCAATTTATTTTATGGTAATGAATGTAAAGCTGGCATTGTCTATTCTTGTTATTTCACCGCTGATTTTCATTATTATAGTTTTGTTTAAGAAAAAGGTTGCTCCCATGCATGCACTTCTTCGTGAGAAGTTTGCTTCGATGAATACGGATGCACAGGAAAATATTTCCGGTAACCGTGTTGTAAAAGCCTTCGCAAGAGAAGATTATGAAATCGAAAAATTCGATAAGGCAAACACCACTTATCGTGAAACAAACAAAGAAACAAATATGACCTGGCTTAAGTTCTTCCCATATGTAGAGACCTGCTGCAATATTCTGCCGGTTATCTTACTTCTTGTGGGCGGATATTTTATTATTAACGGTGGACTTACCATGGGTGAATACGTTGCCTTTTCGGGACTTATATGGGCAATTGCAAATCCCATGCGATTGCTTGGTAATATTATGAACGAGTTCCAGCGATTCTCTGCAGCTTCCGATAAGGTTATGGAGATTTACTATTCCGAACCTAAGATAGTTGATCCGGAAAAACCGGTAGAGAATCCCGGAAGATTCAAGGGTAAGATCGAATTTAGGAACGTAACCTTTATGTATTCGGACGGTGTGCTAAATGTGCTTAAAAATATATCTTTTACCGCAAAGCCCGGACAGACTATAGCGATTATGGGAGAAACAGGATGCGGTAAGACCACGCTTGTGCAGATGATTCCCAGATTCTACGAGCCTACGGAAGGTCAGATACTGATTGATGATATTAATATAAATAAATACAGACTGGAAGACTTGCGACGTAATATCGGACTTGCCACTCAGGATGTTCTTCTGTATTCGGACACTATAGAGGGTAATATTGCATACGGCGTGGCACATATGTCGCTTAACGATATTATTAAGTATGCCAAATATTCGGCAGCTTCGGATTTCATTTCAAAGATGCCCGAAGGCTATGACACAATTATAGGCGAGCGCGGTGTGGGACTTTCCGGTGGACAGAAGCAGCGTATATCTTTGGCAAGAGCTCTTGCTGTAGAACCTTCGATTCTGATACTGGATGATACAACATCGGCAGTTGATATGGAGACGGAAAAAGAAATACAGCATGCCTTAAGGCACCTTGATTTTGAGTGTACGAAGCTTATTATCGCACAAAGAATATCAACGACTAAGTTCGCAGACAGAATTCTTATTTTAAGAAACGGTGAAATTATAGAAGACGGAACACATGAAGAATTAATAGCCAACCACGGTTATTATTATGATTTGGTGTGTCTCCAGACAGGAAGGGTGGTTATTGATGAGCACGAAAAACACTTATCGCAAGGATGAAGTTCTTGAAGAACCCTTTGATATAAAACACCTTCTTAGGGCTTCTTCATATATCAAAAAATATCTTAAACAGATGATAGTTGCATTGCTGTTTAGTGCAGTGGGCGGAGCTACGGCGCTTCTTGGACCCATCATTACCCAGAAGGCACTTGATGAAGTAATACCGGACAAAGATATGCGTACTTTGATTATGCTGGGTATTCTCCTGGTGGGAGTGTATGCGGTGAGCGTTATCTTTGTAACGATTCGTTCCAAGATAATGGTCAAAGTATCCCAGACAATCATTTACGATATTCGTAAAGATTTGTTTGCACATATGCAGAAGCTTAGCTTCCAATATTATGATGACCGTCCTCACGGAAAGATTTTGATAAGAGTTGTTAACTATGTTAATTCCGTATCGGATATGCTTTCCAACGGACTTATTAATATAATTCTTGAGGTTATCAATCTTATTTTTATTATCGCATTTATGCTGTCGGTGGACGTACAGCTTTCGATTGTGGTTCTGTGCGGCGTGCCGGTGCTTGCGGTATTTATGCTGTGGATGAAGAATAAGCAGCGTAAGGCATGGCAGGCGGTTTCCAATAAGAGTTCTAACCTTAATGCTTATCTTCAGGAGAATATAGTGGGTGCCAAGGTTACTCAGATGTTCGCCAGAGAAGATGAAAACGCCGATATTTTTTATGATTTAACGGAAGATTACAGAGGAACATGGATGACGGCAGTTCGTTACTCCAATGCTGTATGGCCGGGAATCGATACGATTTCGGTTCTTATAAGAGCTGCTATCTTTATAGCGGGATTAATTATTTTCGGTGCGGGTAATAAATCTGTGGGAACTATTGTAGCAATCTCGAGCTATGCTTCAAGATTCTGGCAACCCATTATGAACCTGGGTAATATTTTTAATAACTTCATAAACAACATCGCATACCTTGAGAGAATCTTCGAAACGATGGATGAGGAGATTACGGTTGATGATGTGCCTGATGCAATTGTTATGCCGCCTATTAAGGGTAAGGTTGAATTCAAAAATGTTAAATTCTCTTATGAAGAGGGCAAAGAGATACTTCATGATGTTTCCTTTACCGTTAATCCGGGTGAAAGCATAGCACTTGTAGGCCCTACGGGAGCCGGCAAATCGACAATAGTTAATCTGATTTCAAGATTCTATAATCTTGATTCCGGACAGCTTCTTATAGATGATGTGGATATTTCAAAGGTTACCCTTAAGTCTCTAAGATCTCAGATGGGAATTATGCTTCAGGACAGTTTTATATTCTCCGGAACAATTATGGATAATATAAGATACGGTAAGCTGGATGCCACTATGAATGAAATAATAGAGGCAAGTAAAAAGGTATGCGCCGATGACTTTATTTCATCACTTCCCGACGGCTATTTAAGTGAAGTGCATGAAAGAGGTGCATCTTTGTCCCAGGGCCAAAGACAGCTTATATCTTTTGCCAGAACCTTAATATCAAACCCTGCTATTTTGGTACTTGATGAAGCCACTTCCAGCATTGATGTTCAAACCGAAAGAGCTCTTCAAAAAGGTCTTGATACCATGCTTAAGGGACGTACATCCTTCATTATTGCCCACAGATTATCAACGATTCGTAACTGTGACAAAATTATGTATATAGATGAGGGCGGAATAGTCGAAAGCGGTACTCACGATGAACTTATGAAGGCAAGAGGAGCATATTATAAGCTTTATACCGCTCAACTTGATGATATAGCATAGACTAAATCGCTTAATTGGCGATTTATGGAGCGTAATATATATGTTATAATGATTTCAATGAATCAGCTAAGGCTGATCGTGAAAGGAGAAATATTAAATGGAAGTTGGAACAATTGTAATTATTGCTTTAGTAATCATTTTGATTATTTTCTTATGCAGATGTATCAGCATAGTACCTCAGGCAAGCGCTTGGGTAATCGAGTGTTTCGGTAAATATTCTTCAACATGGAGTGCCGGACTTAACTTCAGAATCCCGATTATCTACAGAGTTGCCAAGAAGGTTTCTTTAAAAGAGCAGGTTGCAGACTTTGAGCCTCAGCCCGTTATTACCAAAGATAACGTTACAATGATGGTTGATTCGGTTGTATTCTTCTCAGTATTTGATGCAAAGTTATTCACATACGGTGTTGAAAGACCAATCGCAGCTATCGAGAACTTATCGGCAACAACTCTTCGTAACATCATCGGTTCTATGACACTTGATGAAACACTTACTTCAAGAGATTCAATCAACGGTCAGATTACATCAATTCTTGATGAAGCTACTGATAAGTGGGGAATCAAAGTAAGCCGTGTAGAAGTTAAGAATATTCAGCCTCCCGCAACTATCCGTGAAGCGATGGAAAAGCAGATGAGAGCCGAAAGAGAAAAGAGAGAAAAAATCCTTACTGCAGAAGGTGAGAAGCAGTCAGCAATTACACTTGCGGAAGGTGAAAAGGAAGCAGCTATTCTTAAGGCAGATGCTGTTAAAGAAAAGATGATTCGTGAGGCTCAGGGTGAAGCCGAAGCATTACTTGCAGTTCAGAAGGCAAGAGCTGAAGGTATCAAACTCATTAACGAAGCAGCTCCTTCGGACGGATATCTTAAACTTAAGTCATTTGAGGCAGCCGAGAATATGGCTAACGGCCAGGCTACTAAGATTATCGTTCCTTCGGATATCGCTAATTTAGCAGGTACAGTTACAGCAATCACAGAGACAGTTCGTAAGTAGTTAAAATTTTAGTAGGAGAACTTCATGGAAGGATTAATAGGAGTAATTGTCTGGGTTGCAATAATTATAATATTTGTTAAAAAGTTTATTAACAAAAACATTGCAGCAAACAGACCCAGTGATAAAGCAGTTACTCCGGCCAATAAGATGCCGTATATTTCACAGCCTTCGTCTTCGACAAGCACAGCATTCAATACGCCTAGCAGGGAACCTTCCGGTGCTGGAAATGTATATGCAGGCGGCGCGGGGCGCAAAACCTATAAGGCCGAAAAAGCTACCCACACTCAGATGGAAGACAGGTCAAACGACTGGCTGGCTCATCAGCTTAGTGATGAAAGACGCGCTTTGTACAAAGCAAACAGTATGTTCGGACAGCAAATGGAACATCGACAGGTATGTGACGCCAGAATGCTCAAAGAATATCATTTGGCTAACTGTAGCGCAGACGGTATAGATATGGCCGAGTACAGATAAGTTAATATGTTATAAGAATAATGCCATCGTCCTTTTTAATAATGGTTGAACCATTGGGGACGATGGTTTTGTTTACTCTTCTTATCATAAGAATGAGTTCGTTCTTGGACAAATCAAGCTCTTTGATTCGCTGTCCTACCCATTCGTTATCTTCTTCAACTACTATTTCCTTAAGGGAAATATCAACATCATCACGATAATTCTTAGCACCGATAACAAGCTTGTCATCCGTATACAGGACGGTATTTCCGTTAGGAATAATAACGTCGCCGTGACGAAGAATCATGGCAAGAATAAGCTGAGGCGGGAAGACGATATCTTTAATCTTCTGATTTTCCCAGGGATGGTTTTCCTGTACTTCCGACACAACGAACTGAAGCTCATGTTCGGAGCTTTTGTAGGTTTTGATTTTAGTATATCTTTCGACGAAACCTGCACTTATGATACCGGTGGGGATAGCCACCATTCCTACGCCCAGGAAGGCTATAATGATAGCGAAGAACTGCCCCCAGAAAGTAACAGGATATATATCACCGTAACCTACCGTAAGGAGTGCCGAAACTGCCCACCACATACCGGAAAAGGCATTGGCGAAGCTCTCGGGCTGGGCATCGTGTTCGAAACT
Organism: Lachnospiraceae bacterium; assembly: GCA_045629045.1. Lineage (GTDB taxonomy): Bacteria > Bacillota > Clostridia > Lachnospirales > Lachnospiraceae > JAILLW01. Next base: position 50,354 of record JAZQQM010000008.1, read on the forward strand.
GTACATACATAGTGATGAGAAAATAAGAAATATTGCAATAAGAACCATGGAAGAAATAAGCTGGTTCTTCTTTTCTTTAATAATATCAAGAATTACGTTAAACGCATCGTATTGGGCATTGATCTTAAACAACCGGAAAATTCTTATTACTCTGAACATTCTGAATGCAACAGCACCTGCCGGGAAAAAGATAGGAAGATAATAAGGCAGGAAGGTCAGCAAATCGATTAATCCGAAGATAGAAAATACAAAGGCAAGAATAGCTCTTCCACGGCTTTTTTGGGGGAAAAGAAGATCCGCAGTCCAGATTCTTAGGATATATTCAATGGTAAAAATTATGATGGTGACAAGCTCGATAATATCTATGATGCCGGTATAGGGAGCCATTTCATCAAAGGTATCAAGCAAAGTTACCGTTAGATTAATGATAATTGCAAAAACGATGAAGTAGTCAAAGAATTTACTTAATGCATCGGATTTATTACCTATTTGAATTATATTGAATATTTTTTTGCGTAATTTTTGCATTTATTCATTCCCCACGGTTTATTTTGATACGGTACCTGCCGATATACGTATCGGGTGTGTACATTAACATTTTAGCACATAATTGATTGTAATTGCTTTAAATGTGTATAGAAGCCCTAAAGGAGTTGTTCTTAATGAATATTGTATTTCACAGATACGGCAGTATAGTTGAACCTGATCTTATTGCCGCATTCAAAAAGTTTAATATAACGGTTATCGAAGAAGATATGGAGATTACCAATAAGTCCATTGATTCCGATACCCGTATTAAAGTTCTGGGCGAGGCGATTCTTGCCAATAAGCCTGAATTTGTATTCAGCATTAATTATTTTCCTTATATTTCGTCTATATGCGAGAAACTGTCCGTTAAGTATGTTGCGCTTAGCGTAGACTGCCCCGTGCTTGAAATCTATTCCGAAACTATTCACAATTCCTGCAATCGTATATTTTTGTTCGACTATAATCAGTATGAATCAATTAAGGATGAAAATCCTTCGGGAATTTTTTATATGCCTTTGGGAACAAATACGGAGCGTTGGAACAATGTGCTTGGAGAACCCTCATTTGGAAATATCGAATATAAATATGATGTTTCTTTCGTGGGCTCCTTATATACGGAAAAATCCCTGTATCGAAACCTTAAACTGGAAGAGTCGGAACAGGGTTATCTTGATGCTCTGCTGGCAGCTCAGAAGCTGCTGGGAGGTCTTTCGATTTTTAATGAGATTGTAAAGGATGAAAAACCGAGAAAGCGAATAATCGAAGCTATACGCAAAGGGGATTCCGAATTCTTTGATAAATATTCCATAGATGATCCTGTTATTGATATTAATACATATGCCGCGATTGAGAATATTATGGGCTTTGAATTATCGGCCCGGGACAGAATAGAATTATTTAATTATCTGGGGAACAAAAATATAAAAATCGATTTATTTACCAGAAGTTCAAATGACGGAATTATAAGCGATAATCTTAAGATACATGAGGGCGTGACAACACATGAAGGAATGCCTGATATCTTTAGACATTCCAAGATAAATATTAATCATACAATGCGCTGCATAGAAACCGGCCTGCCTCAGAGAATATGGGATATTATGGGCTGTGGTGGATTGCTGCTTACCAATTATCAGGCAGAAATCCCGGAGTATTTCGAAATTGGTGAAGATCTATTATGTTACGAGACAAAGGAAGACTGTCTGCAATTAATCAGTTATTTTAAGGACCATGACGAGGAACGGGAAGAAATTGCCCGTAACGGTTATGAGAAGGTTAAGAAACTTCATACATATGAGGTGAGAGTGGCAAGGATTCTTAAAGAGGTTTTGGAGGAACAGTAATTGGTAATTCTGATTAAAGGGAAACTGGAAACGCTTGATTATTTCATAGATGCAATGGCCCAAGGTCACGATGAGGTTATGGTCTTTGATATTAACAATCCTGAAGAGACGTTGCTGCCTATCGTGGATAAGATTGATAAAGACACGCTGGTTGTTACTTTTAATAATCTGGGGACTTCTTTTGATATTTGGAAGAGCCGCGGAGCAAAGATTGTTAATATAATGGTAGATCATCCGGCGTTTTATATACCTGTAATAAGCAGAGATTATTATACGGGATATTACGGAGCGTGCATTGACAGATACCATGCGGATTATTTGAAAGAATTATTTCCTACGGTTGAGAAATCATTTTTGTTTTTACCCCATGGTGGTATGGACAAAGGCGGAATGAATTATGATAAAGATATAGATATTTTGTATGCGGGAAGTTTCTTTAATGATGACGATATTAATTTTCCACCGTTGCCTTTTGAACACGATTCACAACAGTTTTATAAGTTCTTGTTGGAATATTATAAGAATGATTCAAATAAAGAACCACAGGATGTTGTAAAAGCGTATACACAGTATTATGGGTATACGTTTTCGGTTGAAGAATACCTTGTGCTTACGGAATATGTACTAAAGACAATGGGAGTGGCTTTTCAGGCAATTCGAAGAAAACGCCTGATAGAAGAACTGGCTATGGTAGGAATGAAAATACATATTTGCGGTGATGATGGATGGAAAGAAGTGACGGATAAATATCCTGATAACATTACATTTCATGGAAAATTTTCTCCCGATGAATGCATGGATATGATTTGCCGAAGTAAGGTGTTAATTAACGACCATCCGAATTTTGCTTCCGGCGCCCATGAACGTGTATTTAACGGAATGCTTAACGGAACTGTGGTATTAAGCAATTACAGCGAGTATTTGGGCGAGAGGTTCGTTGATAATAAAGATATTTTATTTTGGAACGGTATGAATTATGTCGAGGCTGTTAATAAGGTAAAAACAGTTTTGGAAGATGAATCCCTTCGGGACGGAATAGTTCGGAACGCTTATGCAAAGGTTCAAAAGGATACATGGAGCGACAGACTAAGTGAAATTACTTCTATATTTATGGGGCGCCAATAACGAGGAAGTGCTTCGCAAGAATTTAATCAAATCCGGTCATGAGATAATCACTTTTAGTCAAAAGTGTATGAATTATACCCGTGACATTGATTTGGCCCAAAAGATGATAATGAAGATAAATGAAGTTCATGCCGAAGGTGTGATTTCGTTTAATTACTTTCCGATTATTTCCATGGTGTGTGATGCAACCAAGACCACATATTATTCCTGGGTTTATGACTGCCCGCACTTTACGCTTTATGCAAAAACACTGTCTCTGCCCTGCAACCGAATCGGAATATTTGATAAGTCTATGGCTGATGCTTTAAAGGCCCGTGGAATTAATACTGTATTTCATCTGCCACTAGCAGCCTCGGTTGAAGAATTTGATGAGGCGATAATAAGGAACCGAAAGAAACTTGTCTCCAATGACGAATACAAATATGATGTTTCCTTTGTGGGTTCACTATATACGGATGAACATAATTATTTTGATATGCTTTATCCCAATGAGGTTCCCACATCTGTTACTTCATATATAGAGAAATATTCCGGACAGTATAACCTGACACCTTCCTATGAAGATATAGCCGAAGATGATCTGGTGGGCGCTGCGGTTGCTATGAACAGTCTGGGACTTGCGCTCGGAGAAGATTATAATGATGAGCCACTTGATATTCTTATGCCGTCGGTATTTGAGAAGAAACTTACGATTATGGAACGTGACAGGCTCCTTCATGAAATAGCTGCAGATCAAAGTATACGCTTTGGACTGTATACCGGGTCCAAAACTGATATTAAGAATTACGGGACCTGCGGATATTCGGATATGATGCCATGTGTATTTAATGCAAGCAGGATAAACTTAAATATTTCGTTAAGAAGCATTCATTCGGGGGTGCCACTTAGAGTGATGGATATTATGGCAGCAGGAGGATTTGTTCTTAGTAATTACCAACCGGAAATAGCCGAATTATTCAAAGAAGATAAAGAAGTGGTAATGTTTCGAGATCTGGATGAAGCTATGGACAAAATTCATTACTATTTGGAATATGAGGAAGAGCGCAATAAAATAGCTGCCTTGGGAACCAAAGCAGCTAAAGAAAGATTTAAATATTCTGCGCAATTGAAAAAACTGGTTTTGTAATTACAGTTCTCTATATGAAAGCGGGTTAATGTAAAATTGCAAATTGGTATTAAGCAAAGCTGAAAGATAGCAGAATGAGCTGTTGGACATAATAAGTCCTTTGCACATACTCATAAGCTGCATATCGATGTAGTTTACTATTGAAGAATTACCTTTTACGAAAACAACTTCGTTGGGCACGGACAAACCTAATTCTTCTATATGGTCTTCGCACCATTTAATGTCATCGGAAAACACGAAAAAGGTGACCTCGGGATAGGGTTCGAGAATTTGCGAAATAGAAGTTTTATAGTAATCCGGTGTGAGGGCAACTCCTAATTTAATGAAGTCACCGCATCTTATGTGAATGCCTACGGAAAGTGTACTTTTAATTTTATTCTCGTAGGATTTGTTAAGTTCATCCGTTATGGGTGCAAAGGACAGTTCTTCGAGGAATAAGTCCTTATACGTGGAGAACCAGTTTTTGTTAATCCAATAGCCGAAGTAGTATAGGAAGTCACCCTGAACGTCCAAAACTTCCGGATGATATTTGTTACAGGGCAGGGTTAATACTTCACCGTGGAAGGGGTTATCTGTTCTGTAATTTGAGGCTTCGGATATCATTTTGATAGGGAATCCAAGATCCAGCATGGTTTGAGCGGTCCCGATACCGTTTTTTCGGTTTTCGATGAAAACGTCCCATACGTCGGAATCAAACTGCTGACTAAGCAAATTGGGTTTTAGACCAAAAACCTTGTCAAGTTCATAACCGTTGTGGGCGTTTTTGAAAAAGAAAAAGGAATCATCAAGATACCAGGTATGCAGGTCATTGCTTTTCAATTGGGCATAACGGTAAAAGATATACTGGAATACCTGGTTGGCAAGACCGCCGTTTAAATACTGAATTCGCATAGTTAGTTTTACCTCATTTGGGTGTATTTATAAGTATACAGTACCAAAAAAAGTTACCTTTGGGTAAAAAATAATTAAATTTTTTTTAATTTATCTATAAAGTATATAAAAATTGTTCCGATATATATGTCAGATAACAAGGGCTGTCTATATGTGCACGTCGCGCGGATACACATATCAAGCATGCCAAATAGCAATATTGATGTATTGGATTCACATGGAGGTGATTTATTATGGCAATCGAACCTATCAGCAGTGCAATGACTTACCAGGCACAACAAACACCTGCAGCTAAGCCTACAGCAAAACCCGAAACAGTAGACACGGAGGTTGCTTTATCGGAATCAACAGTTTCTTTTGATCCTACTACAGCAAAGGTTACAGAATCACAGGAATCGAATTCTCAAGGACAGGATAATAATCAAGGTAAACCGGAGACTAATACTCAGGCTGTACTTGACTCGGCCCAGGCTACTTCTGACAAAATAAAGAAGGCAGTGGAAGAGATAAATAAGAAAATGAATAATGCTGAGGCAGTATTCGGAATTCATGAAGAAACTAATTACGTAACAATCAAACTTGTAGATAAAGACACTAAAGAAGTTATCAAAGAGCTTCCGGCCGAAAAGACGCTTGACATGATCGCAAGAGTTTGGGAAATGGCAGGCATACTGGTCGACGAGAAGAGATAGGAGGCTTATATGGCAACTAACAGAGTAACCGGAATGTATTCCGGAATTGATACCGAAGGCTTGATTACGCAACTGATGGAAGCTAAGAAAGTTAAGGTTACTGAAGTTCAAAAAGATCAAATGACAATTAAATATAAACAGGAAGCATGGGATGATCTTAACAAGAAAGTTAAGAATCTGTTCGGTACTATTTCCAATATGAGATATGAATCTTCTTATATGAAAAATAAGACTGATGTTTCCGACAGTACTTATGCAAGCGTTACAACATCTGATTCGTCAATGATTGCAACTCAGGAACTTGAGGTTAATTCATTGGCACAGACAGCATACCTTACAGGCGACAAAATTGGTAAAGATACCGATAAGTTTACATCAGGAACTTTGCTTAAGAATATTGATCCCAATTTGGTGGGCCAAACCGTTACAATTACGATGGACGGTGGTAAGAAGATAGATGTTAAGATTGATGAAAAGACCACATTGGGAAGTTTGACAAATGATTTATCAAAAGCAGGTGTTAATTGTAAGTTTGATGCTTCAACCCAAAGAATATTCGTAGGATCCAACACATCCGGTAAGGCGGGTAACTTTGAATTTAGCTGTTCCGGTGATGCTCTTGAGACCCTCGGCCTTAATTCCAAAAATAAGATTGACGGTCAGGATGGAACGATTACTCTTAACGGAGCAACATTTACATCAAGCAATAATGTATATGATATCAATGGCCTTACTATAACCGCTAAAGCTGAAACCAAAGGTGAAAAAGTCACATTAACAACGGCAAAAGATACAAGTGCTGTCTATGACATGATTAAGAAGTACGTTAAAGAGTACTCTGAATTAATGAATGAAATGGATAAGCTCTATAATGCCGATACCAAGACGAAGTATAAGCCTCTTACGGATGAAGAGAAGGCAGCTTTGTCCGACTATGAAATAGAGCAGTGGGAAACTAAGATGAAGGACCAGATTCTTGCTAAGGATTCATCTATCAGTTCTCTTTCGTCAGCTCTTAAGGAAATAATGAATCAGGGAATAGAAATTGGCGGAAAGACAATGTATCTGTTTGATTTCGGTGTGGAAACAGGCGGATATTTTGAAACGGCCGATAACGAGAAGAATGCTCTTCATATCATGGGTGACGCCGACGATTCCTTATACAGCGGAAATGATAATAAACTTCAGCAGATGATAGAATCGGATCCTGATGCGGTTACAAAGTTCTTCAGCCAGCTTAACAAGAATTTGTATGAGAGAATGGATAAGATGTCTGCCAGAGTTAACGATACCAGAAGTTACGGAAGCTTCTTTGATGACATCAAGCTAAAAAATGATTACTCTGACTATACAACTAAGATAGCTGATATGGAGGATAAACTGGCCAAGTACGAGGACAAGTGGTATGACAAATTCGCCGCTATGGAGTCTGCAATGGCTAAGATGCAGTCTAATCAGAATGCAATTGCCGGTTTGTTCGGCGGAGGAAATTAATCTTCGGAGGTTAAGATAAATGGCTTTACCCAACGCTTATGCTCAATATAAAAATTCCAAAATTCTGACAGCTTCACCGGCTGAATTAACATTGATGCTTTACGAAGGCGCTATCAAATTTTGTAATATTGCAATAGAGGGTTGCAAAGAGAAAAATATTGAAAAAGCGCATACTCATATAGTTAAAGTTGAGAGGATTATTGACTATTTGCGTATTACACTTGATATGAAGTATCCTGTAGCTAAAGAGTATGAGAAAATATATACTTATCTTAGTTCAAGACTGGTACAGGCTAACCTAAAGAAGGATGCGGAAATATTGGAAGAGGTAAACACACATCTTCATTCCGTAAGAGATACCTGGAAGGAAGTAATGCGACTTAACGGACAAGGACCCAAAGCATGAGTAAAGAGTATATTATTGCTTTAAAAGAAAGCCTTGAGAAGAAACTTAAGGTTCTCGATGAAACATACAGAATTTGTCAAATGCAGTTTGATATTATATCGGGCAATGATCCTGATTATGATGAATTTGACAGACTGTTTGATGACAAAGAAATATGTATCGAAAAGATATCCAAGCTTGATGAGGGCTTTGAGATAGTATATGAGAGGGTTTCGGAAGAATTAAAAGCCAATTCCGGAGAGTATTCCGAGGCAATAGCACAGATGAAAGGGCTTATTACTCAGATTACCGAAGTGAGTACTTCCATAAGTGCCTTGGAAGAACGAATTAAAAACGGCGTATCGGACGCACTTATTAAAGAACGCAAGGGAATAGCCGATACCAAGAGATCTGTCAATGTTGCAATGAATTATTATAAGAATATGACAGGCACCGGTATTCCGGATTCCATGTATATGGATAAGAAAAAATAAATTTAAAAAATTTAAAAAATTGTAATTTAGGTATTAAGTATTCGGAAAGTACTTCCGATACATAATATACAAGAAGCAATAGTGCTTCATTTTACAATTGAGGTCACACGGAGGTGACTATTCATTTATCAAGGAGGATAAAAATATGGTAGTACAGCACAATTTACAGGCAATGAACTCTAACAGAATGTTGAACGTCAACACTCAGTCACAGTCTAAGTCGACTGAGAAGTTATCTTCAGGTTACAAGATTAACCGTGCAGCAGATGATGCAGCAGGACTT
>JAZQQM010000009.1:0-4412 GCA_045629045.1 Lachnospiraceae bacterium
ATTCTTCAGAAACTTAAAAAGTTCAAAGAGATTGTGGCCAATACTCCTCATAAGGAAAAAGAAAAGCGAAAGGACAGAGAGCTGTGAGAAAGGTAAATATGAAGAAGCTCCTGATTCTGAATGTGCCTTATATTCTGATTGGAGCATTTGCAACAAACATAGGAGAAGCATACAGAATTGCTTCGGGAAGTAACCTTTCCGAGAAACTGCAGGGAATGATTATCGGAGGAAGCTTTGGTGCTGCCTTCTCAAACCCGATGCCAAGCTTTCATCCTGTGGATATTTTAGTAGGAATTGTTGTGGGGGCCGGACTCAGATTAGCAGTGTATCTTAAGGGCAAGAATGCCAAGAAGTATAGGCATAATGTTGAGTACGGTTCTGCCAGGTGGGGAACGCACGAAGACATAGAACCCTTTGAAGACAAGGTGTTTGCCAACAATGTGCTGTTATCCCAAACAGAAAGACTTACAATGAACGGCCGGCCACCGGAGCCTAAATACGCAAGAAACAAAAATGTACTTGTTGTAGGTGGTTCCGGATCCGGTAAAACAAGATTTTTCATTAAGCCCAATCTATTACAGATGCATTCGTCTTATGTTGTTACTGACCCAAAAGGTACGGTAGTTAATGAAGTCGGAAATGCACTTGTGAAGAACGGATATGTGATGAAAATCTTCAACACAATCAATTTTAAAAAATCAATGCACTACAATCCATTTGCCTATGTGCATGATGAAAAAGACATCTTAAAGCTTGTAACAACCCTGATTGCCAATACCAAGGGTGAAGGCAAGGGAGGAGATGAGTTCTGGGAAAAAGCGGAGAAATTGCTGTACTCAGCGTTGATTGGTTATATCCATTATGAAGCTCCCGAGGAAGAACAGAACTTTTCAACCCTGCTTGAGATGATCAATGCGATGGAAGTCAGAGAGGACGATGAGGAATTCAAAAATCCTGTGGATCTGATGTTTGAGGAACTGGCTGAAAGGGAACCCGATCACTTCGCAGTTCGTCAATATGCCAAGTACAAACTTGCAGCCGGCAAGACCGCGAAGAGTATTCTTGTCAGCTGTGGTGCAAGACTTGCGCCCTTTGACATAAAGGAGCTTAGGGACATTACGGCATATGACGAGCTTGAACTTGATACCCTGGGGGACAAAAAGACAGCTTTGTTTCTGATTATGTCGGATACGGATGCGACCTTTAACTTCCTGATTTCGATGGTGTACACGCAGCTTTTTAATCTTTTATGTGAGAAAGCAGACGATGTGTACGGTGGAAGATTACCGGTGCATGTGCGTTGCCTTATTGATGAGGCAGCGAACATCGGTCAGATTCCAAACCTCGAGAAGCTTATGGCAACAATACGTTCCAGAGAGATTTCAGCGGCTCTGGTACTGCAGGCAAAATCACAGCTGAAAGCAATCTATAAGGATAATGCTGATACTATCATAGGCAACTGTGACAGTCAGATATTCCTTGGCGGTTCGGAACAGACAACCCTTAAGGACCTGAATTCTACTCTTGGTAAAGAGACAATTGACATGTATAACACAGGGGAAACGAGGGGTAACTCACCGAGCTACAACATGAATTATCAGAAACTGGGTCATGACCTTATGAGTATTGATGAGTTGGCAGTCATGGACGGATCAAAATGCATAGTGCAGATCCGTGGCGTAAGACCATTTCTATCAGACAAGTATGATCTGACCAAACATCCGAAGTATCCGCTTACGTCGGATTCGGACAAAAGAAACTGGTTCGATATCGAAAAGTTTCTTAATCACAACTTAATATTGAAACCCGATGACGAATATGTAGTCATCGAAATGAACTAAGGCTGACAATAGTAAGTAGGTTGAATTTATCCTAATATTTGTTATTCTATAGAAAAAGAATACAAAGGAGCTCCTATGACTATAGATACAAATACAATGGTTTCCATTTCGGAAGCTAATCAGAACTTTTCAAAAGTAGCAAGACTGGTAGATGAGAATATTGCTGCTTCCGATGAGGACGTGCTAAGCATTTCAAGAAAATTGATAGCACAGAATAAAGAAGCCTACAATCTATTGAATACAGCTAACGAACATTAGCATTAAACACGAAACTTGGCAGATAAGGCCGATCAGAGATAATCTGACCGGTCTTTTATTATGCCCAAAATCACAAACTTATTTAAAAATTGGAGGACAAAATCATGGCATTTTTTCAGAGCGCAGTAGGCGTATTACAGACATTAGTTATCGCACTTGGAGCAGGTCTTGGTATCTGGGGTGTAGTAAATCTTATGGAAGGTTACGGTAATGATAACCCCGGTGCAAAGTCACAGGGTATGAAGCAGCTCATGGCCGGTGGCGGTGTTGCACTTATCGGAACTACTCTTGTACCTTTGCTTTCAGGTTTGTTTTAATCGGCAACCTAAAGTCAGAGCCCGGGTATAAGCTCGGGCTCTTTAGAAGGAGGTAACAAGTGGACAGCGTAATTCAGGCAATAACCGATTGGCTGAAGGAACTGCTTGTATCAGGAATAATGGGAAACCTCACGAATACATTTACATCCGTGAATAACCAGGTAGGACAGATTGCATCGGATGTCGGACAGACACCGAGCAACTTCTCGCCGGCAATATTCAGTATGATTCAGAATCTTTCCGAGAATGTAATCATGCCGATTGCCGGCCTGTTACTTACCTTTATTGCCTGTTACGAACTAATTCAGCTGGTCATCAGCCATAACAATTTGGCACATTTTGAAACCTGGATCTTTTTTAAATGGGTATTTAAGACCTTTATAGCGGTTACACTTATCAGCAACACGATGAATATGACAATGGCAGTATTTGATGTGGCGCAGCATGTTGTCAGTCAGGCGGGAGGAATAATCACCGGAAGCACGGCAATAGATGCGAGTGCGCTTGCAACACTTCAAAGTACACTGGAAGCAACGGATATAGGATCGTTGTTTACGATTTTCCTTGAGTCCTTCGTAGTCCAGTTTTTGATGTATGTACTGTCCGCGCTTATATTTGTCATAGTATATGCACGAATGATAGAAATCTATCTGATGGTAAGCTTGGCTCCGATTCCCTTTGCAACCTTTGGTAATAAGGAACAGAGCATGATCGGGCAGAACTACTTAAGATCTTTATTCGCCCTTGGATTCCAGGGATTTTTGATTCTGGTATGTGTCGGAATATATGCGGTACTGATTCAGTCCGTAGCATTCTCAAGCGACATCATCGGATCATTATGGGGAGTTGTAGGATACACAGTTCTCCTGGCATTTACCCTGTTTAAGACAGGTTCGGTAGCAAAGAGTATTTTGCATGCACACTAAATAGGGAACTTTAGTGAAGCAATAGTGTAAAAATAGTTCCCTAAAAGAGAAAGGAAATGTTATGGCAGCATCATATATTTCAGTACCTCGTGATTTGACGAAGGTAAAGAGTAAAGTGATGTTCAACCTGACGAAAAGACAGCTGATCTGCTTTGGTTTGGCGGCGCTCATCGGAGTGCCGTCATTCTTTTTGATAAAGCTTGTCTGCTCAACCAGTGTGGCAATTATGGTAATGATGGTAATTATGATGCCATTCTTTTTCCTGGCCATGTATGAAAAGCACGGTCAGCCCCTGGAGGTTTATTTAAATCACTTTATTCAGGCAAATTTCAAAAGGCCGAAAATCAGGCCTTATCAGACAGATAATTATTATTCAGCGCTTATAAGACAGGCGCAGGCAGAAAGAGAGGTAGAAAACATTGTTCGAATTTCTGAAGAAAGAGAAAAAGCGAGAATTCAAAATGCCGAAAAATCTCACTAAGGAAGAGCAGAAGAGAATTAAGGCAATAATTGCCGAAGCGAAGAAGAACGATGGGATTCCGAGAACTGCGCAGCAGAGTATTCCGTTTGACAGAATGTTTAAGGACGGTATCTGCAGAGTGGGCCTTGATTATTACACCAAGACCATTCAGTTCCAGGACATCAATTACCAGCTGGCACTTCAGGAGGATAAGACAGAGATCTTCGAGGAATGGTGTTCCTTCCTTAACTTCTTCGACAGTTCGGTAAGCTTTGAACTTTCCTTTATGAATATGGCAACAGACGCTGAAGCCTTTTCAAGAAGCATTGCAATTCCTCATAAGAGGGATGAATTCAACAGTGTAAGAGACGAATACAGCACAATGCTGTTTCACCAGATGGAAGCCGGTAATAACGGTCTTACCAAGACAAAGTATCTTACATTCGGAATTCATGCGGATTCGATGAAAACGGCCAAGCCGAGACTTATTCATATTGAGACAGACATCTTAAATAACTTCAAAAGATTAGGTGTTATAGCCAAGACCTTAAACGGTAAGGAAAGACTTGCGCTTATGCATCAGCAGTTTCACATGGGAGATACGGAAAAG
>JAZQQM010000010.1:0-50740 GCA_045629045.1 Lachnospiraceae bacterium
CTAAGATTTGTTCGAAGAACAAATCATCTGTGTTCAGTTTTGAAGGTACTAACTTCAACGTAATATTCCTCGATAGCTCAATGGTAGAGCACTCGGCTGTTAACCGAGTTGTTGTAGGTTCGAGCCCTACTCGGGGAGCTCGAATGTTACGATGATTTGTGTTATAATAGTTGAGACATTCGGAATTTAATATGGTGCGATAGCCAAGTGGTAAGGCCCCGGTCTGCAACACCGTCATCGCCGGTTCAAATCCGGCTCGCACCTCTAAAATGAGAAGCTTTAAATGTTGATAGTTCAACGTTTAGAGCTTTTTGCTTTTTATTTTTAAGTGCGTCAGCATGCGTCAGATAGCCGGTCCTGAAATAGGTATGCTCTTCTGATAGTTGCGAATGTAATGTTGGCTCATGGTAGAGGTGGTGTGTCCAAGATATCGTTGAATATCTTCAACGCGTCTACCTTGTTGAGCCATAAGAGTAGCATTGGCAAATCTTAACTGATGAGGTGGTAAGTATCGTATTCCTGATAAGGTGCAGAGCTTCTTTAAAGCGCGTTGTACAGCTTGCATTGTGACAAGAACTTGTTCTCCATCTACATACTGTCGCTCTCTAACAAAAGGATACGTTTCCGACCAAGATATTTTTTTCGATTCATGATATATAAATCTCATTCGGTCGGTTAATGAAATATTTCGCATTCCCATCTCAGAATCAGCCTTAACCCGTTCTTCTCTTATGGACTGATTGGCCAATCCACATATACGTACATATCCTTCATCAAGGTGGAAATCTTCAAATCTTAACGCACGAATCTCGCCATTACGACTTCCAGTCTCTAATATAGCTCCTACTGCTAATATGGGAATTGTATATGCCTTAAGACCATCAAAGGTCGCTTTTAGAGTTCTAATCTCATCTGGTGTGTACCAATCTGCATCTGAGTCTGCATTAGTATAGTAAGGGAATTGGGTATAATCTATTGAAACAAACGGACTAATAATGCCTAAGTCTTCGTAAGCATTAGCGTAATGATAAATCATTGTGATAATACGGTGTATATCATCGTGTCTATGCTTTTCGATTATATTCTTGCCCCTTAATATATCTTTCTTACCTATTTTAGAGTGTGCTTTATCTAAGAATAACATCCAATCCTTGATAGAAATATTATGTATAGGTATAGATATAATATCTTCACCTTCGAAAAACTGCTTAAAAGTTTTCGTATATTCTAAAATGGTCTTATTTGATTTTGCTTTTCGCTCTAACTCTTTATTAATTGTTTTAGTAAAAAGTGTCTTAAGAGTAATATTACTATTACCATAATAATGGTCATATAGTATTTGGTATAAATCATCAAGATTATCTGCTCTAAGAGTTTTCCTTTTTCCATTAGTTAATTTAATTTCTGTGCGCCAACGTTCTCCTTCTTGCCTTATGTTGTAATTGTGTTTTGCTGTTACTTTAACCTTTACGCTATTCTTCATGTCTTCCTCCATAGCGTCAAGAGTATCCTTAGTGAATAAGCTTAAATCAAACTTAAAATAATTACAATATTTTACTTTGTTAGTGTCGGACATATTAGCCATTAATCATCACCTCCAAAGTAAAGGTGAAAGAGTAATTTTAGAAAATGCCTCAAAAAAGGTCATTATAGAAAATTACTCTTTCATAATTAAACTGAAAGGAGGAAAAAATATGTCTGACAAGTTAAATAGAGCTAAAGCTCTTGAGGCAGAAGCCAAAGCTATAAGGCGCGCAGAAAAGCAATTTTGGCTAGATGTAGAAGCTAGGCGCGCAGAGATAGAGGAATTTTTCCGTATAAAAAATCTAAAAAAAGATGTGTCATTAGATATTTATGTGCCCTCGGAGAGCACCGAACCTTATCTGTAGGAATAAGGTCTTAGGTGCAAGACCTTAAAACTAAGGTTGCTATCGCTTGCGAGTGAGAGGAGGTGATATATCAATGGCAAGCATCAATTGGTTGAAAGTAGATATGAGTAAGGTGGGAGCGTTACACGTTCACCTAGATACTGAATCTAGGTCGAAACATCACCATTCGAATGAGCAAATCGATAGGACATTAACGCATACTAACTACTTTTTAGGGGCAGATAATTATAGTCAGATGCGCCAAGCTCTGTCCGACAGAGTGAGAAAAATTGATTTTTTCTGCCCTCCAAAAAGAAAATCCAAAGACCGTAAAGTTGGTTGCATGTTGGAAGCACCATGTCCCCGTGAGCTCACGGATCAAGGCGAGTCCGACAGATTTTTTAAAAAATTGTATGAGTTAATCTCAAAGTTTTTTGGTAAGGATAATCTGTGCGGAATGGCTGTACATAAAGATGAAGTGCATTCTTATATAGATAAGGACGGTAGCTCTAAGACATCGTGTGAGCATGCTCATGTATTAGTTGCAGCTTATTCTGAGTGGATAGACTCTAAGGGCGAACATAGGCGAGGTATCAATGCAAAAAACTTCGAAACGCGTGAGCGTTTAAAAAAATTTAATAATGAAGTTAATGAAATGTGTAAGCGCGAGTTTGGTCTTGAATACAACACTCACGGGATTCAACATCACAAGACCATTGAAGAATTAAAAAAAGAATCGTCTATTGCGGAAGAACTAGCTAAGCGTAGCGAACTAATCAAGCAATACAATGAGTTAGTAGATACGATTACTGAGTTAAATAATGGTTCGCTTGAATTAGCATACGAGATAGTCGAACGTAATGAACGCTCATATGAGCATGAAAGAGAAAGGAGTTGATTGTAATGTATACAACATATAACGTTTATGGATTAGAAGGTGTCAATATAACTTCAAATTGGAATGGTTGCGGGTGCGCACCTTATAGATTAAGGGTTCTTCATGAAGGTGAAGTGTGGGCACCTAATAATATTAGACGTAGATTCTTCGATTATTATCCGCCAGATGATGATTATATCTATATTACCAAAGATATGAGTGAACAGATGCGTGAATTAACTAATCTATGTAAGGTGCATCGTCTATTAGATGGCGATATTCAATGGGATACATATGCAGATAATATAGCATATAGGGAATTTGTTGATGTGAGAGCTCTAGAATGGTTAGAGTGGTTAAATTCAATCGATATTTACTGGGAAAAATTCAAAGCAACTGAAGAATATATCACTGTACGTAATCATATATCTAAAGAGATATTCGAGTACGAAAATGCAATTGAACGCGAAACAAAAAAACAAAAACGACATGTTAATATGGGTACTGCCCGTATTGGAGGAAGAGATATTCCGACCAAGATTAAGGATGATAACGATATGTCACTATGATGTCGGAATGTCGGATATTAGCATTAGACCAAGTATTTATGCCGACGGGGAGCTACGGCATACCCGTCGGATGAATGTCGGAATGTCGGGGAATTAAATAATATGAGCAAGAAAAAACACAAATACACAATGAATTCGAGCGTACGAACGCTTTCAATTAAATGTTATGACGAACAATTGGTTGATGGATGGAAGACTGTGTCAGCGCATATTCGGGCGCAAGATAAGAAGACAATGTATATAATAGGTATTTGCCATAATCGTGACCAGAATAATGATGATATTTGGGGCGTCGCATTTGAGAAGCCTCATTATCATATAATAATAAAGATTCTTAATAATCGGCAGAAGTCTGTTGGTTCCATTCTCAATATGCTGGGAATTGTATATCGTAAGGGGCTTGATGACATGCTTTGGGATGCTCACGGCGTTGAAACAGTGCGTGATTTTTCGGCAATGACTACATATCTTACCCATGAAACCGAACAGGCTCATCTTGATGGAAAGATAGTATATTCACAAGATGAGTTAATTTCGAATCTTAATATAGAGGAAATTAGACATATACGATTAGGGTATAGTCGTATTTCTGCGGAATCTCGTAAGTACTCTATTGCCGAATTGGCGATGCTTGATGAGCAGGCGTACGCTTTAGGTTATGAATTGGGGGATTTTGATGCATGGTACGCATCACAAGCATTTGCAATTCGTGCGAATGCTAAAATACGTACTATTGAGGAATCATACTATCGTGGTGTTATGAAACGTGTTGATGAGCATATAGAGGTAGTTAGATTATGTGTTTATATTAAGGGTGAACCGAACACGGGGAAGTCTTATGCTGCTGAATCTGCACTCAGCGCATTTAGGAAGTTAAAGGTTAGTGGTGGTGGTAGCGGTAAGTTTGACAATCTTAAGCCATGGACTGAGGCTGTTATTATCGATGATGACATTTGTCCCAATTTACTTAATATTTCTGATAATTATATGACGAGTGTCTATCGCCGTAATCGGAATAATCCCATCTGGACGGGACAATATTTTATAGTTACATCCAACTTGGATTTTGATAGTTGGCTACTTAATTGCGGGATAGGTCGAGAACATTTTTCTGCAATGCATTCACGTTTCTATCTATGCGAAATTCAAGGGGGAGAAAAGAATAGGCTATTTTGTACTTCGCCTTCGAGGCGAGGTAATAATGAACAGCAAAATCTCAGAAAAATGAGATATATAGAATTTCGAAATGCCTATAATCAGTCATTATTGGAATATGTACCTTCAATGAACATTGTTGATTATAGTGATATCAATGCATAATAATAGGGACTGTTTTCAGTCCCTATTTAAGTATATTTAATTTACATCCTTCAAATGTAAGAAAGCGTAAACGCCAAAACCAAGATTTAGAACATAGAGAATAATTCCTGCCACTATATTTTGCATGAGCAACATGAAAATAATCCAAAATCCGACAAAAGTTACAATTATGGAAAGAATAATTCCTCCAATACTTGGCCCCATAATGGCGCGCGCAATTGTAAAAACAATGTAGAATAATGATACTATTCCACCAATTATCAATGCATTGGCTATTTTTGCTTTTGTGACACCCATGATAAGTGTTTCAATGATGCACACAATTCCTAAGATAGCATCTGCCCCACAGAGTATCATCATTATTAAGTTCTTTTTATTCATTTGGTTATACCCCCCATAAATTAGTTTTGCTTAAATTATATATTAGCGGCATAAAATACGCAAGTGCGTATACGCAAATGCGTTTTAAAATATAGCATGATATACATGAATATTAAAGAAGCATGCACTAGGCGATTTGAACAGATTTGCTTAGAACGTAAGATTAAGTATAACGAATTGGCTAATTTATCAGGGGTAACTCCATCAACGGTTTATAGTATGATGGATGCTCGTCGCCATGATTTGTCAATTATAACAATTAAAAAACTATGTGATGGACTCGATATGCCAATTTATGATTTTTTTAATTCTGAGATTTTTGATGAATTGGAACAAGAGATAGAATAGTAGTTTTGTGCGTCAGATATGCGTCAATGTTTTTAAGGATACTCTTATACGCTTATCATACTGTATCTATTGTGTCATTTGTTGTTCAAATCCGGCTCGCACCTCGACTAAGAACTTCAATTGCTAAAAAGAGCTTTTGAGGTTCTTTTTGTATTATAATAAAGAGGAAAATAAGTTTTGGTTTTTAGTGGATTATGATACGATAATGGTGTAATGCAAAAGGAGAAAATGTTATGAATCTGCAATATGATGTACCTGAATACAAACAGATAAGAGTAATAGTTGATACAGATGCTGCCTGTGAAGCGGATGATCCTTTTGCGATAGTTCAGGCGCTTCTTAGTCCCAAACTGATTGTCAAAGGCATTACGGCAGAGCACTTTAATGAACCTGATTCGACTAAACTTAGCTATTATGAGATTAAGACTATACTTCGCCTTATGGATAATACTACACCGGCATTTATGGGAGAAGAGGGCCCTATGAACGATGGCAGTATAACCGGTGCAGATTCTCCTGCAGTGGAGTTTATAGTAAGAGAATCCCGCATGGAAGATGAGCATCCCTTGTTTATTTTATGCCAGGGTGCCATAACGAATGTGGCAGTAGCGTTCAAAAAATATCCGGATATTATTGATAAAGCAACTATAGTTTGGATCGGAACTCATGGTACAGGTGATGTTAAGGCTCCTTTTAGGGAATTTAATGCCGGAAATGATGTTGCGGCAGCTAATTTTGTTCTTAATTCAGGTGCAAAGATATGGCTTATTCCGTCAACGGTATATTCGACTGTTAACATTGGTATTGCTGAGATTCAACGAAGAATATCACCTTGTGGAAGAATAGGAAGACATCTTTTTGAGAATCTTATTGATTATAATATGTCGGAAAAAGCAGGATGGACCAAAGGCGAAAGCTGGTCACTGGGTGATTCTCCTGCGGTAGGGGTTGCGCTTAATGACTGGTGCGGTAAATTCCGTGAAGTAGAGGCTCCGTTTATAGAAGATGATACATCCAGCCGATACGTCAAGGGAAATCCTATTATTCGTGAATATACTTCGATTGATTCAAGATATATTCTTGAAGATCTTATTTCGAAACTGGAATTGGCATATTTATGATTATTAGAAATGCAAAAGTCGCCATCGGCGACCATGAAGAGGTTTACAAAGATATATATATTCGCGACGGCATTATTTCCGATATGGATGAAGGGATGAAAGATAAGGAGTCTGAGCAGATTGATGCAACCGGCCTTTGGGCAATCCCGGGTCTTGTTGACCTTCATTTTCATGGAGCGGTGGGCTATGATTTTTGTAATACGGATGAAGAGGGTTTAAAGAAGATTCTTGATTATGAGGCATCGTGGGGAGTAATGGCAGTTTTGCCGACCACAATGACACTTCCCGAGGAGGCGCTTAACAGGGTGATTGATACTGCCTTGGCAGTTAAGGACTATGACAAAGGGGCGGCTTTGGTCGGAATTAATATGGAAGGACCGTTCATAAGTAAAAATAAGGTCGCAGCACAGAATTCGGATTATATTTTACCGTTTGATGCGGAAATGTTTGACAGATTGCTAAAGCGTGCAAAGGGGCTGATTAAGATGGTGGATTTAGCTCCGGAATGTATGAAAAGCATAGATTTTATCAAAAAATATAAGGATGAGGTTATTATATCTCTTGCCCATACTGATGCAGATTATGAAACTGCCCGGGAGACATATAGGAAAGGTGCTACCCACCTTACCCATATGTTTAATGCCATGAACGGTATAAATCATAGAGCTCCCGGCCCGATACTTGCAGCTTATGAAGAAGGGGCCGGTGTGGAACTTATATGTGACGGGGTTCATATTCATGATGCAATAATCCGAATGGTATTTGATCTGTTTGATGAAAACAGAATTATTCTTATATCGGACAGTATGATGGCGACGGGGCTTGGCGACGGACAATATGTGCTGGGCGGACAGGAAGTTATATCGAATAATAACAAGTGTGTTCTTAAAGAAAGTCCTAATACGATAGCCGGAAGTAACACTAATCTGTATGAGTGCATGAGGTATGCGATTCGGGTGGCCAAGGTTCCGGTTTATAAGGCCATTAAGGCTGCCACAGTAAATCCGGCCAAAGAATTAGGCCTGGAAGATAAATACGGTAGTATTAAAAGCGGGTGTTATGGAAATATAATATTGGCAGACGAAGATTTTAATATAAAGTATATAATAATTCGCGGAATCGTATATAATTAATGAGTGATGTATTAACTAAAATTACTGTTAAGATGCATATCGTATAATAATAAAAGGAGACGAGAGACTTATGAAGAAAATGTTCAGAATTATCAGTATTATCCTGGCAACGGCATTATGTGCAGGAACCTTATCTGTTTTGCCGGCAGAGGCATCTGAAGCTAATGGCTTTAGCTATATTCATGATCCGAGACTTAATGAGTCTGCAATGGAAGATATAAATTATGATCCTGAGGCCTGGTATGGTTTTTCGCCGGATCCGGATTCCGAAAGATTGGGAACATATGCGGTGTATGATTTTTCGGATTCGGAACTTGTTGCATCTTCTACAGAAGAACGAGTGGCATATCTTGCAGATTTTCAAAGAATGTATGATTTATGGAACAGTATGGAAGCGCAAGGCAAAAGCATTGAAGAAACAGCAAGAGCGGTATCGGCACTTCGTAATGAGATCAGATTGGAAGCTTATAAGGATAATCCTCAGGGGCTTAAAGATGTTAAAGCAAGTAATCTTAAGAAATACGGAAATGAAATGGGCCCTACTGTAGAGTCTTTATATGAAAAATACGGTTCGTGGGACAAGGTGCTTCTTAAGTCATTCAGCCCAAATTCGGGCATGGATGCCTGTCTGGGCCTCTATGATATAGAATATGCCCATAATACGAAGATTAACGGACCTGTGCCGGACAAAGCGTATTATACGGTTAAGAAAAATGATTCTTTAAGTAAAATAGCCAAAAAGTATTATGCGAATCAGGGTTTATGGAAGAAAATTTATGAAGCAAACAAGGCGGTTATCCCGGGTACATATGTGTTACAACCGGGCATGAAGCTTGAAATACCCCTTGATTAGTTAGGAGTTATTTTGAACAGAAAGCTAGTGTTTTTTGATTTGGACGGAACCGTCTGGGATTGGAAAGGCATTATCCCGGACAGTACTAAAGAAGCAATATTAAAGCTAAAGGCCAATGGACATATCCCGATTATTTGTACGGGCCGAGCTCGTGGGCATGTATATTATGAAAGCCTTGAACAGATAGGCTTTCCCGGTATGGTGGTTGCATGCGGAGCACATGTTGAGTATGAGGGGAAAATACTTTATGAAAATTATCTTCCTCAGGATATGGTTCGCGATATAGTTAATCGTTCGGTTGAGTGCAGGGTGCCGATAGTGTTGGAAGGAGCCAATAAACATTGGGTATCCCCAAAAGGATTTGAAAGGGACAGTTTTGTTGACCGAATGGTGGACGAAATGGGGGATAGAATAGTATATTTTGAAAAATATACCGATGATATGGAAGTTAACAAGTTCGCAGGAGATGTACTGGTAGGTTCTGACTATGAAGCCTTTAAGGACGGACTTGTTGAGAATCTGTTTTGGATAGAGCATGATAACGGCTGGGAGTCCATGCAATATGACGGAGATGATAAAAATCTGGTGATTGGGGTATTTGAGGGACTTCCCATTGGTGACAGTAAGGCTAACGGAATAAGAATTATGTGTGAATATCTTGGTGTAGACCCCAAAGATACCTACGGCTTCGGTGACAGTAAAAATGACATAGATATGATTGAATATGTAGGAACCGGAATAGCAATGGGAGATGGCGCAGAAGCCCTTAAGAACGTTGCCGATTATGTTACAACGCCTTTATGGGAAGACGGCATTTACAAAGCACTCATTCATTTTGGATTAATAAACTGATTTATTATATTGTTGCACTTTTGTTGCACAAGCCGTGATAAACTACTATCATAGAAGAGTCTCTTTCAGAACAAGGAGGTATAGTCATGTTGGATAAAACTAATTTTTTGAATGATGCTGAATTAGAGAATGTTGTTGGAGGAAACGGTGGAGATATCCAAATTAAATGTGACGGATGCGGTAAAGAATTTTCCCCGATAGGGTTAGTGGCAATAGGTACGAAGCATTACTGCACAAAATGCTATTCGAAGCTAAGCTCAAATCCTTATGAAGAAACCGGTGACGGTGAGGATGCTTCCGGTAAGGGTTTCCCGGGTAAGGACCCTATTTGCAGCAGCAAATTTATGACGGCGTTAAAAGGTGAGAAAGTATAAAAGTTTATGAAAACTTCCGGCTTATTTATTATTCCTATTGATGAAAAACAACGTTTTACTACGATATACGAAATATATCTTAGACAAAAGAAGGAACGGGGTAAATTAATAGGTAAGATGTGGTTTTGCGGCGCGCCTTCTCATGGACGTATCGAGATTAAGTTTGAAATTGATTCTGATTACCGTAATAAGGGTTATGCAACCGAAGCTTTAAAAGAGATTACGGACTGGGCCTTTATGCAAAGGGGCGTTTATGAAATCGTGGCATATGCAGATCACGATAATGATGCAGCACTTGCAGTCTTGACTAAAGCGAAGTACATTTACAGGACAATAGATAATCATATTGAAGAATATTCGATTATTAAGCCTAAAACAACCTGGCTTGGGCTGTATGTGTGCATTGGATTTTTTATTGGTCCCGCCCTTGGAATTGTGATTCAGTCACCCGCTTTGGGAACGGTTATAGGTATGACGGCCTGTATTTTAGCCGGACTCATTATGGACAGTAAGGACAGAACAGAAAGAAAAACCTATTATGGCTGACAAAAAAACAGTTAATTTGGCAATAACGGCACTTATGAGTGCCGTTTTGTGTGTTGTATCACCATTATCAATTCCTATCGGTACAGTTCCGATTTCGTTGACAACAATGTTCATTGCAATGGGGATATATCTGATAGGCCCCATAAGAATGAGCATTTCGGTTCTGACTTATTTTCTTATGGGAGTAATAGGATTACCGGTATTTGCAAATTTCAAATCGGGATTTGCAATTATAGCAGGACCTACGGGAGGATACCTTCTCGGATATATTGCATTTACCCTGGCAGGGGGAATTATAATTTACAAAGATATCAATAACATACGATATTCAATAATTGGTATGGTAATAGGAAATCTTTTAATTTATGTAATAGGAACGTCATGGCTTTCGTACAGTATGGAACTATCGTTTGGGGAAGCACTATGGGTAGGGGTCATTCCATTTATAATAGCTGATGTTATCAAAATGTCCGCTGCGGTATATTTAGGCAGAACCATTAGGAGGAGAATTAGATGAACAATAAATACACGACTATATTGTTTGATTTGGACGGAACTTTGACAGACCCGGCATTGGGAATTACCAATTCCGTAATGCATGCCCTTGAATATTACAATATTCACGTTAATGAAAGAAGCGAACTGTTTAAGTTTATCGGACCGCCCCTTATAGATTCTTTTATGAAGTATTATGACTTTGATGATGATAAAGCAAGAGATGCCGTAACGAAGTACAGGGAATATTTTTCGGTAACGGGATTATTTGAAAATGAAGTTTATGCCGGAATTGCCGATATGCTTAAAGAGTTAAAGGCAGCAGGCAGGAAGATTGTACTTGCAACATCAAAACCTGATGAGTTTTCAATTAAAATACTTAAGCATTTTGGACTATATGAATACTTTGATTTTTGCGCCTGTTCTACCATGGATGAGACAAGAACAAAGAAAACAGAAGTTATTGAATATGGACTCGCGAACATTGATGAAAAAGATACCTCAAGAATATTGATGGTGGGTGACAGAGAACACGATATTTTCGGGGCCAAGAATTGCGGTCTTGACTCTGTGGGAGTACTGTACGGATACGGTAACCGGGAAGAATTTGAGAATGCGGGCGCAACATATATTGTTGAATCCGTAGAAGAACTTAAGAGATTTCTGCTGGCAAACTAATATTGCGTATAGTGCAGAATACAGGAGATTTAGATGATAGATGGTGTTATTTTTGATGTGGACGGTACCTTGTGGGATTCAACCCCTATAGTGGAAAAAGCTTGGAATCAGGCGCTTACCGACAATGGATATACAGATGTTATTATTACTGCAGACCGTTTGAAAGGTCTGTTTGGCCTTCCTATGGACGATATTATTGCGGATATTTTGCCGGAGGCGAGTGCCGATGAACGTAAAGAACTCGGACCTAAGTGCTTTTCTTATGAGCATGCTTATCTTGAAAGGGAAGCCGGAATACAGTATCCGGGACTTAAGGAAACTCTTGAAGAATTATCAAAGAAGTATCCGCTTTTTATAGTAAGCAACTGCCAGGCAGGATATGTTGAACTGTTTTATCGCAAAACAGGCTATGAATTGTACTTTAAGGATCATTTATGTCCGGGTGATACAGGACTTCTTAAAGCAGATAACATTCTTAAGATTAAAAATGACTACAACCTTAAAAATCCGGTGTATGTAGGTGACACACATATGGATGAAGAAGCTTGCAGAAAGGCCGGTGTCCCTTTTGTATTTGCCGGGTACGGATTTGGACATGGAATTAATCCGGATTACAATATAAAAGAATTAAAAGATTTACTTTATATCTTTGACACTTAATTCTTGTAATGATAGTATTGTGTTAGTAAATATTGGAGGTTGACTCCTTAATAAATTATTGCGCTAGAGCGCAGAACGGGGGCTATATTTTATGAAGATTTATTCAGTTTTGGACAAAGAGTTCGCACCTTACGGTAAAGTGCTTGATGGTTACGATGTAGCTGATTTGCTGGATGCACTTGATAAGAAGACTCCTCTTCCCGAGGGTGTTGAATATGTTATGAGTTGTGCAGACCTTGAGTATACAAAGGCTTTTGGACAGCTTCAGAACAATGCGTACGGCGGAATGCCTATTCAGCTTGGTTACTGTAACGGACATAATACTAAGCTTAACTGCTTGGAATATCATCGTGACAGCGAGCTTAATATCGGTTCTACAGATTTCATACTTTTACTTGCTAAAGCTGATGATATTGTGGACGGTAAGCTTGACACATCAAAGGTTATGGCTTTTAAGGCTACTAAGGGTCAGGTTGTTGAAGTATACGAGACATCACTTCACTACGCACCTTGCTCAGCCAAGAAGGGTGACGGCTTTAAGGTAGTTATCGTTCTTCCTAAGGGAACTAACGGTGCAGTACCCGCACTTACACCTGCAACTGAAGAGGATAAGTGGCTTACAGCTTGCAATAAATGGTTGCTTGCTCATGCCGAGGCTTCTGAAGCAAAGGATGGCGCTTATGTTGGATTAACAGGTGAGAACATCGATATTGCAGGATTAATCTAATTTATAATATGAACGAAACTTTTAAGAAGGTTATAAAGATAGCATCAATTGCTATCTTTATAACCATTATTTGTATATTGGCATATATTTCCTATCAAGTTGCCATGGATAAAGAAAGCTTTAAGCTTTGGATGGACGCCAACGGGATTTTGGGCAGACTGGTCTTTGTGGGAATGGTTATATTGCAGATTATGGTGGCAATTGTTCCCGGAGGCCCTATTGAGGTGGCGGGTGGATATGCTTTTGGCGCTGTGGAAGGCACGATACTTTTTATTATGGGAGCAACCATAGGAAGCGTCATAGTATTTTTACTTGTTCGCAAATTCGGCCGGAAAGTTGTTGAACTGTATTTTGAAGAACATGAGATTAAGAAACTGAGTTTCCTAAAAGATGATAAAAAACGAGATGTGTTTTTTTTGATTCTTTTTGTGATACCGGGCACGCCAAAGGATCTTCTTTGCTATGTGGCGGGACTTACGAAGATGAAATTTGGAATGTTTCTTGTTATTTGTTCGATGGGAAGACTTCCGGCGGTAATAGGAAGCGCCATTTCGGGTTCGGCACTTAGCGGTGAAAAATTAATAACGGCAATTGTTGCATTGGCAATAACCGTTATTCTTAGCGGGATCGGAATAATTCTGTATTACAGAATAGTTAATAAAAAAAGTGCTGAGCCCTAGGCCAGCACTTCATTTATTTTCTTTATTATGTTATCTCTTACTAAATCTGATATTTCCTGAGTTTTCATATCTTTGTACTCATCATAAGGAATAGGTGCCAGGAAATGAACCTGTGTAGTAACTTTCTTAAGAGAATTAATGCTAAAGGGCTTATAGGAATCAATAAGCGCTACAGGGACGATAGGACATTGGGCTTTGGTTGCGGCTTTAAAGGCTCCGGCCATAAATTCCTTAACCTCGTTACTTGTAACATCTTCGTATCCGCCCTCCGGGAAAAGTATATATTTTTGACCCGAAGCAACTTCTGTGGCAATTTCCTGCATTATCTTAATCTGTCCGCGAATATCTGCTTTATTCAAACGTTTGCCTTTAAGAATCTGGGTAAACTCATTAAGAACAAAAGTATGGGAACGTTCGTCATCAATTACTATGGAACATGGGTCCGAATGACCAAGCATAATGCCGACGGCGTCATATTTACCCTGGTGATTGGGATACATTATGTATCCGCCATCCTTAGGCAGATTTTCCTGGCCGAAGAATTTCGTTGTGATGAAAGAACGTTTGCGAATAACTCGGCAGGCATAAAGGGCCAGATTGTAACGGTCTTTGAAAGAGTAATTGTCAGAATGATGTTCAATATAATGACATCGTAGGACAAAGTATATAATTGGAATAATAGATGCAATAATTACAAAATAAAATCTCATCATAGCTATACACCCGTACACAAGAATATAGCATAAAATGAGATTCTAATCAAATCGCATATTATTTTTAGAAAACCATGATCGCAAAGGTTTCGTTATTCAGCAGATTGTAGTATTTGCCGGTGTTTTCACCTTTAGTAGGACAGAATTCACCGTTTAGATAGCCACCTGAAACAATAAGGCCGTTTTCAACTGCTTTTAGAAGTTTGGAACATTCCGTATTTTTATCAGCCACCGTAAGGGAATAACGTCCGGTGCAGGAAGATACCAAAATACCGGAATAGTCATGGGTGGTGTCTTCTGCCATCTTGGTAAATACTTCTTCGCAGGATTTTTTAAGAGAATCACGTATTGAATGCATAGAAGTAAGAGCAAGTGCCATTTGGGCCCCTTGCTGGACACGGCCGGCAAAGGATATTGAACCGTCCAGGGGATTAACGGAGAATAAGTTACGAAGTACCTTTATGCTGTCACCGTCAGGCGTTTTGATGGTAAATAACATAGGACTTGCCAGACAGTCTACAAATACATTTTCGAATTCAAAATCAAGACCAACCGATTTAAGATAATCAAGTGCCGGTTTGTCATCGAGCTCGTACACCGTAGAACCTTCGCATTTTGTTACGGTAACTGTTTTTTCGGTTGATGCAATAACAGAGTGGGCTATGGCAAACTTGGGGCTGAAACTGCCTCCTACAAGAAGCATGGATGCTCTGTTGGTAAATGAACCGCCCGAAAACATGGCATGGCAGTTGTCAAACTCCCATTCGTCCGAACATATTCCTCCGAAAACAGGAATTCCGCCGGAAGCTTCACTTAGGGCATCAATAATCTCATCATATACGACGCCGCCAATCCATGGGACATAAAGTATTATGATGTTTTCCGGCTGACTTAAATCTTCCTTAAGAGAATAGTAGGTTTCTTTTATTTCATTGTATATATTTTCACTTGTTAAATCGCATGACATACCCCCGGCAAAAGAGATATCATCACCGGTAAAAAGATTAAGACAGATGGAAGCTTCGGAATATCCCTGGCTTGTGAACTGTCCGATACAGGTTGTGCCAATAAAAGGAAGGTGGAAGGTGTTCCACAGTTTCTTACATAACAAAGAGGTATCCACTTCGGAACCGCAATACAGAATACCGCCGGTGTTGGGAGAAAGGTCAAAGGTATCAACCTGTTCTTTAAGTTTGGATACAGCAAGATCCAAATCGTCTATTTCGTTTGTAAAGGCCTGATATGATCTCATTTGCTGCCCTCCTCTTTTAGTATGTAATTAACTTTATGGCCCGAAAGATACTTTTGGGCCGATGCATCATCTTTAAGAGGGATAACCGTAAAGGAATCCTTGAGCAAAGCGTATAATGCCCGAAGTTTATCCGTATCAGGATTAACAATAAGCATTGAGGGCTTGTTTTCCAATTTTTTTGAAATGCTATTGCTATCGCTTACAAGCAAATCTTCCGGAATGAATGTAAGAAGAAGAGCTTCAAGGTCTGTATAGATTATGGGTTTTGAAAGATAGTCGGTAAAACCAAGACTTACATAGTTGTCCCGAGCTCCTTTTATGGCGTCGGCGGTAAGGCAAATTATCGGGGCACCATGAAGAAGGTCTTCTTCCTTGATCATTTGCAATGTTTCGGTACCGCTAAGTCCCGGCATCATCTGGTCAAGGAATACAATATCAAATTTGCTGCTTCTTAAAAGGCGAAGACATTCATTGCCGGATGTAGCGGTGGTGATTTTGATTTCCGTATTCTTAAGTAATGATGAAAATACTTTTAGATTAATGGGATTGTCATCTACAACCAAAAGTCGGCATGAAGGCGCGTAAAGTACAGGCTTATAAGTGGTTTTCTCCACAGCTTTTGTGTATTCTTCAAAATTGCCGATTGGTGTTTCGTCGACAATCGGACATGGAATTGATACCGTAAAGTTAGAACCTTCACCCCATACACTTTGAACATCAATAGAACCGTTCATGAGGGAAAGAAGTTGTTTTGTAATATTAAGACCGAGGCCGGTTCCTTCAATTTTACGGTTGGAAGTTTCCTGAAGTCGGGTGAAAGAATCAAAGAGTTTCTCACGGTCTTCTTCTTTGATTCCCGTTCCGGAATCCTGAACAGAAATTATTAAGGATGAAGTTTCTTTTGAAAAACTGACAGTCAAAAGAACAAATCCCTTCTCGGTATACTTAACGGCGTTATTTATCAGATTAAGCATAATCTGAGAAATTCTTATTTCATCTCCGTGAAGAGTCTTTGGTATATCCGGTGAAATATCAAGACGGTATGTAAGACCTTTATATGAAGTCTTATCTTTGGTTAGGGAATAAAGTTCGCTGATAATTGTCCTGGGGTCAAAATCTACCGGAAGAATTTCCATTTTACCGGATTCGATTTTACTTAAATCGAGGATATCATTGACAATAGACAGCAGAGTTTTGCCGGCAGATTTAATATCGTCGGCATATTTTGTTATGTTTGAATTGGTGGATTCGCGCAGAATCATTTCGTCCATACCTATAATGGCATTCATCGGGGTTCTGATTTCATGAGACATGTTGGCCAGAAAATTACTTTTGGCATGATTGGCACGAATAACCTCGGCTTCGTTAAAGTCACGAAGCATAGTGGTATTGTCATTAATTTTAGACAGCAGAGATATGTCTTTGTTTAGTCTTACGATTTTGCGCTTGAGCCCGGTATTCTCTCTAAGAAGTTCTTCATACGTAGGCATAGCAACCGAATCTTTGTTATTAGTGTCCATACTATTCCCCCAAATATTACACACACACATCGTAATTATAGCATAAACAGCAGATAAAAATAAAGTTTTGTTGTGATATAATAATAAAGAAGTCATTTTTTCTTAAAGGAGGCTGCGAAATATGGATGAAATCAAACAGTTAAAGGAATGGATTGATAATAGTAACAATATAGTATTTTTCGGCGGGGCCGGTGTTTCTACCGAAAGCGGAATCCCGGATTTTAGGTCGGTTGACGGCCTGTATAATCAAAAATATGATTATCCTCCGGAGACGATTTTGTCCCATACGTTTTACAGACAAAAATCTGAAGAGTTTTACAGATTCTATAAAGATAAAATGATCTGCCTTGATGCTAAACCCAATGCTGCTCATTACAAATTGGCGCAGTGGGAAAAAGAAGGAAAACTAAAAGCTGTTATCACACAGAATATCGACGGCCTTCATCAAATGGCAGGTTCAAAGAAGGTTCTCGAACTACACGGCAGTGTTCATAGAAATTACTGTGAAAACTGCGGAGCCTTTTATGATGCAAAATATATACTGGATTCGGATGGGGTGCCCAAGTGCTCCCAATGCGGAGGCCCGATAAAGCCGGATGTTGTTTTGTATGAAGAAGGACTTGATAACAATATTATTTCCGAAGCTGTTAATTATATTGCCAAAGCGGATGTTTTAATAATCGGAGGAACGTCCCTTGTGGTTTATCCGGCAGCAGGATTGATCGATTATTACAACGGGAATAAACTGGTTCTTGTAAATAAAACCCCAACATCTAGGGATTCAATGGCAGATTTAGTGGTTTCCGGAGCAATAGGACAAATATTTGACCAATTGTAGAAAAATCAGTAAAAAAAACGATATTTTATCCTTGAAATCAAAGAAATTTAATGATATTATTGATTTCCGTGGTGACTTACAGTTACAAACATCCTTGCTCTTTTTTACGGAAAGGGCCAGAGACCAAAAGGAGGTAACAAGCATGAACAAATACGAATTATGTGTTGTTGTTAGTGCGAAACTCGAAGAAGAGGAAAGAACAGCCGTGGTTGATAAGTGCAAGAAGTATATCGAAAGATTTGGCGGCGCTATCACTAACGTTGATGACTGGGGCAAGAAGAAACTTGCTTATGAAATCCAGCATCAGAAGGAAGCTTTCTATTACTTCATTCAGTTCGATGCAGAAGCTACAGCTCCTGCTGAAATCGAAAACAGAGTTCGCATCATGGACAACGTAATTAGATTTTTATGCGTTAGAGTTGACGAGGCATAAGTAGTCTAATATTTATGCCGGAAAGTAGAGGCTTAAATGAATAAAGTAATTTTGATGGGTCGTTTGACCAGAGATCCTGAAGTTAGATATTCACAGGGTGAAAATTCCCTTGCTATCGCCAGATTTTCATTGGCTGTAGACAGAAGACGTTCTCGTAACGCCTCAGATGATCAGGCTACAGCTGATTTTATAAATTGTGTTGCATTCGGACATTATGGCGAATTCGCCGAGAAGTACCTTCGTAAGGGTATCAAGGTATGTCTTGAAGGCAGAATCCAGACAGGTTCTTATACCAACAAGGACGGACAGAAAGTATATACTACCGAAGTTGTTGTGGAGAATATGGAATTTGCAGAAAGCAAGAATGCTACAGGCGGTGCACCGACAGGTGGATTTTCTTCAGGAAATGATGCGGCTCCGGAACCTATGGGAGCGGGCGATGGCTTC
This sequence comes from Lachnospiraceae bacterium, assembly GCA_045629045.1. Classification (GTDB taxonomy): domain Bacteria; phylum Bacillota; class Clostridia; order Lachnospirales; family Lachnospiraceae; genus JAILLW01. Next base: position 18,686 of record JAZQQM010000010.1, read on the forward strand.
ATGAACATTCCCGACGGAATTGAAGAGGAATTGCCTTTTAACTAAAATTCGTTTAATAGGAGGAAATCGTTATGGCATTTAATAAAGCCGAGAAAGCCGATTCTCCAATGAAGAAAAGAACCGGCCTTCGCAGAAGAAAAAAGGTTTGCGTATTCTGTGGTAAGGATAACGTAATCGATTATAAGGATACAGCTAAGTTAAAGAAGTATGTTTCAGAAAGAGGTAAGATTCTTCCTCGTAGAGTAACAGGTACTTGCGCTAAGCATCAGAGAGCTTTAACAACAGCTATCAAGAGAGCTCGTCACGTTGCTCTTATGCCTTATATTGCTGAATAAGCTTAATAAGTTATGGAGTTATTACGACCGTCTTTTTATAAGACGGTCGTTTTACATTGCATTGAAATAATGATATAATTTTATGAAGTGTGTATATTGGGACGCTATGAGGGATATATGGGAAAACGTAAGAATAATCTTAAACTAAGGGGAAGATTAAGAAACTACATAATGACCTTTGTATATCTGGGAATCCTGCTTGGTATAGTGGATGTAATGCTATACATTTTTAACGTTATTTCCGGATTGATTCTTAGCGGATATCTTGTTTTGTATTTTGCACTTGTTATATCTTTGTTCAGATATAACAAAACTACTATAACAAGAGAACTTGTAAGCTTTGCGACTCATTACGGTCAGATTCAAAAGGTACTCCTTAAGGAACTTGAGGTTCCCTTTGCTATATTGGACGATGAAGGTCATATTACATGGATGAATGACTGGTTTGAAAGAGTATCCCATAAAGAAAACGGATATAAGAAATCTATCACTTCCGTATTCCCGTCAATTACCAGAGAAAAGCTTCCTTTGGATGAAGAATATATCGAAACCGAATTGGATTATGAAGACAGCAGCTATCTTGTGAAGATGCGCAAGTTATCCATAAAGGAAATGGTCAACAACAGTTCGGTGCTTGAGGCTCCGGATAATTATGACGGCTGCCTTATAGCTTTTTATTTATTTGATAATACAGCCATGAAACTGGCACTTAAGGAAATTGATGACCAGTCTCTTACGGTTGGAATGATTTACCTTGATAATTACGACGAGGCCCTTGAGTCGGTAGAAGAAGTAAGAAGGTCGCTTCTTATTGCACTTATCGACAGAAAGGTTAATAAATACATATCGGCTTTGGACGGTATTTGTAAGAAACTGGAAAAAGATAAATATATGGTGGTGCTTCGTAAACAGGCACTTGAAACATTAAAGGAAAACAAATTTGATATTCTTGATGATGTTAAGACGGTTAACATCGGAAATGAGATGCCGGTTACAATCAGTATAGGTGTGGGTGTTGACGGACTTACATATGCGCAAAATTATGAATTCGCCAGAAATGCAATAGATTTGGCATTGGGACGAGGCGGAGATCAGGCAGTTCTTAAGTCTCATGAGAACGTAATTTACTTTGGCGGTAAGTCGCAGCAGGTTGAAAAGAATACAAAGGTTAAGTCCCGCGTCAAAGCGCAGGCACTTCAGGAAATTATTTCCGGTAAGGAACAGGTTCTTGTTATGGGCCACCGATTGCCGGATGTGGACAGTTTCGGTGCAGCAGTAGGTATTTACAGAATTGCCAAGACGCTTGATAAGAGAGCGCATATTGTCCTCAATGAAGTTAGTACTTCCGTTAAACCAATGGTTGAATTGTTCAAAGGGTATGATGATTATGATTCGATGATTATCAATAACCAGACAGCCATGGAGTTGGCAGACAGTAACACCGTCCTTGTAGTGGTTGATGTCAATAAGCCAAGTATTACGGAGTGCCCCGAACTTCTTAAGATGTGTAAATCCATTGTGGTACTTGATCATCACAGACAAAGCACGGAGAAGATTGAAAATGCCACATTGTCGTACATAGAGGCATATGCTTCAAGTGCATGTGAAATGGTTTCGGAAATACTTCAGTATATAGACGAAGGCGTACGTGTTACGGCAGAAGAAGCCGATTGTATGTACTCCGGAATTATGATAGATACCAATAACTTTATGACAAAGACCGGCGTACGTACTTTTGAAGCAGCCGCATTCTTAAGAAGAAACGGCGCCGATGTGACAAGAGTCCGTAAACTGTTCAGAGAGGATGCCAACGAGTATAAGGCAAAAGCCGATGCTGTTTCCCAGGCGGAAATATACAGAAATGCATTTGCCATTTCGACTTGCACCAGTGAAGATATCGAGTCACCTACAATCATCGGTGCTCAGGCAGCCAATGAATTGCTTAACATTAAGGGAATCAAGGCAAGTTTTATTCTTACAGAGTATCAGAACCAGATTTTCTTCTCTGCAAGATCTATTGATGAGGTCAATGTACAGATTATTATGGAGAAGATGGGCGGCGGTGGACATTTAAATGTAGCCGGCTGTCAGCTTGAAGGTATATCTTTGGAAGAGGGTATCGGCGAACTTAAGAGAACTCTTGATGAGATGATTGAAAATGAAGAATTGAAAATTTGATAAGAGGTTTAATATATGAAAGTTATTTTATTACAGGATGTTAAGGCACTTGGAAAAGCGGGTCAGACCGTTGAGGTTTCAGACGGCTACGCACGTAATGCACTGCTTCCAAAGAAACTGGGAGTTGAAGCTAACAGTAAGAATCTTAATGATTTAAAATTAAAAAAGGCAAATGAAGAAAAGGTTGCCAAGGAAATTCTTGACGCTGCCAGGGAATTTGCAAAAGGTATGGAAAATGATTCCGTAACCGTTCATATTAAAGCCGGGGAAAACGGAAAGACATTTGGTTCCGTATCAAGCAAAGAAATAGCGGAAGCATACAAGGAACAGTGTAAAAAGGATATAGATAAGAAAAAGATACAGTTACCTGAACCTATTAGGAGTTTTGGAACATTTGAGGTTGCGGTTAAACTTCATCCACAGGTTACGGGAACATTAAGAGTTAAAGTTACCGAAAAGAACTGATTAATTAATACATAGAAGGTTAACATGGCAGTAGAAGAAGCTACATTAAAAAGGGTACTTCCTCATAGTATAGAAGCGGAAATGTCCGTTATAGGTTCAATGATTATGGACAAAGAAGCCATAACTGTTGCGTCTGAAATCATACGTGGTGATGATTTCTATTCGAAACAGTATGGTGTTATTTTTGATGCCATGGTAGAACTTAATGACGCAAGTAAGCCCGTTGACCCTGTAACGTTGCAGGCTAAACTTATCGAAAAGGATGTATCTCCGGAAGTAAGTTCTTTGGAATATTTAAAAGAGATACTTGATACGGTGCCTTCTTCGGCAAACGTAAAGCATTATGCGCAGATAGTTGCGGATAAGGCTACAGCGCGTAAACTTATCAGATTAAATGATGAGATTTCCAACGATTGTTATGCGGGCAAAGAAAGCCTTGAAGATATTCTGGAAGAAACCGAAAAGAAGGTATTCCAGATTGTTCAGAACAGAAATGTGGGTGATTACGTTCCTATTGACAGAGTCGTAATGAACGTAATGGATAAAATCGAAAGCGTATACAAGGCAAAGGGAACGGTTACCGGCATTGCAACGAGATTTGCAGACCTTGATTATAAGACCGCAGGAATGCAGCCTTCCGATTTGATTCTTATTGCGGCCCGTCCTTCAATGGGTAAGACGGCTTTTGTTCTTAATATGGCTGAGCACATGGCATTTTGGGACAAAAAGACCGTTGCTATTTTTTCACTGGAAATGAGTAAGGAGCAGCTTGTTAACAGATTATTCTCTTTGGAATCAAAGGTAGATGCTCAAAAAATCAGAACAGGAAATTTAACTGATGCAGACTGGAAGGCGCTTATTGAAACGGCCGGTGAAATAGGACAGTCGCATCTTATTATAGATGATACACCCAGTATCAGTATTTCGGAGCTTAGATCCAAGTGCCGAAAGTACAAACTGGAGCATGGTCTTGATATTGTTATGATTGACTACCTGCAGTTAATGAGCGGTTCGGGCAAGTCTTCCGAATCACGTCAGCAGGAGATTTCTGAAATATCACGTTCCCTTAAGGCCCTGGCAAGAGAGTTGAATGTTCCTGTTATAGCCTTGTCACAGTTATCCCGTGCGGTTGAGAGCAGACCGGATAAGCGTCCAATGTTATCTGACCTTCGTGAATCCGGAGCTATTGAGCAGGATGCCGATGTTGTAATGTTCATTTACAGAGATGAGTATTACAATAAGGATTCCGACAGAAAGGGAATAGCTGAAATTATTCTTGCTAAGCAAAGAAACGGTCCGATAGGCACTGTGGAATTGGGATGGGTACCTGAACTTACCAGATTCAGAGACCTGGAAAGAGACAGATATTAAACAAAAAAATAGGGATCAGCCCAAGGGCCGGTCCCTTTTTATGTCTTGATATCTTAGCCTTCTGCAATAGCTCCAACAGGGCACTGACCAGCGCAAGAACCGCAGTCAATACACTTATCAGCATCGATTTCCATCTTGCCGTCTCCTTCAGAGATAGCTCCTACAGGACACTGACCTGCACAAGCGCCGCAAGCGATACAAGAATCACCAATTACGTATGCCATAGTATATTACCTCCTTAACATCATAATTATTAACCAAAGACATTGTAATATAAATCTAATATTAGTACAAGTAATTATTTGTACCACTATATGATGGATTAAAGCTTTTTGTTTCTCAAAAAGTACACGCCAAACCCTTGCTTTAAGGCTTTTTCTAACTTATAATAACACTTGCGAACTTAGCATGGAAGTAGGCTTGATAGCCGTATTCGCATGCAAAAATAAATATTATTATTTCATAGGAGGGTTACTTAAATGAGACCAGAATGGAACAATTTCGTAGCCGGAAAGTGGGAGAACGAAGTTAACGTACGTGACTTCATTCAGAAGAACTATCATCCTTATGATGGTGATGACACATTCCTTGCAGGTGCTACACAGAACACTAAAGATTTATGGAACATGGTATTAGACCTTCAGAAGAAGGAAAGAGAAGCCGGCGGCGTTCTCGATATGGACACAAAGGTTGTTTCTACTATTACATCACATGGTCCCGGATACTTAGATAAGTCTAAGGAGACTATCGTTGGTTTCCAGACAGACGCACCTTTCAAGCGTTCATTACAGCCTTACGGCGGTATCAGAATGGCTGAAAAGGCTTGCTCTGATAACGGATATGAAGTAGATCCTGAGATTTCAGAGTTCTTCTCTACACACAGAAAGACACACAACGCAGGTTGTTTCGATGCTTACAATGCTGAAATGAGAGCTTGCCGTACATCACACATCATCACAGGTCTTCCTGATGCTTACGGACGTGGACGTATCATCGGTGACTACAGAAGAGTTGCTTTATACGGTATTGACTTCCTTATCGAAGACAAGCAGAAGCAGAAGGATTCTACAGGACGTGTTATGACAGATGATGTTATCCGTCTTCGTGAAGAAATTTCCGAGCAGATTGTTGCTCTTAAGATGATGAAGGAAATGGCAGCTTCTTACGGTTGCGATATTTCAAGACCTGCACAGAACGTACAGGAAGCTATCCAGGCTACATACTTCGGATATCTTTGCGCAGTTAAGGAACAGAACGGTGCTGCTATGTCACTTGGACGTACATCTACATTCCTTGATTGTTATGCTGAAAGAGACTTAGCTAACGGAACATTTACTGAAGAACAGATTCAGGAATTCGTTGATCACTTCATTATGAAGTTACGTTGCGTTAAGTTCGCTCGTACACCTGAGTACAACCAGATTTTCGCAGGTGATCCGGTTTGGGTTACTGAGTCATTAGGTGGTTGTGGTGTTGATGGCCGTCATATGGTTACAAAGATGAGCTTCAGATACTTACATACATTAACTAACTTAGGTGCAGCTCCTGAACCTAACATGACAGTTCTTTGGTCTGTAAGACTTCCTGAGAACTTCAAGAAGTACTGTGCTAAGATGTCTATCCAGACTTCTTCAATCCAGTACGAGAACGATGATATGATGAGACCTGAGCACGGTGATGACTACGGTATCGCTTGCTGCGTATCTTCAATGGTTATCGGTAAGGAAATGCAGTTCTTCGGAGCAAGAGCTAACCTTGCTAAGTGCTTATTATACGCTATCAACGGTGGTGTTGATGAAGTTACTAAGAAGCAGGTTGGTCCTAAGTATCGTCCTGTTGAAGGTGACTACCTTGACTACGATGACGTTATGGCTAAGTTCGAAGACATGATGGAGTGGCAGGCTGACGTTTATGTTAATACATTGAACATCATCCACTACATGCATGATAAGTACTGCTATGAGAGAGCAGAGATGGCTCTTCATGACAGAGACGTTAAGAGATACTTCGCAACAGGTATCGCAGGACTTTCAATCATCGCTGACTCATTCTCAGCTATGAAGTACGCTAAGGTTAAATGTATTCGTGACGAGGACGGTATTGTTACTGACTTCGAAATCACAGGAGACTTCCCTAAGTACGGTAACGATGATGACAGAGTTGACTCAATCGCTACAGCATTAGTTTCAAGATTTATGACAGCTGTTAGACGTCATCATACATACAGAAACGGTATTCCTACAACTTCTATCTTAACAATTACTTCTAACGTTACTTATGGTAAGGCTACAGGTAATACTCCTGATGGACGTCGTAAGGGACAGCCTTTCGCTCCCGGTGCTAACCCGATGCACGGCCGTGATAAGAACGGTGCTGTTGCTTCATTGGCATCTGTAGCTAAGATTCCTTTCAAGGATGCACAGGATGGTATTTCTAATACCTTCACAATCATCCCCGGTGCTCTTGGTAAGGAAGATCAGATTTTCGCTGGCGACATCGAAATCGATCTTAATAAATAATATTAGTACCAAATAATTACAAGGAGGTGGATCCCATGGAAAACGATGAAAAGATGATTGACGATTTGGTAAAGATGCTGGACGGCGGTTTTTCGAATGGCGTAGGTCATGTAAATGTCGGACAGGATGTTGCCGAAGAAGCACTTCTTACGGTACAGACCATGGGATGTACCGATTGTTCAAGAACTCCGCTTGCATGTAGCGTTCCTACATTGCATGATGGATTAGACGATTTTAAATAGGAGGAAATTACTATGGCAGCAAGTGCACAGCAGGTTGATAACCTTGTTAATTTACTTGATGGATATGTAACAAAAGGTGGTTATCACCTTAACGTAAATGTATTAAACAGAGATACTCTTTTAGACGCTCAGGCTCATCCTGAGAACTATCCTCAGCTTACAATCCGTGTTTCAGGATATGCTGTTAACTTCATTAAGTTAACTCCTGAACAGCAGGCTGATGTTATCTCTCGTACATTCCACGAGGCTATCTAATCGGGAGATTAGAACAGACGTCATAAAAGACAAAATTATGGGTCGGACATTAGTCCGGCCCGTTTTTATTATTTGTGGCTTGCAAATTATATTGATTTTAGCAAATATCTGGTGTTAAAATTATCATTGATTTCAACACTTTACTATAATAAAGAGAGGGAGATTGATTATGAAAAAGAAATCAGCTTTAATAGCAGCAATTATTTTTGCTGTTATGGTGGCAATTATTCTTATAGTTAATGCTGCCGGATTTACATTTAGCGGAACCTTCTGGGCACTGGTTCCTCCTTTGGTAGCCATTGTTCTGGCACTTATTACCAAGGAAGCGTACTCATCGCTGTTTATCGGTATTGTGCTCGGAGCGATTATGGCATCGGAATGTTCCTTCTACGGTACTGTTGATAATGTTGCCGTTGTAGGATTAAGTACATCTATAGCGGATAATGCCGGTATTTTACTTTTCCTTGTTATTTTGGGAATAGTAGTTGCACTTGTAAATAAATCCGGAGCATCGAGAGCTTTCGGACAGTGGGCTTCAAGAAATATCAAAACCAAGACAGGAGCTGCACTGGCAACATTCCTTCTTGGAGTATTGATTTTTATCGATGACTATTTTAACTGTCTTACAGTCGGATCCGTTATGGCGCCTGTTACCGATTCCAAAAAAATCAGCAGAGTTAAGCTTGCTTATCTTATTGATGCAACCGCTGCACCTATTTGTATGATAGCTCCTATTTCCAGCTGGGCAGCTGCGGTTTCCGGATGTGTTGAGAGTGAAAAATATTCGGGAATTGATTTGTTTGTAAGAGCTATTCCTTATAACTTCTATTCGATTCTTACTTTGGTTTTCATTATTGCACTCACACTCATGAAGTTTGATTACGGAAAGATGAAAGAGTTTGAAATCAAAGCAGAAAGAGATAATGATCTTTCATCCCTTTCGCTTTCTGATGAAGAGGAAAGAACTTTGAGGGTTGATGGTCCCGAGAATCCTCCCAAGGGCAAACTGTTTGATTTGATTATTCCGATTGTCCTGTTAATTGTTTTCTGCGTATGGGGACTTCTCCATAACGGCTTTGAAGCAATAGAAGGCCAGGGTTCGGTTATTGATGCTTTCTCTTCAACAGATGCATATGTAGGACTTCCTTGGGGAAGCATTATTGCACTTGTTGTAATTGTAATTTATCTTGTTCTGCGCAGAGTCATTACTTTCCAGGAAGCTATGGAATGTGTTCCCAAGGGATTTATTGCTATGGTTCCTGCCATCACGATACTGACACTGGCAACTTCACTGAAGGCTATGACCAATTCTCTTGAAGCTTCTGCATTTGTAGAGACAGCAATGAGTAACGCCCAGGGACTCCAGTGGTTACTTCCCGCAATAGTATTTGTTGTTGCATGTATTGTTTCTTTTGCAACAGGTACTTCATGGGGAACATTTGGAATTCTTATTCCTATTGTTTCGGCAATATTCCCTGAGACAAGCAGTCTTTTCTTTGTTGGTATTTCAGCTTGCCTTGCAGGTGCTGTGTGCGGCGATCACTGTTCTCCCATTTCGGATACAACTATTATGTCGTCTGCAGGTGCTCACTGTAACCATATCAACCACGTTGAAACCCAGCTTCCTTATGCAATAACTGTTGCTGTTATTTCGTTTGTAAGTTACATTATTGCCGGCCTGATGAATATGATTAACCTTACATGGATTTCAATTCCTATAGGTGTTGCTTTGGTTATCGGTACACTGGTTGTAATCAAAAAGAGACAGCCCAAAGAAGCTTAAAGGCTTGAGATAATAAAAGATATAAAAATAAAAGCGCGCGGTTTGTTTTACCGCACGCTTTTTCTTTACTTATGTTGAAAGGCAACAATCAATTATTTACTTTCCAACTGTGCATTAAGCTTTTCAAGAAGAGGGTCAACCTCAATTCCGTGAACTGCAGCAGCATCTCCCAATGATTCAAATGCATGCGAAGGACATCCAACGCAGTGCATTCCCGATTCTACAAGAATTTCAGCCATTTTAGGGCTAAGAGTGAGAATTTCACCCATTGTCATATCTTTTGTAACCTGTGCCATATTAATTACTCCTTTCTGCACGTCTTTTCTTTATTCCTTCAAGAATAACTTGCTTTTTTCCGATTGCTTTATCTTTGTCCATAGCAGGAACGCCCTTAAGGCGGTATTCAATTCCAAGATTCTTGTATTTAGCTTCTCCCATAGTATGATAGGGAAGTACGTCAAGAGCCTTGAGATTATTGAACTGACCGATGAAATATCCCAATTTAAACAAATCATCGTCATTATCCGTATATCCCGGAACAACCACATGCCTTATCCACATGTCGACACCTTTTTCATCGAGATATGCAGCAAAATCAAGGATGTTATCATTGGGCTGCAAAACAAGCTCCTGGTGCTTTACGGGGTCAATGTGCTTAATATCAAGCATAACAAGATCCGTTAAGGTCATAAGTTTGTCAAATTTCTCAAGAAGAGGTTTATTGCCTCTGTTAAATGCAATACCAGAAGTATCGATGCAGGTATGTACATTCTTTTCCTTAAAGAGTGTGAATAAATCTATAAGGAAGTCAATCTGCATAAGAGGCTCACCGCCTGTTACGGTAAGGCCGCCTTCACGCTTATAGAAGGGTTCGTTCCTAAGATATTGTTCCAAAATGTAAGATGGTTCCATAAGGGTGCCACCCTCCATGGGCTGTGTGTCGGGATTGTGACAATAAGCACAACGCATGGGACATCCTTGGACAAAAACTACAAATCTGGTACCGGGACCATCCACAGTACCAAAGCTTTCAAGTGAATGAATTCTACCTTTTGTCATAATAATAGTATTACCTCAAAACATACAGTAATCCCCGCTGTTTGGCGGGGATAAATTAAAAAACATCGAATAGCAAATTTACTAAAGAAGCTTGAGCTGTTGAAGAGCCTCACCCTCAATAATGGGTTCATAGTGCTCTGAAAGGTATGCATCCGAACCTGAAACCGACTTAAGACATGTGCCGTATTCCGAAAGAATATTACATACTCTGTTATAATCGGCGGGGGTGTGATTGGATTTGTTGATTGACAACAGGTAATCATCGCCGTCTTTGTACAGTGAGTTAACTCCGTCATAGAAGGATGTTATGACTTTAGATAACGAAATAAGCTCATCCAGTGTTTCAAAAGAGTATATTCTATTGGTAACCATTGATGCCGAAGCATCGGTTATACGCTTTTTAAGGTCTTTCTTAAAGGCAGCCTTTGCGGCTTTGGCTGCTTCTTCGTCAGACATTTCAGCCAAATCGGTTGAGTTGGAACTTTTGGTACCGGGATTGGGAGTTGCGGGAGTGGTGTTCTGAAGTTTTTTGAACAAATCAAGAACATCATCTGCGCCTTCTGCCAACTGATTGATAAGATCCGACAACGGAGAATTCTCCCCGTCGTGTACAGAGGGTGCAAACTTCGAAAATCTGGTATCCAGTTCCTCGGGATCATCTACCTTGGTAATAATAAGTACGATACATTCGGCAGAAACGGGAATGGCTTCAATCATAAGAGGGATATCCACTGCTTCAAAACCAAACTCAAAAGAGGCCTGCTGAATCATATCACGAAACAACGATTTTGCCTTGTCGGTACCGTAAGCAAGTTCGCTAAGTTTTAACTTACGTGTGGCAAGGTCTTCCTTGGTCAAGGTACAACGTATTTGATTGTCATTAACTTTTTCTATACGCATATGCTTTTCCTCGCACCTTAATATTATACTTATTAGGCTCGTGAAGTCAATAAAACAGCGATTTTTTAAGAATTATTTAATCCTTTTATAATATATCGGACATTTTAGTCGCATTTTATACAATGTTTGAACAATTGTTAAACATTACCAAAATCGTATTGACCTTATTGGTAATAATTGCTATATTGCGAACAGAAGGTGCTTCCAGTCTATATCAGAAGGGAGGCGAGATGCTCTTAGGTAAAATCTATTTGGCTTATGCCAATTCGTAAAATTCTTACAAGCCATCGTGCTTGTCGCAATTTTCCACCTAAATAACACAATTAATTAAATATACACATTCATTTTTAAAGGCAATTTTTATGATATGAAGCATCTTCTGACTAATCGGATATCGATCATTATTTGTTTGTAACATGTCACCTAAAGATCTATATCTTTGGCTCCTATTAATTGATATTTTAAGAAGACTCCTTAGACGAAAATATGGCTTAACATAGCGATTAAATCAAAGATAATAGGTCGAATTTCATAATGACGGTATCTAAATAGTTTGTTATAATATAGGACGATTGGAGGTAGGCAATATGAAGAAAGCATTGCCGGTTATCATCGCAATCGTCCTTATTTTGGCGATTGGCGGATTCACATTTGGCAAACAGATTATGGATAAGTACTCATACTCTGACGAAGTGTATGACCTTACCGTTTATTTTGAAAATACATCGGAGAAAGACGTTGCAATAATTATGCAGGATCAGTTTATGGCTGAACGAGCTACGCTTCTTGACGGAACGTATTACGTGGACCTTGATACGGTGCATAATTATTTTAATGATCAGTTTTATTTTGACAGTAATGAAGGATTACTGATTTATACTCTTCCCCTTGATATGATTAAGGTGGCTGTTGGAGATACCACAGCTTACGGAATACAGAATTCCGAGAATTTGGGATATGTTGCGTGCCGTTATGAAAATGACAAGTTGCTGGTAGCTCTTGATTATGTCAAAAAATATACGAATTTTTCATATGAAGCATTTACCGATCCCGGAAGACTTCAGATATATACACAGTGGAACGACAGAACCGTTGCCACAGTCAAGAAGGACACCCAGATTCGTCACAGAGGCGGGGTTAAGTCTGAAATACTAAAAGAAGTTAAAGCCGGTGACAAACTCATCGTTATTGAGCAGATGGAAGAGTGGTCCAAGGTCAAATCAAATGATGCCATTATAGGTTTTGTTGAAAATAAAAAACTTGATAATATAATGCCGGAGCTTCCTATTCCGGTGTCGGATTATGTTGAACCGGAGTACACAAATGTATGTCGTCCCTACAAGATTAATATGGGATGGCATGCCATAGCCGGTGTAGGCGGAAATGATACTTTTGATTCATATACATCAATAACAAAGGGACTGAATGTTATCGCTCCTACCTGGTTTAGTCTAAGTGATAATAACGGAAATTTTTCGGATTATTCATCGACGGATTATGTGACAAAAGCGCATAACGCAGGCATGGAAGTGTGGGCGGTTTTTGATAATATTGAGCACAGTTCCGACATTGATATGAGCACTATTCTCGGCAATACGACAATCAGGCAGCAATTGATTGATAATATGATAAATACTTCACTGACCTTGGGAATTGAGGGCATAAATGTTGACTTTGAGATGTTGCCTTCCGAGACCGGCGAAGCCTTTAGTGAATTTATAAGAGAACTTTCGATACCCTGCAGAGCCAACGGACTTGTTCTTTCAATAGATAACTATGTGCCGATTGGGGGTACGGGATATTATGATCGAAAGACCCAGGGAGAGGTTGCGGACTATGTGGTAATCATGGGCTATGATGAGCATTATGCGGGAAGTACCGAGGCCGGCTCCGTAGCTTCGATTGATTATGTTGATAAGGGAATTCAAATGACACTTGAAGAAGTTCCTGCTTCAAAGATAATAAACGGAATTCCGTTCTATACCAGAATCTGGGAGATAAACGGAACAGAATTAACTTCTCAGGCAGTGGATATGGCAAAGGTTAATGAGTGGCTTTCGAATCATTCCCTTACTAAAGAATGGGATGATGCAACCTGTCAGAATTATGCCGAATATACAGATGGAAGCAAGACCTGCAAGTGCTGGATTGAGGATGCGGAATCCATTAAGGTTAAATTAAATGTTATGAAGAGCTATGGCATCGGCGGAGTCGCTGAATGGAGACTCGGATATGAATCTGCCGATATTTGGGATGTTATAGAGGAATATCTTAATAACTGATGAAAACAAAAGTTGTTAAAGTAAACAAAATACAACCTAATCCGGAAGCAATTTTTGAAGCCGGACAGATAATTAAGAAGGGGGGACTTGTGGCCTTCCCTACCGAAACGGTATATGGATTGGGCGGTGATGCCCTTAATCCGTCTTCGAGTAAAAAGATATACGAAGCCAAAGGGCGTCCGTCGGATAATCCGCTTATAGTACATATTGCATGTATTTCGGATTTATCAAAGATTGCCGTAGATATTCCTAAAGAAGCCTATGATCTGGCAGCAGCTTTTTGGCCGGGCCCGCTTACAATGATTCTTAATAAATCTTCGGCGGTACCAAAGGAAACTACAGGCGGCCTTGAGACTGTTGCAGTCAGAATGCCTGTTAATGAAACTGCGCTTGATTTTATTAATGCATCCGGAGGCTTCGTCGCGGCCCCATCGGCTAATCGCTCGGGTAAGCCGTCTCCTACGGTTGCCAAATATGTAATTGAAGATATGTACGGCTTTGTTGATATGATTATTGATGGCGGTGAATCAACCATAGGATTGGAATCAACCATAGTAGATTTGACTGTTAATCCGCCGATGGTATTAAGGCCGGGATTTATTACGGTTGAGCAGCTAAAAAGTGTTCTTCCGGATGTTACGGTAGACCAAACCACAATGAGTAATGACTCCGGACAGGCACCAAAGGCTCCCGGAATGAAATATCGTCATTATGCGCCAAAAGCAGATATGACAATAGTGTCAGGAAAACCGGAAGATGTTATTAAATATGTTAACGATAAATTGAATGAGGCCAGAGCCGGAGGCTTAAAGACCGGTGTTATTGCCACAGACGAAACTATGTATTCATATGCTTCGGATACGGTAAAAACCCTGGGGGCCAGGACCGATGAAAAGTCCATTGCCCATAATTTATTCAGAATATTAAGAGAGTTTGATGATGAGGCGGTAGATATTATCTATGCCGAAAGCTTTGAATGCGAAGGTATCAATCAGGCTACAATGAACAGAATGTTAAAGGCCGCAGGCCATAAGGAGGTAAACCTATGATAGCTTTAGGTTCGGATCATGGTGGATATGATTTAAAAGAAAAAGTTAAGAAGTATCTTGAAGACAAAGGATACGAGTGCAAGGATTTCGGCTGCTATGAGAAAGAATCCTGTGATTATCCGGATTTCGGAAGAGCGGCAGCAGAAGCTGTTGCAAGCGGTGAGTGCGAGAAGGGCGTTGTTATTTGCACTACCGGAATCGGAATTTCGATTGTTGCAAATAAGGTAAAGGGTATAAGATGCGCATTGTGTTCCAATGCTTATCTTGCCAAGATGACCAGACTTCATAATGATGCGAATATGCTCGCAATGGGTCAGGGAATTGTCGGAGACAATCTTGCATTTGAGATAGTTGATACATTTTTGGGAACGGAATTTTCGGAAGGTGTTAATCACATCAGACGTATAGGAAAGATAGAGCCCTAGTGAAAAAGTTCTTTTTCCAATTTAATAAAAGAAGAGTACGTGCAATTGCCGGGATTCTGGCAATTGTACTTTTGGTATGCGCTTATCCTCCGCTTCCTGTATATGCCGGAAAGATAGACGATCTTGAAGCAAGAATTAAAGAAGCCAAAGAGCAAAAGGAACAGACGCAAACCAAGATAAACGAGAACAAGCAGGAACTTAACACTCTTAATGATACGGCAACTTCTCTCAAGGGAACATTAAATAACCTAAACACCGAATTAACCAACGTATCCGAAAATTTGTCGGATATCGAGGACAGAATAGATGTTAAGAATGACGAAATAGCCGAAATGGAGGCTAATCTTGAAGAAGCATTACAGATAGAAGCCGATCAGTATGCGGCTATGAAGGTACGAATCCGATATATGTATGAAGAGCAGGATTACGCCATGATAGAAACCCTGTTTGGTTCTGCCAGTTTTTCGGATTTTTTGAATAAGAGTAATTATTTTGAATCCCTTGCCGCATATGACAGAAAGCAGTTGACGGAGTTTCAAAGGACACGCGCTTTAATTGAAGAGGCAAAAGAACTTCTCGAAAGTCAAAAAGCCGAACTTGATGAATTGAAAGAGGAGGCGATTGCCGAACAGGAAAGAGTATCCGGCCTCGTTTCGAAGACATCTTCGTCATTGGCTAATTATCAAAGTGAAATAGCCGAAACCGAAAAGGAAATGGAAGAAAACGAAGCCACATTGGCAGCTCAGCAGCAAAATATTCAGGCTCTTCAAAAGGAACTTGAAGAAGAAAGAAGATTATCCGCATTGGCTGCTAAGTCGGCCTGGAGAGATATTTCACAGGTAACGTTTTCCGAAGATGACAGATATCTTTTGGCTAATCTGATATACTGTGAGGCCGGTAACCAGCCATATGAGGGACAGGTTGCTGTAGGCGCTGTTGTAATTAACAGAGTACTAAGTTCGGTATTTCCCGACACTGTTGTTGGCGTAATATATCAAAGAAAACAGTTTTCACCCGTGGGGAGCGGAAGACTTGAATTGGCACTGGCCCGTAACGATGCAACTCCGGCATGCTATTCCGCTGCGGATGCAGCTATGCAGGGGCACACTACTGTAGGAAACTGCCTGTTCTTTAGGACACCCATTGAAGGCCTTACCGGAATTCAAATCGGAGGGCACATTTTCTACTAGGATTTAGTTATATTCTAACGGAATATATTTTTTGAGAAGGTCGAACTGACCCGAATAGATAATTCCAAGCAGCTTGTTGAGTTTTAGCAGGCTGCTTTTTAATGTATCCAAAGATATAAGGTTTTCATCAAGGGCCTGTACGAGTTCATCAACGTCAACGACTCTGGAACCGCCGTCGGGATAAATAATTACATCCACAAGAAGGTCTTTTACGGTAAGTTCGTTTGTACTTTCTTCGTAAGAATAGTCCACAATATCGCAATACCAGTATTTGAGAGAACCGTCGACTTTACAGAATTTAGAAACCTTAAAACCCTCTTTAAGATAATAGATGCTGTAACCGTGATGAAAATCACCGCGAGGCTTTAAAGTATTCCACTTCGTGACTATTACTTCCTCATTACATTCCAAAATAATATCATCCTTAAGAAGTATCTTTTCGTCAGGAATAATTCTTTGTCTGTAAATGATGGGATTAGTCATGAAACACCTCCTTGAACCTACTAATATAATACGTCCAAATTCCTTAATATTCAACGCCTTGAAGTTATTTATTTTCCTAGACATAAGAGGCGTTTCTTGGTACAATATTCGGTGTATGTGCATATATATAAATAGGAAAGGAGACCCGTGTGAAATTCAATAGAAATGTTTATCAGACATTGACACTGATAACGCAGTTCGGAATTAATATGCTGGTCCCTATTTTTATATGTTCTTTCCTGGGAATTTACCTGGATAATAAGCTTGGAACCAGCTTTTTGATAATAATTTTTTTCGTACTCGGAGCGGTATCGGGCGGATACAATGTGTACCGACTTTCAAAACGTCATCTTAAAAAGGACGACCCTTACTCGGCATACAGACACGGCTCCGGCTTTTATGAAAAGAACCGGGATGATAAAGCAGATGAAAAACAAGATTAACAGAACGGTTTTTGAACTGTGGATCGGGATTATAATATTTGGCCTTGTTTGTGCCATAGCTGATATCTTTGTCCCGGATAAATTTAAGTATTTGATATGTTTGCTGATCGGAGTTGTAACGGCACTTGCCGCATCATATCATATGTGGTGGTCAATAGACAGATCTCTTGATAAGGGAGAGGGCGGTGCAGCCAAAGACATACGTTTACAGTTCGTTTTAAGATACATGGCACTTATCATAGTGTTGGGAACGGTTGGAATTTTCTTTGGCGAATATGTTCTCGGAACATTTGCAGGTATATTGGGGATTAAAGTTGCCGCCTATTTGCAACCGCTGGAAAAGAAATTATCTAATTTAGTCTATGGGGAAGAAATTCTTCCTGAAAAAATAGAATATCTTTATGACGAAGATGAAGAAATAAAAGAACCTGCAAAGGTGCAGGAGTAAAAGGAGGTGAGAGAATGGGACCAGGGATTCTGTTGTCTGAAGGAGCCAAGGAAGTCGACTTTTTTATACACGAGATTTTTTCGTATGAATTATTCGGTCAGACGCTTCGAATTACTACAACACATGCATGTTTGTTGATAGTAATGCTCATTTTGATAGTGTTCTGCATTGCGGCCGGTGCCAGAATGAAGAAAGCTACTGAAATTCCTACAGGTTTTCAGAACGTACTTGAATTGTTGGTTGAGTTCTTAGATGGAATGATTAACGGTGTTATGGGCAAATTCGCTCCTAAGTTCCGAAATTATATCGGCACACTGTTTTTATTCATCTTTTTCAGCAACATTTCGGGATTGCTGGGATTGCGTCCGCCTACGGCAGATTATGGTGTAACCTTAGCGCTTGCACTCATATCATTTACTCTGATTCATTACAATCAGTTTAAATACCAGAAGGTTAAGGGCGTTGTTTCGGGTCTTATGAGCCCATGGCCGTTTTGGCTGCCAATCAACCTAATAGGTGACTTCGCGGTTCCTGTTTCGTTGTCATTGCGTTTGTTCGCAAATATTTTATCGGGAACGGCAATCATGGCCCTCATTTATACATTGCTTGGCAAACTGTCACTTATATGGCCGGCTGCATTGCATGTATATTTTGATTTGTTCTCAGGTGCAATTCAGACATACGTATTCTGTATGCTGACGATGACGTATATTACGGATGCATGTACTACTGAGGAAGCTTAACTTAAAATTTCAAGATAGTAATTATCTTAAAATAAGGAGGAAACAAAAATGAATTTTGATGTGAATTTTATTAAGGGTTGTTCAGCAATCGGTGCAGGTCTTGCGTTAATCGCAGGTATCGGACCCGGTGTAGGTCAGGGTATTGCCGCAGGACATGCTGCAGCAGCAGTTGGTAGAAATCCCGGCGCTAAGTCAGAGATCACTTCTACTATGTTATTAGGTCAGGCCGTTGCCGAGACAACAGGTTTGTATGGTCTGTTAATCGGTATCATTCTCTTATTCGTTCAGCCTTTGGCTAAGTAATTGCAGAAAAATCACTTGCTCGCAAATGCGATTTTATGCAATTGGGTTATCGGCGCCGCCGATAACATAGTTTAGGCAAAGACGTAAAAATCTAATGAAAGGAGAGGCTTGTTAGATGAGTGATTGGAGCAGAGTATTTGACTTAGATCTTCAGCTCCTTCAGGATGCACTCCTTATGATGGTTGCCATTTTTGTTTTATTTTTGGTAGCATCATATTTTCTCTTTAATCCCGTAAGAGAGATGCTTGAAAAGAGAAAAAACAAAATCAAGGATGACCTTGATAATGCATCCAAGGCAAAAGAAGAGGCTATAGCTTCTAAGGATGAATATGAAGCAAAGCTTAAAAATGTTGATAAAGAAGCAGAAGGTATTTTGGCCGATGCAAGAAAACGTGCTCTTGATAACGAGAACAGAATTGTTGATGAAGCCAAAGCCGAAGCTAACCGAATCATAGAAAGAGCAAAAACGGAAGCAGAGCTTGAAAAACAAAAAGCTGCTGATGACGTTAAGAAAGAAATGGTTGTCTTGGCATCTATGATGGCAGGTAAGGTAGTTAAAGCTTCTATGGATACAACAGTTCAGGAATCTATGGTTGATGAAACATTAAAGGAAATAGGTGAGAACACATGGCTAAGCTAGTTTCTAAAACATACGGTGAAGCGTTGTTTGAGCTGGCGGTAGAAGAAGGGAAAGAAGATGCTTATCTTGAGGAAATCCTCGGAGTTAAGGAAGCATTAAAAGAAAATCCCGATTTTACCAAGTTAATGAATCATCCTAAGATTTTAAAGGAAGAAAAACTATCGGTTCTTGAAAACGTGTTTAAAGGACGAATTTCCGATGAACTCCTTGGATTCCTGCATCTCATTGTTACGAAAGACAGATATGCCGAAATAGACGGTATTCTTGATTTCTTTATTGATGAGGTAAAGGCCCTAAAGGGAATCGGAGTGGCTACGGTTACAACAGCATTTGACCTTAGCGATAAGCAAAAGGATGATGTTGAAAAGAAACTTATAGAAACCACTTCCTACAAGAAAATGGAAATCACATACAGTGTGGATGAAGATTTGATTGGCGGAATGGTGATAAGAATCGGTGACAGAGTAGTTGATAGTTCAGTTCAATCGAAGCTTAACAAACTTCAACGTGAATTGTTAAATACACAGTTATAAATATTTAATGACGCGAATGTCATAATCTTAAGAAAGGTGCGTAAGACTCATGAATTTGAAACCGGAAGAGATCAGCTCGGTTATTAAAGAGCAGATTAAACGATA
Source organism: Lachnospiraceae bacterium (assembly GCA_045629045.1). Lineage (GTDB taxonomy): Bacteria > Bacillota > Clostridia > Lachnospirales > Lachnospiraceae > JAILLW01. Next base: position 38,437 of record JAZQQM010000010.1, read on the forward strand.
CGCTTCAGAGCTTGAAGTTAAAGACGTAGGTACTGTTATTCAGGTAGCTGACGGTATTGCACGTGTACATGGTCTGGAAAACGCAATGCAGGGAGAACTTCTCGAGTTCCCCGGAGAGGTTTACGGAATGGTATTAAACCTCGAAGAGGATAACGTAGGTGCGGTTCTTCTCGGTAACCATAAGAATATCAACGAAGGTGATACGGTTAAGACAACCGGTCGTGTAGTTGAGGTTCCTGTTGGTGATGCAATGCTCGGACGTGTAGTAAATGCACTCGGACAGCCTATTGATGGTAAGGGACCTATCGCAACAGACAAATATAGACAGATTGAAAGAGTAGCATCTGGTGTTATTACCAGAAAATCTGTAGATACACCTCTTCAGACCGGTATTAAGGCCATTGACTCAATGGTTCCCATCGGAAGAGGACAAAGAGAACTTATTATCGGCGACAGACAGACCGGTAAGACAGCTATCGCAATTGATACAATTATTAACCAGAAAGGTCAGGGAGTTAAATGTATATACGTTGCCATCGGACAGAAGGCATCTACAGTAGCTTCTATTGTTAAGACCTTAGATGAGTATGGTGCATTTGATTATACAACAGTAGTTGTAGCAGCGGCTTCGGAGCTTGCTCCTTTGCAGTATATTGCTCCGTATTCAGGATGCGCTATCGGTGAAGAGTGGATGGAAAAGGGCGAGGATGTTCTCGTAATTTACGATGACCTAACCAAGCATGCCGCTGCATACCGTACACTCTCTTTGCTCCTTCGTCGTCCACCCGGACGTGAAGCTTATCCCGGTGATGTATTCTACTTACATTCAAGACTCCTGGAAAGAGCAGCAAGAATGTCTGACGAGTACGGCGGAGGCTCATTAACAGCCCTTCCTATCATCGAGACACAGGCCGGTGACGTTTCGGCTTATATTCCTACCAACGTAATTTCAATTACTGACGGTCAGATTTATCTTGAAACAGAAATGTTCAATTCGGGATTCCGTCCTGCCGTAAATGCAGGTTTGTCAGTATCGCGAGTTGGTGGTGCGGCTCAGATTAAGGCTATGAAGAAGATTGCAGCTCCTATCAGAGTAGAACTTGCTCAGTATAGAGAATTGGCTGCATTTGCACAGTTTGGTTCGGAACTTGATGCTGATACCAAAGAAAAACTGGCTCAGGGTGAAAGAATTAAAGAAGTTCTTAAACAGCCTCAGTATAAACCTATGCCTGTACAATATCAGGTAATCATTATTTATGCTGTTACAAATAAGTATCTTCTTGGTATTCCTACTGAGGACATTACAAGATTCGAAGAAGAATTCTTTGATTTCCTTGATACAAAGTATCCTCAGGTACCTAATGCCATTGCACAGGAAAAGGTTATTTCCGATGATACAGAAGCTAGCCTCAAGAAGGCTCTTGACGAATTTGTAGCTTCCTTTAAGTAAATAGTAATCTAAGCTATCTTAAGGATAGTAGAAAGGAATTTGATTATGGCCTCAATGAGAGACATAAAGCGTCGTAAAGGCAGTATTCAAAGTACCCAGCAGATTACTAAAGCCATGAAGCTCGTTTCAACAGTTAAGTTACAAAGAGCTAAATCAAATGCGGAAAAGTCAAAGACATATTTCCATGCAATGTACGAGACAGTTCATTCAATCCTGAAGAAGACTCAGAATCTGGAACACAGATATCTCAAGTCAGGTGAGACAGGAAAGAAAGCTATTATCGTTATTACCTCGAACAGAGGTCTTGCGGGCGGATATAACTCAAATGTAGTTAAGCTCATTACTCAGGGCGAACTTGCAAATGAGGATTTGGCTATTTACGCTATCGGAAAGAAGGGTCGAGAAGCCCTGGCTAAAAAATACGAAATCGTTGCAGATTATTCGGATGCTATCGAAGAACCGGTATATGCCGAGGCTATGAAGATATCCGAAAGAGTATTGAACGATTTTGAAGAGGGTAAGATTTCGGAAATCTATCTGGCATACACAGGATTTAAGAATACGGTATCCCATATACCTACATTGCTTAAATTATTACCTGTATCCATGTCAGAGATAGAGGAAGAAGAAAACGAAACCGAAGGAGCCGGCGGCGATGAGAATGTTTCGGATAACGTTCTTATGAATTTCGAACCTGCTGAAGAAGAGGCATTGGATCTGCTGATACCGAAGTACGTTACGAGTTTGATTTACGGCGGTATGATCGAAGCTGTAGCATCAGAAAACGGAGCCCGTATGCAGGCAATGGATTCTGCTACCAGCAACGCAGAAGAAATGATCGAAAATTTAACATTAATGTATAACAGAGCTCGTCAGGGTTCTATTACACAGGAATTAACAGAAATCATAGCTGGTGCAAATGCAATTAGCTAATTAAAAAAAGTAGCTGTATATCTTTGTACAGCAGGAAAGGAATATAAAATGGCAGATAGCACAAAGCGCGGTGCCGGAAAAATCACACAGATTATCGGCGCTGTACTAGATATTAAATTTACCGATGGTACCCTGCCTGAGATTAATGAAGCTATTAAGGTTCCTCTTAAGGACAACAAATCATTAACTCTTGAGGTTGCGCAGCACCTTGGTGATGATACCGTAAGATGTATCGCCATGGGTCCTACAGACGGACTTGTTAGAGGAATGGATGCGGTTGCTACAGGAGCACCTATTACAGTTCCCGTTGGTGAGAGCACTCTTGGACGTATCTTCAACGTTTTGGGTGAACCCATTGATAATCAACCTGCTCCAGAAGCTGTAGCTTATGAGCCTATTCACAGACCGGCTCCGGAGTTCGTTGAGCAGTCTACAAAGCAGGAATTGCTTGAGACAGGTATTAAGGTCGTTGACCTTCTTTGCCCTTATCAGAAGGGTGGTAAAATCGGATTGTTCGGTGGTGCCGGTGTTGGCAAGACCGTATTAATTCAGGAATTAATTCATAATATCGCAACTGAGCACGGTGGATATTCGGTATTCACAGGTGTTGGTGAGCGTACCAGAGAGGGTAATGACCTTTACTATGAAATGAAGGAGTCCGGCGTTATTGATAAGACTACCATGGTATTCGGTCAGATGAATGAGCCCCCCGGAGCAAGAATGAGAGTTGGACTTGTCGGCCTTACAATGGCTGAGTACTTCCGAGACAAGGGTGGTAAGGACGTTCTTTTGTTCATTGATAATATTTTCAGATTTACACAGGCAGGTTCCGAAGTTTCGGCATTGCTTGGTCGTATGCCTTCAGCCGTTGGTTACCAGCCTACATTGCAGACAGAAATGGGTGCTCTTCAGGAGCGAATTACATCTACCAAGAACGGTTCTATTACATCCGTACAGGCTGTATACGTTCCTGCCGATGACTTAACAGACCCTGCACCTGCTACAACATTTGCTCACTTGGATGCCACAACGGTACTTAGTAGATCTATCGTTGAATTAGGTATCTATCCTGCAGTTGATCCTTTGGAATCTACATCAAGAATTCTGGATCCGAGAATTGTAGGAGAAGAGCATTTCAATGTTGCCCGCGGAGTTCAGGAAATTCTTCAGAAATATAAGGAATTACAGGATATTATCGCAATTCTTGGTATGGATGAATTGTCAGAATCGGATAAGGTAGTTGTAAACAGAGCCCGTAAGATTCAAAGATTCTTATCACAGCCTTTCTTCGTAGCAGGACAGTTCACAGGTCTTGAAGGAAAGTATGTACCTATTTCTGAAACTATCCGTGGATTTAAGGAGATTCTTGAAGGAAAGCATGATGACATTCCCGAAAGTTACTTCCTTAATGCAGGAAGCATTGATGATGTACTTGCTAAGGTTAAATAAATACGAACAGTATTTACAGCAGAAAGGCAGGCACATAAATGGCAGATTTATTCAAATTAAAGATAATTACTCCTGACCGTACCTTCTATGAGGGAGATGTATCGATGGTTGAGTTCAATACTACTGAGGGCGAAATAGGTGTTCTTAAGGGACATATTCCTCTTACGGTAGTTATTGCCCCCGGCATTCTTACAATTACCGAAGCTGAAGGAACCAAAGAGGCTGCATTGCATTCGGGATTTGCCGAGGTTTTGCAGGATGGCGTGGTTATTATGGCTGAAATTATAGAGTGGCCTACGGAAATTGATTTGGAAAGAGCAGAAGGTGCCAGAGACAGAGCTGAAGAAAGACTTCGCAGCCGTTCTCCCGAAACAGATCTTGCTCGTGCACAGACTGCACTAAGAAGAGCTCTTGCCAGAATTAATGTACTGGATAAGTAATTATTATATTAACTATTAATATGTCCGGCTCGCCATATATTTGGCGAGCTGGAATATTTTGTATTACAGGTAATGAAAAAAGCACTTATTAAGATAGTTGTTGTTTTGGTGACATTTATAGCGGCAGTACTTATTACCAGTAGTCTTGTTAACTTAGACTCTGTTGATATGACTTCCGATATGGCCCAGGCTTCACTTCCCGTTGTTACAACTCAATATAACGGAATCGACATTAACAGAATGTACGGTTACGTAAAAGATATGGATTTAAGTTATATGCGTGACAGCATTACACCGCTTATGTCCGGACGAAGAATGAAACTCGATATTGATACGTATGGGGCTACTGTTCTTGGAATTGCATATGAGGTAAGAGCGGTTGACAGCGGACGACTTATTGAAGATACAACCATCGAAAACTTCTTTGTTGATGCACGTCACATAGAATCGGATATAGTTATTAAAGACTTAATTGAGAATAATAAAGAGTATGAGTTCATATTAAAGCTTGAACTTGCAAACGGTGCTCTTATCAAATATTACACAAGAATTATTTCGCCGGAAGAATATCATATTTCGGATAAGTTGGAATATGTTTCGGATTTTTCGAACAGAACTTTTAATAAAGCTGCGGCGGAAGAACTTACCATGTACCTTGAGCCGAGTTCCCAAGGTGACAACACAACTTTTGGTAAAGTTGATATTCACAGCAATTTTAATCAGGTAACCTGGGGAGACTTAAGACCCCTTAAGGTAACCGATCCGGTTATTACGGTTAAAGAACTTTCATCCATGACGGGAAGCTTCATAGTAGATTATTATGTGTCCACTACGGATGAAGAAGATATTAAATATTATAAAGTCAAAGAATTCTACAGAATCAGATATTCAAAAGAAAGAATGTATCTTTTGGATTATGAAAGAACAATGGATCAGATTTATGTAGATGAGAAAACTTCTTATACAGATAATAATATCATGCTTGGAATAAGTTCCGAGGATGTATCCTTTAAGGAAAGCGATGACGGTAAAAATATAGCATTCGTCCAGCAAGGCCGCTTATATACATATGATACTGCGAATAACTCAATAGCATATCTTTTTGGATTTTTTGATACATTTACGGAAGATATGCGTATGATGAACGACAATCATAAGATAAAGATTATGAATGTTGATGAAGCCGGTAATATTCTTTTCCTGGTATACGGATATGTTAACCGAGGCATTCATGAAGGTGAGTCCGGGGTATCTGCGTATTATTATGATGCATCTGTTAATACGATAGAAGAACTGGCATACATCGGAAGCACACATGCGCCGGATCTTCTTATCAAAGAAGTCGAAAAACTGTCATATATGAGTAATGACGGTGTACTTTATGAGTTGATTGGTAAAAAGTTATACGGTATACGCGCCGAAACTCGTAATTATGAAATAATAGCAGATAACCTTACAGAGGGTTCGTATCTTATTTCGGATAATAACAGAATGGTTGCATGGCAGGTGGGCAAGAGTACAAAGGATGCGGATGAACTTGTTCTCATGAATCTGGACACAGCCCGTAAGACACCTATTAAGGTATTAAGCAGCGAGACAATCACTCCTATAGGATTTATGGGTGAAGACCTGATTTACGGTGTTGCACGTAAATCATATATGGCTAAAGACAGAATGGGAAATCCTATACTGCCCATGTATCAGGTTAACATCTTTAACGAAACCGAAGGAAAACTGATGACTTATCAACAGCCTGATATTTACATATATGAGGGTGAAGTAAACGGAAATCTTATTACACTCCGGCGAATGATACGTGATGAGGACGGCAATTTCGAAGAGACGACCAATGATCAGATTATGAGTGCAGAGGATGTCAACGCCACAAAGAATATATTAAGCAGTATCAATTCGGAACGATATGAAAAACTTAGTGTAATCAAGATGGATAAAGATATTGATGCTCAGTCAATGAAACATCTACGTCCTAAGACTGTATTATACGAAGGCACAAGAGAAATAAAACTAAAACAGGATGAAGATACCGACCAATACATAGTTTACGGTAAGTACGGAGCCGACAGCTTCTACGCCGAGGCAAATGCGGCGCTGACAAGAGCTTATGATATTTCGGGAATTGTTATGGATGAGAAGGGACGGTATTTGTGGAAAAAGACATCACGCAGTACCAAAAATCAGATTATGGCCATAACTCAAAGCAATGCGTCCGAAAGTCGAAGTTCACTTGCGGTATGCCTCGATACAATGCTTGAGTATGAAGGAATCATTCGAAATTCGCAGTATATGCTTTCTCAGGGTCAATCGGTACTTGAGATATTAATGAATGCGCTTCCTGATTATGAAATTCTTGATCTTACGGGATGTACCATAGATATGGTGCTTTACTACGTAAATCAGGATATTCCGGTTCTTGTTATGCTTGAGAATGATGAATCGGTATTAATTGTCGGATTCAATGAAACAAATTTGGTATTCATGGATCCTAATGCAGAAGAATTGTACAAGATTCCGACGGAAGAAGGAGTGGAGCTTATTAAGCAAGGCGGAAATTGCTTCATTACTTATATGCCGATGGATGAGCAATAAAGGAGGGGAAACAATGTATTATGATTCAAAGATTCTGATGGGAATGACCGATAATGGCGAGGATATTTATATTTATCCCAAAATGGCCAATAGGCACGGTCTTATAGCGGGAGCAACCGGAACGGGAAAAACGGTTACACTTAAGGTTATGGCCGAGTCTTTTTCGGATGCGGGAGTACCTGTATTTTTGGCAGATGCCAAAGGTGACTTGGCAGGAATGTGTGTCGAAGGCTCCGGAAATGATGATATGAATAAGAGAATCGAATACTTCGGCCTTGGTGCCAAAGGATTTGATTATACGAAATATCCGGTGAATTTCTGGGATGTATACGGTGAAAGAGGTATTCCTTTAAGAACAACCGTTTCGGAAATGGGTCCTTTGCTTTTATCAAGAATAATGGGACTTAATGAAAATCAGACAGATATTCTGACCATTGTATTCAGAATTGCGGATGAAAATAATTTACTGCTTATAGATACTAAGGACTTAAAGAGCATGCTTCAGTATGTTGCTGATAATTCAAAAGAATTATCCACACAATACGGTGCCCTTCCAACAGCTTCTATTAATGTAATAATAAGAGCGGTTGTAGCTTTGGAAGCAGAAGGCGGAGAACAGTTCTTCGCAGAACCTGCGCTTAATATTAAGGACTGGATTAGATTTAACGAAGACAACGGACGCGGATATATTCAGATTCTTGAATGTCAAAAGCTTATGCTTAATCCTAAAATGTATTCCATGTTCCTTCTTTGGATGATCTCAGAACTGTACGAAACCTTGCCGGAGGCAGGCGACCTTGATAAGCCAAAGATGGTATTCTTCTTTGACGAAGCTCATATGCTTTTTGATTCGGCACCGAAGGTATTGCTTGAAAAGATAGAACAGGTAGTTAAACTTATTCGTTCAAAGGGAGTAGGTATATACTTTGTAACGCAGAATCCAAAGGATATTCCGGATGGCGTATTAAGCCAGCTCGGAAATAAGATTCAGCATGCCCTTCATGCTTATACTCCCAGCGAGCAAAAGGGCATGAAGGCAGCAGCAGACGGATTCAGACCAAATCCCGAATTTGATACATATACCGTTCTTGGAGAGTTGGGAACAGGAGAAGCGCTTGTATCGGTGCTTGGAGAAGACGGAGCGCCTACAATCGTTAAAAGAGCGAAGATTCTCCCTCCTCAGTCTAAAATGGGAACAATTGATGAGAGCACATTAAGTGAGAAGATAAACAATGCCTCTCTTAATGATAAGTATTCCACATATGTAGACAATGAATCGGCTTATGAAAGACTTACAAAGCTCTATTCTGAAAATGAAGAAATCCGTAAGGCCGAAGAAGAGGCCGAGGCTAAAGAAAAAGAAGATTTAAGAGCAAAATACCAGGCCGATAAAGAGGCTGCCAAAGCAAATGCAGCTGCACTTAAGGCTAAAGAAAAGGAAAAGACTGCAACAAGTAAAGCGGTTAAGAAGGCTGCTAAATCTGTTGCAAGTACGACGGCCGGAACTATAGGAAGAGAAGTCGGTAAATCCCTGGGCAAATCGGCAGGCGGTTCTTTCGGCAAGACTCTTGGCGGAAATGTCGGGGCTTCACTTTTTAGAGGAATAGTCGGTACTTTCTTTAAATAGACTATAAGATGAACGGACCTATGAAATTGACGAATTCAAAAAAGAGCACATTGGCATATTGCGGGCTTTTTGTCGTCGCAATTATGTGGGGAATGGCCTTTGTGGCCGTTAAGTCGGCACTTGATATTGTACCCCCCGTATATTTGATTGCTATTAGATTCAGTATTGCAGCTGTCGCAATGATGATTCTTTTTCCGGGGCAGTTTAGGAAAATGAACAGAAGTAATATACTTCACGGAATAATCGTAGGTATATTTTTGTTCCTGGCATATCTTACGCAGACGGTGGGATGCCAATATACCACAGCCGGAAAGAACGCATTTTTGACGGCTCTTTATATTATGATTGTTCCCTTTGTTAACTGGGGACTTACCAAAAAGCGCCCGACCTTAAGACTTTTCGTCGCTGTTGTCGTAGCTCTTGCAGGAATAGGATTTATATCTTTGGACGCGGATTTAAGCATCAATATCGGCGATTTGCTTACGATTGTATGCGGTATACTGTTCGCACTACAGATAGGGTTCCTGGATTATTATCTTGAAAAAGATGACGTTGCTGTCATGACCACAATGGAACTGTTGATTACGGGTGTGTTTGGATGGCTATGTGCTCCGTTTATGGACGGTGCGTTTTCCTTTTCGATTATCACACCGGATGCATGGGGAAGTCTGCTTTATCTTGGGTTTATCAGTTCTTTGCTGTGCAACTTTTTGCAGACGCTGTGTCAAAAATATACAAATCCGGGAAATGCGGCACTTATTATGTCTTGTGAGGCACTGTTCGGGGCTCTCGGGTCGGTTATATTTTTGCACGAGGTAATGCAGACGAAAACATTATTCGGATGCGGACTTATGATTGTAGCTATACTGATTGCTCAACTTAAAATCAACAAACGTGGGCAGTGATTCACTCTTTTAGGGGAGGAGTAAGAATGCAAAAGGAATATTACAACGTTTATTATTATCGATACGGTGAACAGCGTAGTTACGCCCAAATCGAAAACATGATTACAAAATCAGGCTTGATTGACGGAATATCCATTATGGATCTTTCCGATAAGGAAGATGATGAAGCAAGATGTATCATAGGTGATGTGATTAAGGCTGAAAAAGTAAGAGAATATGACGGCTCCGATAATATTGCAAGGTTGCATCTTTTCTTGGATAAGCTTGGCAGATTTATTCTTATTCTGTCTGTATATGAGAGCAAAACAACAGCCCATTGCGTTAAGCGGATTGTAGAAGCATTTGACCTTCCCATATCGCAGGTTCAGCCGATTTCCGTATACGGATATGCCAAAGGCAGTTCCTATGACAGCGTAAACTACTGGCAAAAAACAATTCCGACTTTCTTTGATGGAAAGTTTAAAGAATATCATGCCCCTTCCCAAAATTACCGTCAGGTTGAAAGATATACTGTTGATGATGATTTAAAACAACTTCTTAATACAATTACGGAATCAGACTCCGTTAATACCAAGTCAATCATAATAAATGCATTAGGATGGGTTGTTGCTAATAATCTTAAACAGGACAGGATAATTATGGAAGAGATTCATGAGGGCGGTCAGCTTGATAGAATCCCTTTGCTGTATGACAATACCTTATCAGTGACTTCTCAGAATGAGAAGATAAGTAATCAACTGTCTTGTGCTGAAAGATATGATATGTGTACATATGAGAAGATTGATATTTTTGCACAGAAAAAGCTTTCTGACAGTACACTTGTAAGTTTTGAGTTAACAGATGACAAGAAGTATGATATGTTTTTGCAAAAGACAAAGGATTACACGCTGTATCATTTTTGCAAAAAAGAAGTTATTTCATCACCATTGGCGGTTTGCTGTCATGCGGGAGAAAATGAAATATCCTTCACCTATGATTTTGATTATGCATGCTTTGAAAAATTATCCATAGAAGATCTTCATAAGGTTTTGTGCAAAGTTATAAAGGCACGCATACTTAATGAAGAAATAGATACGAATAAGCTGATAAGAACTAATTCGGATTCGTTGCCTGCCAAGATTCGAATCAGGGAAGTTAAGACAAAATTGCTTAGGACACTTCCTATTTTTGGCGGATATGATGATCGGGAATTGCCTGATTTGTCGGATAAGTTCGAGGTAATCCACAAGGACAGCAGACAGGAAGCGTTGGCTCAGAACTACCGATGCGAAAAACTTCTGTTTATTATTTCGGGCCGAGTTGAAGTAGACGGACTTGACAGTAAGCGATTCCTCCGCCCGCTGTTGATGCTAAAAGCCGGGGATGTAATAGGTGTAGATTCGCTTCTTAAGAATAAGAAGTCCATGCTGCTTTATCAGGTATACACTAAGGAGGCTGTTATGCTTAGCATAGATGTAAACAAGTTTGAAGAGGAATGCAGCAGGCATCCGGAGTTAATGACGGCTTTACTTGAGGTTCAGACCGAGAGAATGTACAAGTTTGCTAAATTATGGATGATGGCATAAATCAATTTTGTAAAATTTTTTATTTTCAAATGAAAAAGATTGTAATAATATAGAAAAGTATTATTTTTTTCAATATTAACCTGCGTTTTCGCAGAGAATTAAAGGAGAAAACTTATGGCAGACGTAAGACCCGAATCAATGGAAAGAATTACCACCCCCGCACTTGCTAAGGCATTTATTGATGAACAGATCAATGAAATCAAAGCGCAAGTTGGCGATAAGAAAGTTCTTTTAGCATTATCCGGCGGTGTTGATTCATCGGTAGTTGCAGCATTATTAATCAAAGCAATCGGTAAGCAGCTTGTATGTGTACATGTAAATCACGGATTACTTCGTAAAGGTGAACCCGAGCAGGTTATCGAAGTCTTTAAGAATCAGATGGATGCTAACTTGATCTACGTTGATGCTGTAGATAGATTTTTGGATAAGCTCGCAGGAGTTTCAGATCCTGAGACAAAGCGTAAAATAATCGGAGGCGAATTCATCGATGTATTCGCTGAAGAAGCTTCTAAGCTTGAAGGAATCAGCTTCTTGGCACAGGGAACTATTTATCCTGATATATTAGAGTCCGATGGTGTTAAGGCACATCACAACGTTGGAGGACTTCCCGAGGACCTTCAATTCGAACTGGTTGAACCTGTTAAATTCTTATATAAGGATGAGGTTCGTGTAGTTGGTAAGGAACTGGGACTTCCTGATAATATGGTATATCGTCAGCCATTCCCGGGCCCGGGACTTGGAGTTAGATGTGTTGGCGCTATTACAAGAGATCGTCTTGAGGCTCTTCGTGAGGCTGATGCAATCGTTCGTGAAGAAATCGGTAAGCTTCCCGAAACACCATGGCAGTATTTCTGCGCTATCCCCGATATGCAGTCAACAGGTATTAAGTATGTTGACGGTAAAGGTGAGCGTTACATGGGCTGGGCTTGTGTAATCCGTGCCGTAAATACAACTGATGCCGTTAAGGTAACAGTACCCGAGATTCCTTTCGAAGTTTTGTGCAAAATGAGAGACGAAATCGTTAAGATTCCCGGAATCAACAGAGTCCTCTGGGATATCTCCGAAAAGCCCGTCGCCACGATAGAGTGGGAATAGCACGAGCCGAATAATAGAGTAATAAAAAACGCCGAGTAAGCTTGATATGATTCCCTTTAAGTAGACAAGGTAAATAACCAAATTCTACTTAAAGGGGATTTTTTATGGCTAAATCCAAATACTCTTCCGAAATGAGGATACTGATTGCTCAGAAGTATCTTGATGGGAAAGCTTCATCATGTGAGCTCTCTAACATCTATGGGATACCAGATAAAACTATACTAAGATGGGCA
>JAZQQM010000011.1:0-4396 GCA_045629045.1 Lachnospiraceae bacterium
ATCAGTACTTTGTTTATACCAGACAGGATTCCCAATCGTTCATAAAGGGAGTCTGGATATGACCTACGGGCAGGGCGCGAACAGGTTGAAATGTTGACTGAACCTGATAAGCCTGGCCGGTTTTACTGCTCTGAACAATGCCAAGCAGAGTTTCTAAAGCATGGTAATGCATTGCCTTGTCAGTCATAGGAGTACGGTTTTGTCTGATAGACCAGGCCAATTCTGCGACACCGATTCCGCGGGCATTCTCAGTAATTCCAAACGCAGACGGGATAACAGTTGCTTCGGGCTGGCCGATTCTGCGAAGCATAACCGGTCCATCGAAATTATCTGGATTGTCAATGGTTAATACGCCCTCGGTACCCTCAATAGTGAAGTGAGGTTCTTCCGGCATAATCGTATCTGAATTGAACAGCATGGTTCCCAGAATTCCACTTTTGAATTCCAGAGAACCGGACATGACGGTGTTAGTTTGCAGCTCATACTCGACACCGAAATTATCAAGCGAAGGCATGTGGTGAATTCTATGAGGATTATTGCAAGTAACAAATCCAGTAGCTCGATTCACCGGACCAAGTAAATAAAGCATGGCAGTCATGTGATAAATTCCTACATCTATCCCAATGTCTCCGCCTGTCTGAACCAGATAAGGAATCAGTTCTGCCATAGAATTATAATCACGTCCCAGAGAACACCGGCAGGCGGTAATCTGCCCTAACATATTGCTGTCGATGAGTTGTTTTGCATTTTGTATGGCAGAACCTAAAAATGTATCCGGAGAGATGCACAAATGTACCTGATTTTCCTCTGCTAACTGACATAATACCAGAGATTCCTCAAGTGAAGGAGCCAGCACCTTTTCTGTATACACATGTTTTTTGGCTTTTAGCATGGAAGAGATAATAGAAAAGTGCGCTTTTGGCGGCGTAAGATTAACAACGATCTGGATTTCCGGATCATTAATGATCTCTTCCTGTGTAAATACTTTGAGCTGATATTTTTCGGCCATAGCCCTGGCGTGGGATTCGTTCAAATCACAGCACCCGACTACGTTAAGTATACGGAAGTACTCTTTCATATTTTTTATAAACAAATCGGCAATTTTACCGCATCCGATAACAACTGTATTGACAGGTTTAATTTGATTCATTTTTGAGTTCCTCCTTGTAGGACAGAAGCTGCAGAGAATCTGGTGTATATTCCATGAATTCTATTTTGTTGCCATCCGGATCGGAAACCCACATAGTTTTTGTGCTGTCAGGTCCTATATAAATATCTGTGTCCAGAGTGACATTATTTTGCAAAAGAAGAGATTTTATTTCTTCGATATTATCGGTTTCCAAACTCAGATGCTGATATCCGACAGGAATGGGAGAGCAAGGATTCTTTTGGTCAGCATAAAATAATTCGAGGCATTGTCCTTTTGCAACTTTTAAATAGATAAACCAGGGTTCATCAGCTTTTGCCTCGAATTCTGCAATCATATTTCGGATAGGCGCTTGCATGTCCGGGTTCAGCTGCTGCAGTTGGTTCTGAAGAGTCGGCAGAGCAGAAGCGTAAGTCTTTTTGCATAAAAAGGGAAAACCTAAAATATCGTGATAAAAATGTAGTGTCCGTTCCATATCTGTGACATTGAAAGCAATATGTGAGATAGTTTTTATCATTGTTTATTTACCAGCCTTTCTACTAATTTATATCCAGTGCCAAGGTCTGTCAGAATATCATCCGGAGATTCGTCCTGATCGATGATGATGCCATCTTCAGGGATATTAAGGCTGGATGACAAAGCCAGAATTTCCGCAAGAGGAAGTACTCCGGTGCCGACAGCTACAATATCTTTTTCACGTTTCTCCTGTGAAAAACCTGCCTTAAAGTCTTTCAAATGAAGACTTCTGATCTGCTGTTTGTAGTTCTTTAAAAATTCAATAACATCAGCGCCTGCAAATATTACCCAGCCAACGTCAACCTGCATCTTCAAAGAACGGCTGCAATTTTTCAGGAAATAGTCCATGCAGGTCATATCGATTTCTTCAATATAAGTATATTCTTCGGAATGATTGTGGTACTGGAGTTGAAGCCCTGCTTTCTTTAATTTATCGGAAGCTTCGGAAAACTGTTCGGTATGGCGTTTACATGTTTCTAAATCTGAGAACATAGCGCTGGCCGTAAAAGTGCGGATTTCGGTACCATCAGCTATTTTTTGGATATCATCCAATTTGGTGAGAATGTTATCATAGGGAGAGAATCCAATATGGCAATTGGTTATGGCAATATCCCAATTCTTTTTTAAATCAGCCGCATATTGAAAGAGATTCTTTTGGCGCCATATAAAAAGAGGAATTCCCGGTTCAATACCGTATTGACTGTCATCGCACTGAGGGAGTACGATAGGTTCAACCTGCTGAAATCCGTAATTGTGTAATCTCTCAAAACATTCATAAAATTTTTCTTGTGACAGTTCTTTCAGACCATATAAATTTGTACCTATTTTCATAAGATCAATCCTTTCTTTCATTTTTTCTTTAGTTTATCAATGGAAAGCTCATCTTACCACGCATGATAATGTAAAAACTTTTCAAAAAATGAAAAGAATGATATAATATAGGAAATATGGAAGGGAAAAGAAGGTTGACGATGGAATATCCGGAAAAAATGTCAGACAGCTATCAGATGTTTGAAAACCTTGCAGGTTTTTTCTCTATGACCAATTACAGCAAAAATGAATATTATCTGGTGTTAAAACTGATTGATATTTTAGGCAAGGGGGAGGCAGTTTCTATTGAGAAGCTGGCAGAGATAACCTGTGTATCGACGGCCACTATCAGCAGATTCATTAAGAAATGCGGCTTTAAGAATTATTATGAGTTTCGGGAGAAATTATATGGGATTCATGAGGCGGCAAAATATGAACGACAAAAAAGGTATGAGCAGGGCGGTAAAGCAGATGATTTGGATAAGATAGTTAGAAATTTGGAGAGTACGAAGAAACATTTAGATGATAATAAATTAGAAGAGATTTTGAGGATTTTTCTGGCAAGTGAGCAAAGATGTATTATAGGTTCTGCGGAATATCTGTCCTGTTTTGCGGGATTCTGGAAAGACCTTTTGGCTAAAGGAAAGGCAAGCTATTTCTTCTATGATTTTTATTCTCAAGTTCAGTTGATGAAAACAGCGAAGGAAGGAGACTGTTTTCTGCTGCTCACAGTAGATAATCAATATGTTGATTATTACCGGGAGTTTTTAGCTGAGGCAAAAAGACGTCATGCGGTCCTTATCCTGCTTACGCAGGATAAAGAGGATGAGTTCAGCAAAATATTTCATTTGGTATATCGATATGGGATGGCAGGAAGTTCAAATTATGGATGTTATTCTCTGCGTTATCTTGCATCTCTGTTTTCTGACAAATTGATCAGTAGTTAAGAGAGACTGGGGAAGGATTGTTGAACTACACGCCATACGCCAATCGTACGCCAAACGATGTAAAAAATGAGCTAAATTGATGCTTATGGAAGTGGCAATATGTGATTATTATGACCTCACTGGTATGATACTGGTGAGGTTTATTTTTTATTTGGAAATGTTCGTGTAAACGAATATAATACGTGTTGTTTTTGCTGACCTTTTTGCTGGAACTGGTTGCGTGGGTGATTATTTTAAGGATCGAGTATGTTCATGATATGCCGCAGTTTGAGGGATAGTTATACCTGTTATACCCATGCATAACTATTTGAGTGGGTATAACACAAAAAAGCGTGTGCCGAAAAAATCAAAACAAAGGTGCCGAAAAACACAAACCGCAAAATACCAAGCAAACGCAATAATCAAACGCAAAATATCTAATTAGATTGATATGTTGCGTTATGATGAAGGAATATGAAGGGATATGAAGGGTAAAAGATAAGGTTCAGATAATGTTTGAGGATATAGCGGAGTTTGCAAGTAAATTATCATGATATTATTTTCGTTGACACCATATATGACACCATGCAATAATATAAAGGAGAAAGAAAATGTCACAATGGGATAAACTATTAGGTAAAGTAAGAAATTTATCTCCGGACCTTCGATTTGAGGAATTAAAGAAAGTATTGGAATACTACGGATATGTAATGAGTGCACCAAAAGGTGGAAGTAGCCACTATACGTTTCGCAAACCTGGTTATTCACCAATTACAATTCCTAAGCATAAACCAATAAAAAGGATATATATCGAGATGGTCCGTGAAGTTGTCGAACGAGAGGAGGCAGCATATGCGAACAATTGAGGAATATATGAGACTTCCATACAAAATGGAAATAGTTCCAGATATAGAAGAAGGAGGATTTGTAGTGTCTTTTCCGGATCTTCCAGGATGTTTAACGCTTGGAGATACAGTAGAAGAGGCTATAAAAAATG
>JAZQQM010000012.1:0-16013 GCA_045629045.1 Lachnospiraceae bacterium
ATGGAAAAAAGGCAGTATCAAAGAGAAAATATAGATTGTGTCGGACTCTTCTATATTCAAGGTGGAGAGTACGGAAAAATAGAGTTTGACGGAAAGGTTATTAATGTCAGTGAAGGCGGAATGGCAATAAAAGTTGTTAAACCGGAAAGCCTTGCGATAGCTGATGAGGTTCAGGTAGGAACAGAACTTAAATTTTGCTTTATAGATAGATACGAGTTGTTTCATGAAATAAAAGACGTTAATGTTAGCGGAATGGCTACTGTCGTTTGGATAGATAAGAACGATGAGCGATTGATTATCGGATGTGAATTCCATGGCGATTGTAAGAAGCTTGAACGTTACGTAGCCGAAAGAAAAATGATTACGTTTATGGCAGGCGGTTACCATTTGTTTCCTTGACCGCTACACTGCTACACCGAAGACTACAATTGTCCAACACAAGTCCATAAATTGTCCATGATGAGTCTATGAATTGTCCATTTTAAGGCATTTTAAGGCGTGATATTATTAAACTAGGCAATAGATAGGGAGATGCAAATCCCCGGGTCTATTGTCTATTTTTGTGCGCACAATCCATTAATATCAGCGGGTGCACAGCTGTGGAATGGAGGAATGGACTATGCAGGAACAGTCAAGTGAGAAGACTGTTGGGCTTGCAGTGCAGACTTCGAAGATGACAGGTCGAGTGCTTATCAGGGCTTTTGAGAAATATTTGTATCATCGCAAGGAACTTAACCGCGATAAAAAATATGCCGAAAGAACTGATCCGAGTAAGAACCCAATCAATCAGGTCAAAAGAGTTAAAGTTAAGAATCTTGTAAAAGAAGGATCGCCATTATCTACGGTAGAACTTAGGGATGCCAACATCAGGCAGTTTGACAGGCTGGCGAAGAAGAACGGCGTCAGATATGCGATTAAGAAAGACAAGAGTACGTCACCACCGACCTATATTGTGTTCTTCAAGGCAAAGGATGGGGAAATGGTCAACAGAACCATGAAGGAATTCCTAACGAAAGCCGTTAAGCCTGAATCTAAGGAGAAGAAGGACAAAGGAGACCAACAGGGGCCTATCCACGAAAAACTAAATGAATTCAAGGAAAAAGTGGAAGCAGACCGGCAAAAGAACTCAAGGGTCCGGCATAAACAGATGAAACATGAAAAAGATATCAGTTAAAGAATATCTTCCCTACGTTGCATTTGGATATCTGGGCGATTTGCTTTCGCATGCATATCGAACAAGCAAAGCTGCCGATGGAATGAGTAAGTTTATGGACACCGTCAATTCGCTTGGTGAGGTTATCACGCACCCGGTGCCGTCGTTGCACTATCGGGATATATTATTTGGAATTGCAACCGGTGTGGCGCTTAAACTTGTAGTGTATTTTAAGGCTAAGAATGCCAAGAAATATCGTAAGGGCGAGGAATACGGTTCCGCAGAATTAGGTACGGACAAAGATATACAACCCTTCATCAACGTGAAGGAACCGGACAAAAACCTGATTTTTACGGCAACCGAGAAGATGAGTCTTGAGAGTCGAATGCCATCACCCCTATATGACAGAAACAAGAATGTTCTGGTTATTGGTGGTTCAGGCTCAGGAAAGACCAGATTCTATGCCAAGCCTAACCTGATGCAGCTTAATTGTTCATATGTTTTTACAGACCCTAAAGGAACTGTACTTGAAGAATGCGGCTATCTTCTTAAGAAATTCGGTTACAAGATTAAGGTACTTAATACAGTCGATTTTAGTAAGAGCATGAAGTACAATCCGTTTGCCTATATTAAGAGCGAAACGGATATTATGAAAGTTGTTGATGCACTTATTGAAGGAACTACCGTTATTAAGTCCACTAATCAAGATCCCTTCTGGATTGATGCAGAGAGGCTCCTTTATAATGCGCTGATCGGTTATATCATGGAAGTGGGGGACAAAGAAGAACAGAATTTTTCGACGCTTCTTGATATGGTTAATGCCATGGAAATCCACGAGGATGATGATAAGTTCAAGAATGCCGTTGATTATATGTTTGAGGAACTTCAGAAGAAGAAACCCGATAACTATGCAGTACTTCAATGGGTCAAGTTTAAACAGGCAGCCGGGAAAACGGTACGTTCCATCATGATCATGGTCGGAGCACGATTATCCCGATTTGATATCAAAGCAGTAAGAGATGTCATGGCAACAGATGAACTTAAACTGGATGAACTGGGTGAAGAAAAGACAGCTCTTTTCATAATCACATCAGATACAACCAAGACCTTCGGTTTCATGGCAACTATACTGTATACACAGTTATTTAACCTGTTGTGTGAAAAAGCGGATCGGGAATTTGGTGGACGACTTCCCATCCATGTGCATTGCATAATGGATGAGTTTGCAAATTTGGGAAGGATACCGGACTGGGAAATTCTTATTTCCACGATAAGGAGCCGAGAGATTTCTGCTTCTATTATTCTGCAGTCTTTGGCGCAGCTAAAAAGCATATACGATAAGCAGGCGGATATAATTACCGATAACTGCGATACATTGCTTTTCTTGGGCGGCAAAGGTAACGGAACATTAAAAGAAATATCGGAACTGTTGGGTAAAGAAACTATTGATACCTATAACAGATCCGATACCAGGGGTAACAGTCCTTCCTATGGTATGAATTATCAAAAGATAGGTCGTGATTTATTTACACCCGATGAACTATCACGTATTCCGGGAGACAGATGCATTCTGCAGATTAAGGGAGTTAAACCATTCTATTCTAAGAAGTATGATATTACAGGGCACAAAAGATATAAGTATTTATCAGATGCCAATCCTAAGCTTAAGTTTGATATAGCTAAGGAAGTATCTGACAAGATAATACTCCGTGGTGAGGAAGTCTGCGACTTTATCAACTTAGGATGTATTGAAGCATAACAATTTAACAGCAATTACGTAAGGCACTTAAGAACATCTTAGGTGCCTTTTTGATTGCCAACAATTTGGATGGAGGAAAAACAAATGGGATTTTTTCAATCGGCGATTACTACATTGGAAACATTGGTAATTGCAATAGGCGCCGGACTTGGCGTATGGGGAATCGTTAACTTACTTGAAGGTTATGGTCAGGATAATCCTGCAGCTAAATCTCAGGGAATTAAGCAGCTTATGGCCGGCGGTGGCATCGTACTTTTGGGAACTAATCTGGTTCCCCAGCTGGCAACGTTGTTCTAGTTAAATGGACAAAATTATTGAGTCAATAACTGAATGGCTTAAAGAGTTCTTTATAGGTGCGATTTCGAACAACCTAAACACTATGTTTGGTGATGTTAATACGAAGGTTGGGACTATTGCAGGTGAAGTAGGCCAGACACCGCAGGGGTGGAATGTCGGTATCTTCAGCATGGTTAAGAATCTGTCAGATACGGTCATACTGCCCATTGCGGGAATAATCATAACTTATGTACTTTGTTATGAACTGATTCACATGATTATGGAAAAGAATCACGGAAATGATATGGATTTCTGGGAATTCTTCGTTTATTTCGTGAAGATGTGGATCGCAGTCTGGATACTGAGCCATACCTTTGATATTGCGCTGGCGGTATTTGATATAGGCCAAAGCATAGTTCAGTCAGCCTCCGGAGTAATTAATGCATCAACTGCGATTGATGCATCAAGCGTAATTTCGCAAATGACTACGAACATGCAGAATATGGAACTTTCTGAGCTGTTGCTATTGATGGTTGAAACATGGATAGTTGGATTCGGTATGAAAATATTATCCGTCCTGATCACCGTCGTATTATACGGACGAATGATAGAAATCTATCTTTATTGCAGCGTTGCACCTATACCATTTGCAACTGTGGCAAACAGAGAATGGGGCTCTATCGGAACCAATTATTTCAAAGGCCTGTTCGCTTTGGCGTTCCAGGGATTTTTCATTATGATATGCGTCGGAATATATGCAGTGCTGATTAATTCAATGACCATCTCAAGCGATGTTCATATGGCATTGTTCAGTATCATGGCATACACGATTGTTTTGTGCTTCTCATTATTCAAAACAGGAAGCTTAAGTAAATCAATATTCAACGCACATTAAGGAGTAAAAATTTATGTTTTATGTACCAATTCAAAAAGACTTTAGCAATGTAAAAAATAAAGTCGCTTTAGGTCTTACCAGACGACAACTTATATGCTTTGCATTGGCAGGCGTTATCGGAATACCGACTTATCTGGGACTTAAGAAAATAATCGCGGTGGATATTGCAGGAGTAGTTATGATTCTGGTGATGCTGCCATTTTTCCTGCTTGCGCTGTATGAGAAGAACGGACAGCCATTAGAGGAAGTACTTAAGAATATCATTACGGAAAAATATATACGTCCGCAGATAAGACCGGTTGTGAATGAACCGATTCTTACGAACGTTATTATGATTTCTGATTATCTTGATGAACAGAATCGCTATAGGGAAGAAGCTAAAGCAAAGTCAATTGCCGGTATGCTGGCTAAATCAAAGAAGAAAGGAGGAAGCAACGAACTTGAAACTACTAAAAAGAAAAAATGATGAAAAGAAAGGTTTCTTTAGGAAAAATAAAAGCGGGAAGAAAGTAATCGGACCTAACGACGTGTTAAGTACACAGATGCTCCGCGATTACGCAAGCGCCATGCACAAGGCACAAAAAGAGGGAAAGCGTGCACCAAGAAGTGCTGCCGAAAGCATTCCATTCAAAGCAATGGAAGAATCGGGACTTATGCACTTGGGTCGTGGACACTACTCATTCATGATGGAGTTTTCCGACAGAAACTATATTCAGGCTGATGAGGCCGATCAAAAGGATATGTGGTCAGAGTGGTGCTTATTCCTTAATTCACTTGATTTGGAAGCTGAATTTCAGATGGTCTTTTTTAACAAAAAGGCAGATGTGAAGGCTCTTGCCAAGAAACTTGAGATGAGTGCCAAAAGCCCTGAGAACAGGCAGATAGTGAATGAACTTAACGAATTTCAGCGAAAGATATTAAGAACCGGTAACAAGGGAATATCAAAGACAAGATATTTCGTGGTTACTATTAAGGAACCCTATTTTAGGGTTAAGTCAAAGGTTAGTGAACTGGTAGAGAGAATCCAAAATGAGTTCCTCGAAAGAATGGATGTAGAAGCCAGAATGCTTGACGGATACGAGAGATTATCTGTTTTATTCTGGATGCTTAATCCATATCAGGACGAGAAGTTTATCTTTAACTGGGATGCTGCCAAGAATGGTGGAATCAGTGAAAAAGAACAGATTACGAATCATGCCTTTGAATTCGGAAGAAGATGTGATCGATTTATGATTGGATCCAAATATGGATGTGTTTCATATCTTAAGTTGACGGCATCACAGATTTCGGATCGTATGCTGTGTGATTTTCTTGATTTGGACAGTGAGATTACGGTAAGTTTTCACTTTAAGCCTATTGACCAGGAAAAGGCACTTAAGGCTGTTAAGGCGTTGGTATCCAACCTTCAGAAGATGGTAATTGATGAGCAGAAGAATGCGGCAAGGCAGGGCTATGGAATGGAGAATATTTCACCACAGCTGCCAAGAGATTTGGCAGGTGCCGAAAAACTCATGGATGACATTACCCAGAATGATGAGAAGGTTTTTGAAGTTACCATTACCATGGTTCAGATGGCTGATTCGATTCAGGAACTTGAGCGTTCATATCATGCGGCAAGATCTATCGCAACAGCCCAGACCTGTGAACTTATTAAACTGGAACATCAGCAGGAAGATGCATTCTTTACATCATTACCTCTGGGCAATAACAGAATTAAGGTTAAGCGTCAACTGACGACTACTTCCCTTGGTATATTTTTGCCATATAAGATTAGGGAACTGATGCAGTTCGGTGATTCGCTATGCATGGGTCACAACAAACTGACGGGGCACATTATTATGGCGGATGTTAAGACACTGGCAAATCCCAATACACTGGTTCTTG
Source organism: Lachnospiraceae bacterium (assembly GCA_045629045.1). Classification (GTDB taxonomy): domain Bacteria; phylum Bacillota; class Clostridia; order Lachnospirales; family Lachnospiraceae; genus JAILLW01. Next base: position 5,968 of record JAZQQM010000012.1, read on the forward strand.
GTACACCGGGCCGTGGTAAATCATTCTCGGTCAAAATGATGATGATTCAGACCTATATGAAATTGAGGGATGATATTTTGATTTGTGATCCCGAGGGTGAGTATGGTCCCCTTGTTAAGAAACTTAAGGGGCAGATAGTTCATCTGTCACAGTCCTCATCGGAACACATTAATCCCCTTCACATCGACCCTGATTGTGACTGGTCATCAGATCCTATAGGAAATAAGTGTCAGCTTATTATGAGTATTTATGAGCAGATTCTCGGTCCCGGTAAGATAGGAGCTTATGAGCGTTCTATTCTGGACCGATGCACGCAAAAACTCTACAAGAAGTTCTATCTGACAAAGGATATAAGTGATCTGCCGATTCTCGAGGATTTGTACAATGAATTGGCTAATCAGGAGGAAAAGGAAGCTAAGTATCTTAGAACTTCACTTGAAGTATATGTACACGGTTCGCTTAATTATTTCAATCATCCTACCAACGTTGATATGCATAATCGAGTTATATGTTTTGACATCAAGGAATTGGGTGAGCAACTTAAAAATCTGGCAATGCTGGTTGTCCAGGAAACTGTGTGGGGAAGAGTAACGGTAAACAGAAATGTGGGTAAGTATACCCGTTATTTCGTTGATGAATTTCATTTACTGCTTAAGGAACCCCAGACTGCTACATATTCACGAGAAATATGGAAGCGTTTCAGAAAATGGGGAGGAATTCCTGTCGGTATTACGCAGAATGTTTCAGATTTGTTGGCCTCATCTGAAATACAGTCTATCTTTTACAATTCGGATTGCTACATTCTGCTGGGACAGGCAACGGGTGATGCGGATATTCTCAGAGAAACGCTTAAATTGTCGACTGAGCAGTATAAGTGTATTCTTACCCGTAATAAGGGTGAGGGATTGCTTATATTCGGCGGCACCACATTACCATTTGTGAATCGTATTGATGAAAATACCGAGCTTTATCGGACCATAACGACTAAGGTAACTGAGGCGGCGTGCTGATGGAAAAAGATAACTTTTATAATATGATTCAGGATAAATCACATTTTGAGCAGGGCGCAGAGAATAAGATTACCGATAACAGAGCTCAGGACAGTGTAGTAACGGATGAAAATGTTACTACTTCCCATGGGCTGGCTGAAGGAAGAGTTATATCGGATAAACTGAATGATCATAAGTATGATTCTGACAAATCCAATAAGCCTGTATATGAGAATAATCTTCCGGGAATATATTTTGAACAGCAAGGCAGAAGTGAAACACAGGCAAAGGGTGCGCGTAAGGATACAAAACATAAATCCGGAAGGCGTGATGCTCCGGAAGTTAAGAACTCTGAAACAAAGATATCTGCTAAAGCAAAAGGTAAGGAAGATTCTAAGGTAAAGAGTAAGGCGAAACTCAAAAGTGATTCCAAAAGTGTTATTTCGAAGAAGGCCGGCGGCAGTGATGCTTCCGGCCGTAAATATCAAAAAAAGACAGGCAGCAAGAAGAGTTCCTCTTCAAAAATAAATAATGGTATTAAGGCTGTAAAAGGCTATGAAACTATGCAGAATGATGTAAATAAGGAACTTCAAGGTTCTTCCGGAGAAGCTGCATATTTCGTGGCTCATAGTGGGTATGCCCTGTATCAGAAAAAGATAAACAGTCAAAGTAACAGAAATACCCAACGATTCTTAAAGAAAATCGTAAAAAATAAGTATGGCAAAGGTAAAATACCATCAAATAAGTATGCCAAAAAGATAGTAAAAAAGTTTGCCAATAAATTTAATAAGAATAATGCGGCTAATTCGACCAAGAAATTAAATGAATTAAAGCAGGCGCAAAAAAGAAGTGAGCAACTAAAAAATGTAACTTTGAATGTTAAGCAAACGGCTGTAAAGGTGGCTCGCAAATTACAAAGCTTCGCAAAGAGAAATGTAGGAATTGTGATAACGGTTACAACGTTTCTTGTGTTGGTCATAGCTGTATCGGCAGGGCTGGGCAGTTGCGCCATGGCATTTTCATCAGGCTCAGATACCTATATAGCGGGAATGAGTGCTGCCACGGATTCGGATATGACGAATTCTGACTCATATTTTAAGGAAAAGGAAATGCTGCTTCAGGAAACTATCGACAATATTCCAATCGATTACCCTGACTATGATGAGTATATCTTTGATCTTGATGAGATAGAGCATGATTCCATTAAGATGATGGCATATCTTTCGTCAGAGTTTGAAGGATATACCCTTGATATGGTTCAAGCAAAATTGGATGAGTTATTTGATGAGATGTATACGCTTACACTTACTCCAAAGACTGAGATTCGTAAACGTAAGGTTACCAAGACCGGGATTGATACGAAAACCGGACAGGAATATACATATGAAGTCGAGGAAGAATACGAGTGGAAAATCCTTGAGGTAACCCTTGAGAAGAAGGATTGGGATGAACTTATCGAAAATAAGTTTACTACTGATGACAATAAGGAAATGTATGAGATTTATACAGATACCGGAGGTGCACATCAGGCATTTTACAATCCTCTTGAGGTAGATTGGACCGAAAATATTACATCAAAGTTCGGGTGGAGAATTCACCCGACACTGGGATATGAGAAGTTTCACAACGGAGTTGATATCGGCATGCCTGAAGGAACCGAAGTACATGCCTGTGCTACAGGAACAGTAATAACATCTACTTATTCCGATACTGCCGGAAATTACGTGGTAATCCAAGATGAGACAGGATACACGACCCATTATATGCATTTATCATCAAGAGGAGTGAATGTGGGAGATGTTGTCAAACATGGCGATATCATAGGAAAAGTAGGAAGTACGGGAAGAAGTACGGGACCACACCTGCACCTGGGAGTGAAGGATGCTAACGGCAACTGGCTAAATCCTGAATTTCTGGTATCTGATATGCCATACAGTGAACCATAGAAAGGAAAAACATGAGTTTAAGTAAGGAAGAAGCATATCTTCAGGCAAAAAGCGCCTTGGAGAAAGCGCAGAAGAAATATGATAAGGCTCTGGAAGCCTGGCAGGATGAGATTGATGGAATTGTCCTAAAGCCTATGAGAACTCGTAACCTGTCACGAAAACAGGCTGTATTGTTAGCTCGGGCTATCAATGACGATACAATCTTTGACAAGATAATGGAAATGGGCCTCATGCCTGATATTATTCAAAAGAAAGAGGAGATCAAACATAATGAAAATCACCAACTTAATTAAGACGAAGGCTGCGGTGGCAGCGATGGTAATGGGCACCCTGGGAGGTGCTTTTTTTATGCCGGCAACATATGCGCTGGCATCGGATGGCGATGGGGCTGTATATGTTGAGGTACCGCAGGGCTGGCAGAATCAGCCTCGTACACTTCAGGTAAAAGTAGATGACTACGTGAAATTGGATAAAAACAGTAAGGAAATGACGGTTTCTTATACAAAAGTATATTTTGCTTTTGATGAGGATACATATTCGGAAATTACAGATTCCATGGTAGTGACAATCGACCATAACTGTAAGCTCAAGCTTAAGGCATTTTATGATGACGGTAATGTGGTTTTTAACGAGATTGATATTAATAATTTCGATCTGGAACTGCCTACAATCAATGCTGTGCTTGAGGGTGAAATTATGTATTTTGAAGCCACGGATGCTATATCCGGGGTTGCGGATATATGCGTGAACGGTAAGGCATTCAGTGAACTTACGGAAGGTAAGATGTGTGTTAATGTCAAGGATTTGGAATGTACCGATGAATATATTTGTATTCATTCAGATGATAAGGCAGGTAATGCATCTAAGGAGTTTAAACTGAAGAATCCATATTATGTAGGGCCTATTGAATCAGGTCAACAGGATGAGAGCCTTAATAATCCCGACAGCGTTGAAGCAACAGATCCGACTGAAGCAAGAGGAACTGTAACTGATGATTTCGTTACAGCAGATCGTGAATTTTTTACGGTGGATGCTTCCGGTAAGACCTTTTATTTAATTGTGGACAGAACGGAAAGCAATGAAAATGTATATCTTTTGACAGAGGCGGGCGTTAACGACCTGTTGAATTTCACTGATTATAACGGCGTAGATGTTCAAAACGGTGATGTTCCTATGTACGAAATTCCATCGAATGCCAAGAAAGATACCGAAGAAGAGGAAATTCCTGAAGTAGTGGAAGAAGAGGCTGCCGATACGACTGAAAAGCCTAAGAATAATTCGGCGACAACTGTTGTGGTAGTTCTTTTGGTATGTGCTGCAGGAGGCGGATATTATTTCTACAAAAATAAGAAACGTAAGGAAGATTATGATGATGCCGAAGAAATGGACGCATTTGATGTGCCGGATGATTTCATAAAAGTCGACAGCGGCGAGGTGGAAATTGAGGGAGATGAGGAGCCGGATGCAGATGAAAATAACGGTCCTGAGTTTGAACTTAATGATTTCGATGAGGAAGTCCCCAATGATGATAAAACGGCAAAAAGATATATGGCCTATTTAGACAAATTAAAGAAGGATAGTGACGCAGAATAGGGGCTGCTTGCTAAATAGATTTAGGAGATTAAGTAACAATGGAAAATGTAATGAGCAAGAGCGATTTCGCCAATGCCTTAGTTGATATGCTTTATGCGACATATCCTGATATGGCAGAAACGCATGAAATCGGATTAAGAGAAGTAACAAAGAACAACGGAACAATCCTTACCGGTCTTACAATTAGGGAAAACAGTGAGAATATTGCACCGACAATCTATGTTGAGAGCATGTATGAGGACTATCTTGACGGTGCCGGATTGGAAGAACTTACGGAACGTATTATGGATACGTACCAGAATAATAAGCTGCCCAATGACTTTTCGGTAGACTTTTTTAATGATTTCGCGCAGATAAAGGATCGAATCATGATGAAAGTGATCAATGCCGATAGGAACGAGCAGATGTTAGCCGAAGCACCACATTATACATTTGGAGATTTGGCAGCTATTTTCCAGGTTCAGATGGATTCTGTTGAATTTGGTTCGGCTGTGGTAACCGTCAAAGATGAGCATATGAAGATGTGGGGAGTCGATACGGGTACATTAATGAAGCATGCGAAAGAAAACCTGGAGACAAAACAGCCTCCATATATCATGTCTATGGCACAGGTAATTGCCGAGATGATGGATATTCCGCCTGAAGAAATGTTTGATGCGAACCAGCCTGCAATGTATGTGATGTGTAATGAATCAAAGATTAACGGTGCAGCTGCAATGGTCTTTACTGAAAAACTGGATGAATTCGCCGTGGAGCATGGAGCAAATCTATATGTTTTGCCCTCGAGTATCCACGAGATTATCATTATTCCCGATAATCTTAATTCTATCGACAAGAATGTACTTGAGTCCATGGTTCGTGATGTAAATGCAACTCAGGTTTCTGCAGAGGAGTTCCTCTCAAATAACGTGTATTACTACAATAGGGACGATAAGTGTCTGTTTATTGCCGAAACAATGGAACCCTGTGTGCTTCATTCCGATGGCAAGGATTTCAGAAACGCCAAGGAAAAGAAGGAGCCTGAGAAGTCCGAACCTAAGACAATTAAGGAAAGACTGGCTGAAGGGAAAGAAAAGGCAGCTAACAACAATGTGGTCAGGCATGAACGCGGAAAGGAGTTAAATTATGCAGATAAGTGCTAAAGTAACACCTATTGACAGTCCCGGCAGTACCGTGGGTATTGCCAGGGTTTATTTGGACGATTCGTTTGTTATCGGTAACATAGCAGTCAGAAAGACACAGGATGGCAAAATCTTCGCCTCGATGCCTTCGTATAAGACCAATCAGGTGGATGATGAGGGTAAGCCTGTGTACAAAGATATATGCTTCCCAACCACGAAGGAGTTCCGTGAAGAAATACAGTCGGCTGTGCGAAATGCGTATCTCGAAGCAGACCTGGGAGTAAACAAACCTGCTCCTGTAAAGCGACATGACGAACCCGAAATGGGATAGACCAACTAAATAAAATCTAAAAATTAGCCACTGTGCCGACAAGTTGAATTGGTTGACATAACCACACTTCAACTGCCGGTGCGGTGGCCTTTTTTAGGTGGACTTCTTATCGGACAGGTTGGGTGAGAGAATGGGGGGTGTAGAAAGGAGAGAGGTTCCATGATTACAATACAAGACGCAATAGAGATAATCAAAAAATTTGATAAGTTTAGCATTCCAACAAGTGCATTTGAATATGATGATGTTTATTTAGTTTATATAAAACCTAAAGACCCATTATTATCTGGCTCAATACATCCTTATATGGTTGATAAAAATGGACAGGTTGGTTTATTTGATTTTAGAAAAGCATATGATGATATGGATGGATTCATTGAGGCAAGAAGAAAAGAAATAATTATCACAGAGAACTGAAGCAGCATGCGCGAAGATAGTGCATGGGAATAAAGAGGAAATTTATAAATGATAAGCTTGATTATGTGCTATTGCTGTAAACACTATGATAAAGAAAAGAATAATTGTCCTGCCAGACCTAATGGGATAACCGATAATATAATTAGAGAAACGCACAGTTATAATGATTGTGGTAATGGCCTAAAGTATGAACTGCCTGTGGATAATGTGAATCCGGAAGAATAAGGAGCAGAAAGTAATGAGAGATCCAAAAGAGCGAGCAGAACTTGTGAATAATTCATCAAAGAACCGTAACGCACTACTAAAATACTTTACTGAAAATGAATATTCACATGATGCTACTTTAAAAATTGTAGCACCGATGGAGCACAAAACGGATTCAGAGAAGGAAGAAATGTCAGTTAAAATCTTAGAACAGATTCAAGGATTGACAGAGTCAGAAGCAATATTAGCACTTAGGGTTAACCAATCAGAAGAAGTAAAGCAAGAAAGATGATGATTTTAGTTTGCTTGATTGCAAAAGATGTTTGCGGAGGAAGTTATATCATGGGATTTGATGGTAAAATTAACTAGACCTATGAGAAATATGAAAACCGCAGAGGATCGTGAAGAATATGCTGAAAAACTGGTGAATATTATTAATAAAAAAAGACTGATGAGGCAGTTTTGATGGAAGCAGAATTGCAGCATTTAATTTGATGCTTCACTGGTGATGGATCACGAAGATTCAGTAGGGGTAGGATGGTCATGAAATAGTTTTTTTTTGAGAATGGTGGTGAAAATATGACCTATACATTATATATATACAAGACAACTGCTTATCATGAAGATGCACCTGTAGTATCATTGATAAATCATGCTCTTGGGTCATTCGAGAAGGAGGACTGGATAGATGCAGAAAGATGCATGGAAGAAATCAATATGCATATTTTTGTATCAATGGCAGATAAACTTATAAGTAAGAACACTGATGGGACTGATAAATATAAAATTCACACATGCTATACACCGATTAAAAAACGTGAGTATATCGCAATATTTACATCTTTTGAAATTGTTGAAGATATAATTGATGATTTAAAATACATTGCTGCAAAATGTCATTGTGTGCTATTTGATTCTGTAATCAAGGAGTGCTATTTCCCATATAAAGCAAAGCGACAGTGGTATGTTAAGGCTTCTCTTAGGGCTAAGCAACTTGCGAAAAGAATAAGGGATGAAGAGGCAATATACAAAATTGTTCAATTAGAGAATTGTTTCTCACAGATTTCATATGCGATATCCATATGTAAGACGGAAAAGTCACTTGAAGAGAGGGTACAGAATTTCTGGAATTTGTTAGAAAAGGAAATTCTTCCGGATGAAAGTCTTGTGTGCCGTGACAAGTGTTTTTCTGTAGTAGGTGAAAAATATCAGATTTCTTTTGTATACGAGGGTTATAGATATAATTCAGATAGCGTAGGCTATATTGAAAATGGAAAACCTAAAATCGAACTTACGCATCGAATGGGCATTATGATGGCACGTAATTGTACTAATAATCTGAAATGTAAAAATAACCAGAAGTTTATGAATGATATGATGCGTATTGAGGAATTGGTTAATATGTATCCGAATCCAGCGGATAGATATGTGGCAATATACAAGATAAGAAAAAAACTACAGAAATATGATTCATATGTTTCTTATGATTGTTATCCTTGTTATGGTGGTGATGTAAGACTTCACAAAGTATATGAGAATGGTTTCTATGGTGATGTATGCTGCTCTTATTTAAAGGTGGATGAAAATTTTGCATGTATATTTACACCATGTATTTTGGAGTTTTATCCGTATTTTAGTGAGAGATATTTTTTAACTACAAATTTTCTTCCAGATGTAATGTGTTTGAATATTATTGAAGAGTCAAAGAAAATCAAAAAAATGCTTGCAACGAATCCGTATAGTGATGAATCACAGATGTACTTGAAAAATAATGGGTGTATGTGGATGCTGGACAATATGAAAGATTTTTGGCGTGCCATTGGAATTTTTGACATATTCATTAAGTGGATGGAAGCACAATTCTCCGACGATTACGATGACAGAGAATTTTCTATTGATATTACCGGTCCATAAAGAAGTAAAATTAATATAAGAAAACAATAGTTGTCCTGTCAACCTAATGGGATAACCGCGAATTCGGGGAAATAGGAGCACAAAGAATGGGTTAGATGTGGAGGAGAATTGCTGATGATTATACGTCTTAAGTGCAATGAGAAACCTACAGATGAATCGCTTACAATAGAGAGAAAATTGGATTGGATTAATCCGGAAAGTGATGTTGTTTGGATGTCACATGATGAAATTCAAAAGGATTCAATTCTTGTAACAGAAGATGCTGAGGTTCCGGAAGAAATAAAAGCTTTTATTCCTAAGTGGAGAGAGAAGGCGATCGAAGTAGACAATAGTAGAAAGAGTTTCTGCCCAATTAAGAGAGCCGGTTCCGAAGTGTATTATAAGGGCGGTAAGTATTACATAGATACAAAAATACTATACGGAATTGGCAATCAGTATACTATTGACTGGTTGTTTGAATCTATTAGCAGAGATATAGAAGAAGATATGTATTCCATAGGTGCAACATATGTTGAATACCATGGAATGGTTGATTAATAAAAATATAGGAGCACATATGCAAATCAAAAAAATCTATTTTGATATGGATGGAGTTTTGGCTGATTTTAACCGCGGCATAATTGAATTATGCGGAATGCAGCCTGTAGATCAATCTAATAATAAAAGTGATAATGATATCTGGGATGGTGTGAGGCGCGTCGAATATTTCTATGACAAGCTTGAACCTGTTGAAGGTGCAGTTGAAATGTTTAATACACTATATGAAAAATACGGTGATGCTTGTGAAATACTTAGTGCCATTCCCAAGCCCGGTCGAGGTATCATAGGTGCGGGTGAAGACAAGATAAAATGGGTGCGCAGAATTCTTTCGGATGAAGTAAAAGTGAATATAGTTTATCGCGAAGAAAAGAAGAATTACTGTACCGGCCGCGACTGTATACTAATTGATGATTATGACAAAAATATCACAGATTGGAATAATGCAGGCGGAACTGGAATATTGTTTGACAAACCGGAAAATGTTAGCTTGCTTGCAAGTAAGCTCGAAAAGCTCGAAAAGCTCGAAAAGCCTTGATTTTTCAAGGCTTTTTTGTTGCCCTTTTTATGGTACACGTCGGATTCTAGAATTAAATCATATAGTAAATCATTTAGCATTAACAAGGAATTGTCCTTGGATTCACATTGAGAAGGAGAAAGAAAAACTATGGGTACATTAAACAGTGTTGAGGTTGGCGGAGTATATGTTACACGACATGGATATGAGCGAATGAAGGAAAGAATGGGTTGGAATAAGAACGCAGCCAGAAGGATGTCGCAGAAGGCATATGAAGAAGGTGTTGGTATTACGAATGTCAGCGGTTCGCTTCAGAAATTCATCGAATCAAAAGATGAGCATTATCCGGAAAATAACATCATAAAAATTTATGGCAATACAGTTTATTGTTACGGAATAGCTCAGTTTGGTGAAGATATGGCGACATCTTTTCTTACATTGGTTACGGTATATCCTTTGCCAAAGAAATATAATTCACAG
>JAZQQM010000013.1:0-25373 GCA_045629045.1 Lachnospiraceae bacterium
AGGGGATTTTTTATGGCTAAATCCAAATACTCTTCCGAAATGAGGATACTGATTGCTCAGAAGTATCTTGATGGGAAAGCTTCATCATGTGAGCTCTCTAACATCTATGGGATACCAGATAAAACTATACTAAGATGGGCACAACGACTAAAAGAGCAAGGCGTGCGTGCTTTTTCCAAATCAAATAGTAATTCGCATTATTCTTCTGAATTTAAGCTAATGTGTGTGGAATTATACATTTCAGGTGAATTATCATTGGATGAAATTGTTGCCAAATATAACATTTCAAGCGATTCTGTTTTGCGCAACTGGCTAAAACTGTATAATGCCAATAGAGAACTTAAGGATTACGATCCAAAAAGGGAGGTCTATATGGCAGAATCAAGAAGAAAAACCACTATTGAAGAGCGTAAAGAAATCGTTGAATACTGTTTATCGCATAACAGAGATTATAAAGGCACTGCCAGCTTGTATGATGTCTCATACAGTCAAGTGTATTCATGGTTAAGAAAATATGATGCTAATGGAAATGAAGGGTTATCTGATAAACGTGGTCGTCACAAAACTGATGATGAAGTAGATGAACTTGAACGACTCAGAAGAGAAAACAAACGTCTTAAACGCCAGTTAGAAGAAAATGATATGATGGTACAACTATTAAAAAAAGTGAAAGAATTCGAAAGGATGTGAGGCTCGGCAAGCAACGCTATGAATCAAAGTATATGACTATTAAATACTTTTATGAAAAAAATAACTGGAGCATTAACTGGATGTGCAAGCAGTTATCTGTTTCAAAATCAGCTTATTATAAATGGTTACATAGAGAAATACCTATTCAAGAACAAGAAAATATAGAATTAGCTAATCTTATTAAAGAGTATGACGAACGATTTAATCATATATTAGGATATCGAAGAATGACCGCTTGGATTAATCACTTTAATCATACTAATTATAGCAAGAAGCGTGTTCACCGAATAATGAAGAAGTTAAATATTCATTCTGTAATCAGAAAGAAAAAAAAGAAATATTTATCTTCAGCGCCACAAGCTGTTTCAGAAAATATCTTACAAAGAGATTTTTATGCAACAGCACCGAATCAGAAATGGGCAACAGATGTAACTGAATTTAGAGTGCCGGGTGAAAAGAAGAAACTATATTTAAGTGCCATTATCGATTTATATGATCGTTATCCGGTTTCATATGTAATAAGTTGCAGGAATGATAATCGATTGGTGTTTAGGACATTTGACAAAGCTATCATAGCTAATCCTGATGCTAAACCCATCTTTCATAGCGACCGAGGATTTCAGTACACTAGCAAAGTCTTTCAGCACAAACTTGAAAATCAAGAAATGCAACAATCGATGTCCAGAGTTGGACATTGTATTGATAACGGACCAACAGAAGGTTTCTGGGGAATCATTAAGTCCGAAATGTATGCAATGTATGAAATCAAAGATGAGGAATCTCTTAGATTTGCAATTAAAGACTATTTAAGGTTTTATACTGAAGAACGCATACAAGAACGATATAAATGTAAAACTCCACTCGAAGTAAGAACGGAGGCTCTAGCTGCTGTAAATACTATGGAATATCCTATTCCAGAAAACAAACGAATTAAAAAATACAAAGAAAAATGGATTGCATAGAAAAATGACCATACCTCATACGAAGTATGGTCATTCACTAAACATTCATTTTAGATATTTGTCCTGTCCACTTGACAGGGAGCATATCACATTTGCTTCGGCGCTTTTTTTATAATAGGAAATTCAGAGGAATTAATAAAACCTTAAGAATTTAACTACTTCCTATTTAATATTTGTTTGGTTTACTATAGGAGTAGCATAAAGTGAAAGGGATAAATTATGATTAACATTCTCGTATGTGACGATGACAAACAAATAGTTGATGCTATTGAGATTTATTTAATGAATGAAGGCTTTAATGTTCTTAAAGCATATGACGGTCTTGAGGCAATTGAAGTTCTTAAGAACAATCGTGTCGAGCTTTTGATTATAGACATTATGATGCCTAAGATGGACGGTATTCATGCGACTGTCAAAATTCGTGAAACAAATTCTCTGCCCATTATATTTTTGTCAGCCAAGTCGGAAGATACTGATAAGATTATCGGACTTAATATGGGAGCTGATGATTACATCACGAAACCCTTCAATCCTCTTGAATTAATTGCCCGAGTTAAATCCGCTCTTCGAAGATATACAGAGCTTGGCAATTTGAATGTTGATAATAATGCTATCTTTAAATCCGGCGGTCTGGTTATTAATGACGACACTAAAGAAGTTATGGTTGATGGCAATGAGGTTAAACTTACTCCCATCGAATACAATATTCTTTTGATGCTTGTTAAGAATCAGGGCAAAGTCTTCTCGATTGACCAGATATATGAAAGCATCTGGAATGAAGAAGCAATAGGTGCCGATAATACAGTTGCCGTTCATATAAGGCATATTCGTGAAAAGATAGAGATTAATCCCAAGGATCCCCGTTATCTTAAAGTTGTTTGGGGCGTAGGCTACAAGATTGAAAAACTTTGATGAGGTAGATTTATGAAAAACATTCTTAAAGTAATAATGCACATAAGTTTCGTAGTCTTTACGCTTACACTGCTTTCAGTGTTACTTTTTGACAGCTATGATTTTGATACGGTAAGAGGAACTTTTGAATCAAGCTTCACGATGGAAGATATAGACACTTCTTTTGAGGAAACCAATTCCTTTAATCAGCAATTGGGTTCTTCAGTGGCTGATGTTATATCTTATTGCGGATTAATGGATGAAATGGATTCAAATGAATTTAGAGAATCTGTGTCCGGAAATACCGTTATAGGCCAGGACAACGACGGAGGCATATACAAAGAGCATAGCAGATATGAAGATTATTTTAACGCCTCTAATTCAAATATAAGATTTTTTGTTATCGAAAAAGTTGATAAAGAGATAATTACCAGAACCAACTTACCCGGGGTAAATGTTGCAAAAGCAAATCTTAATGATTTGAAAAACGAGATATTGGGAATGTGTGACAAATATATATATTTGGACGGACTTAATCATGTATATGAGACAAATACTTTGATTGAGGAATCGACGGTATATACGCTTTTTAATAATTCGTCCTATGCTTTTCCCATAGATACCACAATTATGGTAGGTATCAATAAGGATTTAACTCAAATCGATGATAATTATGCATTGGGTAACAGGGTATACAATTACGCCGGAAGGAATTTCCTGTTAAGAATAATTACGATAGCCGTATCGGGATTTTTATACCTTGTTTTGATGATAGTTTTATCTGTCACGGACGGTGTGACCATAGACAAAGAAACCCAAAAGAGAACTATAAGATTGGGAATGCTTGACAGAATACCCTGTGAAGTAAGAATAATTTTACTTTTGGCATTTGGATTGCTATGTGCTTTCTTGTCGGAATTCAGTAATATTAAGCAGACAATGCGGGAATTATTCTTTAATAATCCCGATGTTGCAATTGCACTGGGTGCAATATGTGCCTTAATAGCAAGTTTATGCATAAGTTTCTTTGTGCTTGGCTTCTTTAGAAGATTAAAGGCAAGAATAATATACAAGACTTCTTTGTGCAATAAACTTATCGGTGTGTGTTCTAACGCAGTAGACAGCATGTTAGACAATAAGGGCAGTATTGTTAAGGTCGCAATTCCTTATGCATTGTTATGCCTGATCAATATTGTACTTACTTATATCGCGGTGGATACCGAAGTGTATTTCCTTATTGTTGTTGTGGTAATTCTGGATGCAATAGACGGTTACGGAATTTATAAGAATTACCTTGAAAAAGAGGAGATAATAAAAGTTATAAACAAGATTTGCCAGGGTGATATTGACGCAAAGGCAAGAGATGATTTAAAGGGTGACAACAAAAAACTCGCAAATGCCGTAAACCAGATCGGTGAAAGTGTAAATGCTGCAGTAAATACTTCAATGAAAGATGAGAAGATGAAGGCGGACCTTATTACAAATGTTTCACACGACCTTAAGACTCCCCTTACATCCATAATCAATTATGTGGATTTACTCAAAAAGGAAAGAATTGACAATGAAAATGCAAAGTCATACATTGCAATTCTCGATGAAAAATCACAAAGATTAAAGCAGCTTACGGACGATCTTGTGGAGGCATCAAAGATTTCGTCGGGTAATATCGTGCTTCAGATGGAAAAGATAAACGTTAAGCAGCTGTTGTCACAGGCAAGCGCGGAATTTATAGATAAATTCGAAGAAAAGAGATTATCTTTTGTGGGAACTGCTCCCGAGAATGATATATTTATAAATGCCGATTCAAGAAGAATATACAGAGTAATAGATAATCTGTTTACCAACGTATATAAATATGCCATGGAAGGCACAAGAATATATCTTGATGTGATTAATCAGGATAAGAAAGTGTATATATGCGTTAAGAATATTTCATCTAATCCGCTTAATGTAAGTCCCGAGGAACTGCTTGAACGTTTCGTAAGAGGAGACGAATCAAGAAATACGGAAGGAAGCGGACTTGGATTATCAATAGCAAAGAACCTTACGGAAGCAATGGGCGGGGCATTTGATATTTGTCTTGACGGTGATTTGTTTAAAGTAATTCTTACGTTTGATGAGGTATAAAAGAAAGGGCATGCATTATTGCATGCCCTTAAATTTTATTTATTTTGTTCTTTGATTTTTCGCTGCCAGCATTTATGACACATTGCTATGTATGAATCATTTCCGCCGAGGAAGACCTGTGAACCTTCCGTAATGATTCTGCCGCTTTCGTCTATACGGGCATTAACGGTTGCCTTTGAACCGCAGGAACATACGGTTTTAATTTCCGCCAGGGAGTCGGCAAGTTCCATTAATCTTTTGGAACCCGGGAAAAACTTGGTCTGGAAATCCGTGCGAAGTCCGTAACAAATAACGGGAACATTATCTTCATCTACTATCTGACGCAATTCATTAATCTGATTTTCCGTAAAAAACTGGGATTCATCGGATATTATGACATCATAGGTGCCTGCCTTGTGAAACATATCGATTATGGAGTCTTCCGGTTTTACAATCAGAGCTTCCCGTGACAGCCCTATACGAC
This sequence comes from Lachnospiraceae bacterium, assembly GCA_045629045.1. Taxonomy (GTDB): domain Bacteria; phylum Bacillota; class Clostridia; order Lachnospirales; family Lachnospiraceae; genus JAILLW01. Next base: position 5,134 of record JAZQQM010000013.1, read on the forward strand.
TTTTGATAATGTTGGCACCGTCTCTGTCATCGATGCTGGGCTTAATAAGCCAGACTTTCATGCCCAGTTCTTCGTAGTTGAATTGAGTAATCAGTGCCTGAGCGGATTTTGAGGAACCCATAGCACCGTATTTAAAATATAATTTTGACATATATTGTGCCTCCGATAAAAAGTATATACTGTATTTTGTGCCTGTTTACTTGCTTTACTTATTCTATCATGATAAAATATATTAGTCATTAGTGACATATTATATTTTTAGGAGGATTCAAAATGAAAAAGTTATTTGCTATTGCAATCGCACTTAGCATGGTACTTTCACTTTGTGCTTGTTCATCAAACGGTAACGGCGGATCTGGAGATTACAAGGTTGCCATGATTACTGACTACGGTGATATTACCGACCAGTCATTTAACCAGACAACTTACGAAGCATGTAAGGCTTTCTGTGAGGCTAATAAGATTGACTTTACTTATTATAAGCCAAACGGTGATTCTACTGCCGACAGAGTGGCTATGGTTGATACAGCTGTAGCTGACGGATATAACGTAATTGTTATGCCCGGTTATGCATTTGGTGGCACAATTGTTGAAGCAGCACCTAACTATCCGGATGTTAAATTTATCGCACTTGACGTAGCTAAGGGAGATATCCTTGAGGCAGCTGTAGGTGCTGATTATGATTACAATCCCGATAACTGGAAAATCGAAGATTATCTTGATATGAGCAATGTATATTGCGCAGTATATCAGGAAGAGTTATCAGGCTTCATGGCAGGCTATGCTGCAGTAAGCTTGGGCTATAAGGAACTTGGTTTCTTAGGCGGTATGGCAGTTCCTGCTGTTATCCGTTACGGTTTCGGTTTCGTTCAGGGATGTGAAGCTGCTGCTGCCGACAAGGGAGTTACAGCAAACGTTAAGTATGCATACGGAAATCAGTTCTATGGAGATGCTGATATTACAGCAGCTATGGATACATGGTATGCTGACGGAACAGAAGTAGTATTTGCATGCGGTGGTGGTATTTACTCATCTGCTGCTGAAGCTGCTGCCAAGGTTGGCGGTAAGGTAATCGGTGTTGACGTTGACCAGAAGGCTATTATTGATGGCGCATACGGTGACGGAATGACTGTTACTTCAGCTATGAAGGGATTATATCCTACAACTTACGATACACTTAATGATGTTATTGTTAATAATAACTGGTCTAAGTATTCAGGAAAGATTGAGACTTTGGGTCTTGTTTCAGGAACAGATACAGAAGCTAACTACTGCCAGATTCCTGTTAACAGCACTCAGTTTGATGCTAACTTCTCAAAAGACGATTATGCTAAGTTGGTTTCAGACATGTTCTCAGGCGTAATTAAGGTTTCTAATGATGTTTCTGCTATGCCTGCTACTTCACTTGTAACAGTTGATGATCAGGGAAATATTAAGTAATTAATTCGCGTTTATGTAATGGATAGGCGGAAGCTGATTGCTTCCGCCTATTTTAAAATATAATGGGGGTACAATATGTCATCCGAATATGCTATTGAAATGTTAAACATAACCAAGAAATTTCCGGGCATTAAGGCAAATGATGATATAACTTTGCGCTTGAAAAAGGGGGAAATTCATGCGCTTTTAGGAGAAAACGGAGCCGGTAAATCAACACTTATGAGTGTTCTGTTTGGATTATATCAGCCTGATGAAGGTAAGATACTTAAAGATGGTAAGGAAGTTGTAATCAATAATCCAAATGATGCAAATGAACTTGGTATAGGTATGGTTCATCAGCATTTTAAACTGGTAGAATGTTTCTCGGTACTTGATAATATAATTCTTGGCGTGGAACCCAATAAAGCAGGTTTCCTTCAAAAGAAAGATGCAAGGGAAAAAGTTATGGCACTTTCCGAAAAATACGGACTTGCCATTGATCCTGATGCTTTAATCGAAAATATTACCGTAGGAATGCAGCAGAGAACAGAGATTTTGAAGATGCTGTATCGTGACAATGAAGTTCTTATTTTTGATGAACCCACAGCGGTTCTGACTCCGCAGGAAATTGAAGAACTGATTGGAATTATTAAGAATCTTGCCAAAGAAGGTAAGTCAATTCTGTTTATTTCCCATAAATTAAATGAGATCATGTCAGTTGCCGACAGATGTACGGTCCTTCGTAAAGGAAAATATATCGGCACTGTTGATATAGACAAGACATCTAAAGAAGAATTATCCAAGATGATGGTTGGAAGAGATGTTGAATTTACGGTTTCAAAGAAAGATATTGAACCGGGTGAAACGGTACTTGACGTAAAGAATATTTGCGTAAAGGCTAAAAACGGCCACAAAAATGCTGTAAATAACGTTTCTTTTAATATAAAACGCGGCGAAATTGTTTGTATTGCAGGTATAGACGGAAACGGACAGTCGGAGCTTGCATATGCCATTTCCGGTCTGGAAAAGATTTCCGATGGAAGTATATCTTTACTTGGAAAAGATATTACAAACGATTCAATTAAACAAAGAAATAAAAAAGGAATAGGACATATTCCGGAAGACAGACATAAGCACGGATTGGTATTGGATTATCCCCTTGATTACAATATGGTACTCAAGTGTTACGACAGCCCCGAATATACATCTAAGATGGGCTTTTTGAAGAAGGATAATATAAGAGCCTATTCAGATAAATTAATCGAGAAGTTTGATGTAAGATCAGGTCAGGGCAGTATGACAATTGCACGTTCCATGTCGGGAGGAAACCAGCAAAAAGCAATTCTTGCAAGAGAAATTTCCGAAAATCCCGAATTACTGATAGCTGTTCAGCCCATTAGAGGACTTGATGTAGGAGCAATCGAAAACGTACACAGAGATATAGTTAATTTCAGAGATGAGGGAAAAGCGGTATTACTTATTTCTCTTGAACTTGATGAGGTTCTTTCTCTGCCGGACAGAATTTTGGTAATGTACGAAGGCGAAATAGTAGGAGAACTTGATCCTAAGACCACAACGCCTGAAGAACTTGGCTTATACATGTCAGGTTCCAAGAAGAATTATAAAGGAGGCGAAAATTAATGAATAAAGAAAAATATTCCTTCCTTAAAAAGCCGGCAGTACAGTCCCTTGTGGCTTCGCTTATATGTATCCTGCTTGGCTTACTTATCGGTTATATAGTGCTTTTGTTTATTGACTACAGAGGCGCTACAAAAGCTATTTTGGTTATTATTAAGAATTTCTTTAAATATCCCAGTTTTAATGCTGCGATGAAATATTTCGGTTCTACACTTGTTAAGGCTTCACCGCTTTTGATGTGCGCATTATCCGTTTTGTTTGCATACAAGGTAGGTTTGTTTAATATAGGAGCTGCAGGCCAGTATTGTCTGGGCGCGGGCTTGTCCTTATTCTTTGCATTAAAATTAAACTGCCCCTGGTACGTATGCATGATAGTTGCAATGATAGGAGGTGGATTGCTGGGAGCAATTTCCGGAGCGTTAAAGTCATACTTTAATGTTAACGAAGTAATTTCGGGAATTATGCTTAACTGGATTTCTTTGTATTCGATGAATTACATACTTTTATCGGTTAAGGAAGAAACATCTCATTATACGAAGATAATTTCAAATGTAAATACAAGCGCACTGATTCCCCAATTGGGACTTAATAAATTATTCAGCAACAATCAGTACGTTACCATTGCATTACCCTTATCTGTAATATTTGCAATTGCGGTATATGTAATACTTGAAAAGACTAAATTCGGATATGAGTTAAAGGCTACAGGCTTTAACAAGCATGCGGCAAAATATGCCGGCATGGCCGAAAAGCGAAATACAATTGTAACCTTAATGATCGGCGGAGCTTTGGCAGGCCTGGGTGCATCAATGTTTTATCTTACGGGATACGAACAATGGTCGGTTACGGCTTCATCCGTACCTGCAATGGGCTTTAACGGAATAGCTGCTGCCTTCCTTGGCGGACTTTCTCCCATCGGTTCCATATTTGCAGCCTTCTTTATTCAGCATATAACGGAAGGCGGAGCATATGTAGATAAGACAATGTATTGCTCACAGATATCAGATTTAATTTCGGCTTTGATTATATATCTTTGCGGATTTGTACTGTTTATGAAATATGCCATGAATAAATGGATCAAAAACTCCGAAAGTAAACAAGCTGATAAGGAAGGAGGTAAGGAATAATGAGTTTACTTATTGAATATACCTTGCTTTATGCTTCTGTACTTATACTGGTTGCTCTCGGCGGATGCTTCAGTGAACATTCGGGCGTAATTAACCTTGGTCTTGAGGGCATTATGGTAATAGGCGCCATGGGCGGTGCACTTACATTAAAATACATGGCAGGTGCTTCAACTTTTATTATTATTCTATGTACTGTTGTAATTTCTGCCCTATGTGGTTTAATATATTCTTTGTTGCTTGCTGTTGCGAGCATAAGCTTTAAAGCAGATCAGACGATTATCGGTACGGCAATGAATATTTTGGGAACTGCGGTTGCCACGGTTATTGTTAAGGCAATTAATATTTCCGTAAATCCCGATGACGTATCAAGTAATGTTCAGTACATACAGGGCAAAAAGAGCCTTGGATTTAAATTCTGCGGAATAAATCTTAATGTATTTGTTGTTATTACGTTTGTTTTGCTTATAATTGCAATTGTAGTTTTATATAACACCAAATTCGGTCTTAGACTTATGGCCTGCGGAGAACATCCTTCAGCAGCGGATTCTGTAGGTATCAATGTAATTAAGATGAGATATTTCGGTGTAATGATTTCGGGTATACTTGGCGGAATAGGCGGTATTACTTACATTACAGCGGGAGTTTCCGAATGGAAATTTGAAAACGGCGTTGCGGGATTCGGTTTCCTGGCATTGGCTGTTATGATTTTCGGACAGTGGAAACCTTTGAGAATAGCCCTGGCTGCCTTGTTGTTCGGCTGCTTCAGAGCACTGTCAAACGTATATTCCGGCTTTGATTTGCTTAATTCATTAAATATAAGTTCAACTGTATATAATATGATGCCGTACGTAATTTCACTGATCGTACTGGCACTTACATCAAAGAATTCCCATGCACCAAAAGCAGAAGGAATTCCATATGAAAAAGATTTAAGATAAACAAAGGGAGCTGTCAAAATGCCTAACGTAGCAAAACTTGAAAATGCCATTCCGGCCGCACCGCTTAAACTGATTGTGCTTGAATCGGCCAAACAACTTGGTGACAGTATTAATCATCATCTTGTTCAGTTTAGAAAAGAAGTTAAGAATGTAGCAAAAGGCGATCCTGCATTCCAGGGTTATGTATCCGACAATTATATTCTTGACAGCCAGTGCTTCAGATTTGGCTCAGGCGAAGGAAAGGCCTGCATTTCCGAATCCGTAAGAGGAGCAGATTTATTTATTCTGGTTGATGTATGTAATCACAGTATTACATATAAGATGAACGGATTTATTAACCATAAGTCACCGGATGATCATTTTCAGGATTTAAAGCGTATCATTAGTGCAGTAGACGGCAAAGCTCACAGAATTAATGTAATTATGCCATTCCTGTATGAAGGAAGACAGCATAAGAGAAACGGAAGAGAATCCCTGGACTGTGCATATGCAATTGAAGAACTTGCCAATATGGGAATTGACAATATAATCACGATTGATGCCCATGACCCCAAGGTTCAAAATGCAGCACCCCTTACGGGATTTGATAACTTTACACCTCCTTATCAGTTTATAAGAGCACTTCTTAAAACCGAAAAGGACTTAATTGTAGATGCGGATAATCTTATTGTAATTTCACCTGATGAGGGCGCTCTTGACAGAGCCGTGTACTTTGCCAACGTTCTTGGAGTAAATACAGGAATGTTCTATAAAAGAAGAGATTATTCGACTATTATTAACGGTAAGAATCCTATTGTTGCCCATGAATTTTTGGGTGATAATATTGACGGAAAAGATGTTATTATAATTGATGATATGATATCATCCGGCGGAAGTATGATAGATACTGCCAAACAGCTTAAAGCCATGAATGCACGTAAAATTTATATTTGCTGTACATTCGGATTATTTACCGACGGAATGTCCAAGTTCGATGAAGCATACGAGAAGGGATATTTTGATAAGATTGTCACAACCAACCTTACATACAGAATTCCGGAACTTATGACAAGACCTTATTATGTTGAAGCGGATATGTCCAAGTTCCTTGCTTCAATTATTGATTTTATGAATCACGATGTATCTATGAGTAACGTATATACACCGACGGAAAAGATTAAAGAAATTCTTGAAGTGTACAATACACGTAAAGAAATATATTTTGATAAGGAATAATTATGAGTAAGAAAAGAAAGCCTATCGTTGCCGTGGTAGGCAGGCCGAATGTAGGTAAGTCCACTTTGTTCAATGCACTTGCCGGAGCCAAAATTTCAATAGTTAAAGATACCCCAGGTATAACCAGAGACAGGATTTATGCTGATTGTACCTGGCTTAATTATGCATTCACTTTGATAGATACAGGGGGTATTGAACCGGATTCCTCCGATGTTATTTTGTCCCAGATGAGGGAACAGGCTCAAATTGCAATTGAAACCGCTGATGTCATTTTGTTTATGGTTGATGTTAAGCAGGGATTGGTTGATTCGGATTCGAAGGTGGCCGATATGCTTCGCCGTGCCAAAAAGCCGGTGCTTCTTGTTGTTAATAAAGTAGATGACTTTAGTAAGTATGAAGCGGATATATATGAGTTCTATAATCTTGGAATAGGGGACCCTCATGCCATATCTTCGGCTAATCAGTTAGGTATCGGCGATCTTCTTGATGAGGTTGTTTCTTATTTTCCGGAACCTAAAGAAGAGGATGAAGAAGATGAAATAACAAGGGTTGCAATAATCGGAAAACCTAATGTAGGTAAATCTTCTTTAATTAACAAGCTTATAGGCGAGAACCGACTTATTGTTTCGGATATTGCAGGAACCACAAGAGATGCGGTTGACACCAATATACGTTATAACGGCAAGGATTATATCTTTATAGATACCGCAGGCTTAAGACGTAAGAATAAGATTAAAGAAGATCTTGAAAAATATATGATTGTTCGAACTGTTTCGGCCGTTGAACGTGCGGATATTGTAATATTGATGATAGACGCCGTCGAAGGTGTAACCGAGCAGGATGCAAAGATAGCAGGAATTGCCCATGAGCGCGGTAAAGCTACGATAATTGCGGTAAATAAATGGGATGCCATCGAAAAGAACGATAAGACCGTAAATGAATTTACAAATAAGGTAAAACAGATACTTTCCTTTATGAATTATGCCGAGATTACGTTTATTTCGGCCCTTACGGGACAAAGAATATCAAAATTGTATGACCTTATAGATTCTGTATCCGAGAATCATTCAATGAGAATACAGACAGGTGTTCTTAACGAAATTATGGCAGAAGCGGTTGCAATGCAGCAGCCTCCCACAGACAAGGGTAAGAGATTAAGGCTATACTACATTACCCAGGCGTCCGTTAAGCCGCCTACATTTGTAATTTTCGTTAATTACAAGGAATTAATGCATTTTTCATATACAAGATATATAGAGAACAAAATAAGAGAAGCGTTTGGATTTAAGGGCACACCGCTTAAATTTATTATTCGTGAACGAGGAGAAGAAAAATAATGTTTCGCATTTTTTGTTTAGTAATCGGATATGTATTCGGACTGTTTCAAACAGCGTTTATAATCGGCAAAATTAACGGAATCGATATTCGCGAACACGGTTCGGGAAATGCCGGCACAACCAATACTTTAAGAGTGCTTGGCACTAAAGCGGGCCTTATTGTTTTTGCGGGAGACTGCATTAAATGCGTGCTTGCGGTAGTCCTTTGTACTTTTTTGTTTGCGTCAAGTAATCCGGATAAGTTGTATCTGATTAAGTTATATACGGGAGCGGGAGCAATACTCGGTCATGTATTTCCTTTTTATCTTAACTTCAAAGGCGGTAAGGGAATTGCGTGCACCGCAGGTTTGATGTTCTCCTTTGATCCCTGGTTTACGCTGGTAGGCCTTATTGTTTTCTTTAGTATATTCTTTATAACTCATTACGTTTCCCTGGGATCATTGATGGTTTATCCCTATATTTTGATTATGGAAGTCGTATTGGGATTCGGATTTGATTATTTTAAGAATAAGTGTCAGGCAGGAGATGCCGTACTTACGGAAATGTGTATAATAACACTTTTGCTTGGCATTTTAACTACATTTTTACATAGAGCAAATATTGGCAGATTACGTAATCATTGTGAAAAGAAAACGTATCTTACCAAAAAATCTGATCAATAGTAATGGAGGTATTATATGTCTGATATCGGAATTATCGGAGCAGGAGCATGGGGAATAGCAATTGCAAAACTCCTTGAAAATAATGGTCATAAATTAACGATATATTCAGCCATACCAAGTGAAATAGATATGCTTAAGGAGTTTAACGAGTTAACGGATAAGCTCCCGGGCACAATCCTTTCACATGATACTGTTTATACGACGGATATTAAGGAGACAGTTAAGGACAAAGATATACTTGTTCTTGCGGTGGCATCTCCTTATACAAGAAAAACAGCAGCTGTAATGGCACCGTATATTAAGGATGATCAGATAATAGTTAATGTAAGTAAAGGAATTGATGATGAATCCTTAATGACCTTATCCGAGGTTATCGAATCTGAAATTCCCAATGCAAATGTTTGTGTTATGTCTGGGCCTTCTCATGCGGAAGAAGTTGCCAAAGGACTGCCTACAACAATTGTTGTGGGTTCTAAGGATAAAGATACGGCTTTACTGTTGCAGGAAGCATTTATGTCGGATGTATTCAGAGTTTATATAAGCTCTGATGTTAAGAGTATTGAACTTGGTGCAGCGCTTAAGAACGTAGTTGCTCTGGCTGCAGGAATTGCCGACGGCTTAGGTTATGGAGATAATACAAAGGCCGCACTTATTACAAGAGGAATAGCCGAAATAACAAGACTTGGTATTGTTATGGGAGGTCGTATCGAAACCTTTTACGGATTAACGGGTATCGGAGACTTGATTGTTACATGTGCATCGATGCATTCACGTAACAGAAGAGCGGGAATACTTATAGGTCAGGGAATGAGTTATGAAGAAGCAACCAAAGAAGTTAAGCAGGTTGTTGAAGGTGTCTATGCTGCAAGAGCGGGACTTGCCCTTGCCAAGAAATATAATGTTTCCGTTCCTATTATCGAAGAAGTAAATAAGATTTTATTTGAAAATTCCAATCCTGCGGACGCAGTAAAAGAATTAATGGAAAGAGAACGTAAAGTAGAAAATATCGATTTGCGTGAACTTTATAAGAACACCACTGATATTCCGTGGTAAATATATAATTGTAAATTAGAATTTAATGTATTTTGGGAGTTAAAATGGATAATAATTTTAGCAGTACAAAAGAATATGTTGCATCTGAAGAGTTAATGGCGGCTGTTAATGTGGCAATTGCATTAAAAAAACCTCTTCTTATTAAAGGCGAACCGGGAACAGGAAAAACTATGCTTGCAGAAGCTATAGCAAAGAGCCTTGATAAGGAACTGATTATTTGGAATATTAAGTCGACAACAAAGGCTCAGGACGGTCTTTATATGTATGATACCATTCAAAGACTGTATGACGGTCAGTTCGGTGAAGAGGGCGTTGACGATATAGCTCATTATATTAAGCTTGGTAAATTGGGTGAAGCATTTACTTCGGAAAAGCAGGTTATTTTGCTTATAGATGAAATAGATAAAGCAGATTTGGAGTTTCCCAATGATTTACTTTGGGAACTTGATCAGATGGAGTTTTATATCCACGAAACGAAAGAAACAATTAAGGCAAAACAGCGTCCGATTGTTATTATTACTTCCAATGCCGAAAAGGAATTGCCGGATGCTTTTTTAAGAAGATGCATATTCCATTATATAGATTTCCCGGATGCAACATTGATGGAAGAAATAGTAAAGGTTCATTATCCTGAGGTTGAGGATAATTTACTTAAGAATGCAATGGATGTATTTTATGCCATTAGAGCCATAAAGGATATACGTAAAAAACCGTCCACATCCGAACTTATTGATTGGGTAAATGCGCTTCAGATAGCCGGAATAAGTGCAGATGAAATTAAATCAAAACTTCCGTTTATAGGGGTTATTGTTAAAAAAGATGAGGATTTGGAGATAGCAAAGACTAATGTTTACTAAGTTCTTTTATACCTGCAAGGCAAAAGGACTTAACGTTACATTAAAAGAATGGTTATCTTTGATAGAGGCATTAGACTTAGGCCTTGCCGGTTCGTCGTTAACGCAATTTTATTATTTGTCCAGAATGATATTGGTCAAATCCGAAACGGAATTTGATAAGTTTGATGCTGCATTTGAAGAAACCTTCAAGGGTATAAAATCCGAAAACGAAGTTACGAAGGCTATGCTAAGATGGCTTGATAAATCCGAACTTATAGATATGGTTTCCGAACAGGATCGATACAGAATGAACGAACAGGACGGAATATTCCATGACCTTGATAAAGACGATGTCGAGGAAAAGTTCAAACAACGTCTTAAGGATCAGGATTCCGAACATAACGGCGGATCCTTCTGGATTGGTTCCATGGGAAAAACCTATTTCGGAAATATGGGCGGAAATGCAGGCGGAATTCGCGTCGGAGGTTCCACAGGTTATCAAACGGCCTTTGAGGTTATAGGTGCCAAGAAGTACAGAGATTTCAGGGACGACAGGATAATTGATAACAGACAGTTCCAGATGGCCCTTAGGAAATTAAGACAGTTTAGTTCAAAGCTTGATATTCCCAAAACAGAACTTGATATTAACGGAACAATAGATAAAACCTGTAATAACGGAGGTTGTCTTCAGATTGTAATGGAAAAGCCCCGTAAGAATTCGGTTAAGCTTTTACTTCTTATGGATTCCGGCGGTACAATGATTCCTTACAGTAATCTTTTGAATGAATTGTTTCAGTCCGTCCACAGGTCAAATCATTATAAGGATGTAAAAACATATTATTTCCATAACTGTATATATTCACATCTTTATAAGACTCCGGAATGTGAAAACGGGGATTGGATTGAGACGGAATGGATGTTTAGAAACCTCGATTCCGATTATAAGGTAATTATAGTAGGTGATGCTGCAATGGCACCGGAAGAGCTTTATTCAAATACAGGCAATTACCGCGGACCCAATGACGGCCTTTCAGGATATGAGTGGCTTACTCTTCTTAAGAAGCACTACAAAAAAGTAGTCTGGATGAATCCTAAAATGGCTCCGGGACATGCTCCCTGGAGGGAAGCCGAGACTGCGGTCAAAGAGATGTTTCCCATGTATAAGCTTACTGTTCGTGGCCTGAATGAAGCTATGAATAAATTAATGGTAAGTAAATAATGGGTTTATGCTATAATTTAAAATTAATAAAAGAAAGGAATGTGTGATTAGTTAATAAATCACATAAAAAACGATTATGACTATTTTTGATGAATTAAAAGAGCGTGGATTACTTGCTCAGTTAACAGACGAAGAAGAAATTAAAGAACTTATTAATAACGGTAAAGCTACTTTTTATATCGGCTTTGATCCCACAGCCGATTCACTTCATGTAGGTCACTTTATGGCACTTTGCCTTATGAAGAGACTTCAGATGGCAGGTAATAAGCCCATCGCTTTGGTAGGCGGCGGAACAGGTATGATCGGCGACCCCAGCGGAAGATCTGATTTAAGACAGGTTCTTACCAAGGAAACAATTCAGCACAACTGTGAATGTTTCAAAAAGCAGATGAGCAAATTTATTGATTTTTCGGAAGGCAAGGCAATGATGGTAAATAATGCCGACTGGCTTCTTGATTTAAATTATGTTGAATTCATTCGTGATATAGGACCCCACTTTAGCGTTAACAACATGTTAAGAGCCGAGTGCTACAAGCAGAGAATGGAAAAGGGTCTTACATTCCTTGAGTTTAACTACATGCTTATGCAAAGCTACGATTTCTATGAGTTATACCGTCGTTACGGCTGTAACATGCAGTTTGGCGGTGACGACCAGTGGTCTAACATGCTTGGCGGTACCGAGCTTATTCGTCGTAAGCTTGGTAAAGATGCTTATGCAATGACAATTACACTTCTTCTTAATTCCGAAGGCAAGAAGATGGGTAAAACCTCTAAGGGGGCAGTATGGCTTGATCCTGAGAAGACTTCACCTTACGAATTCTTCCAGTACTGGAGAAATGTAGATGATGCAGATGTAATTAAGTGCCTTAAGATGTTAACATTCCTCCCTCTTGAAGAGATTAAACCTATGGAAAGCTGGGAAGGTGCCGAACTTAATAAGGCTAAAGAAGTACTTGCTTTTGAACTTACAGCTTTAGTACACGGTAAAGACGAGGCACAGAAAGCACTTGATGCATCAAAGGCTCTCTTTACCGCAGGAGATGCTGCAAATATTCCAAGCACAACACTTACAGCCGATAATTTCCAGGATGGTAAGATTGATATTTGCGGATTGTTGGTGGCTGCCGGTCTTGTTACATCCCGTTCCGAAGGAAGAAGAGCTGTTGAACAGGGCGGTGTAGTTGTTAATGATGAAAAGGTAACAGACTTTAAGACCTCATATGAACCTGATGCCTTTAAGGGTGACGGACTTGTTGTAAGACGTGGTAAGAAGAATTTCCGTAAGGTAATAATGTAATTATTGTATTGGAGGGTTATTTTATGGCAGATGTATATTCTAAATTAGTAGGATGTTATGAATCAATTAAGGATAAAATTCCTTTTGAGCCTAAAGTAGCTTTGGTTCTTGGCTCGGGACTTGGCAATTACGCTGATTCCATGGATGTTAAGGCTGAAATTGATTATAAAGATATAAAGGATTTCCCTGTTTCCACCGTGCCCGGCCATGCGGGTAAGTTTATTTTCGGATATGTTAATAATGTTCCCGTGGTATGTATGAAGGGAAGAGTTCATTATTATGAAGGATATCCTATTTCCGATGTGGTGCTTCCCACCAGATTAATGAAGATGATGGGAGCCGAAATTCTTTTCTTAACTAATGCATCCGGCGGACTTAACAAGGATTTTAAGGCCGGTGATTTTATGCTTATTACCGATCATATTTCTATTTTTGCACCTAATCCGCTTATTGGTCCCAATGTTGATGAATTAGGAACAAGATTCCCGGATATGACGGAAGTATATGATAAGTCAATTCAGGATATTATAAGAAAATCGGCAAAAGACAATAATATTGACCTTAAGGAAGGTGTATATTGTCAGCTTACGGGACCTTCCTTTGAATCCCCGGCAGAGATTAAAATGCTCGGTAAACTGGGAGTGGATGCTGTAGGTATGTCTACTGTAGTTGAGGCTATAGCTGCCAATCACATGGGAATGAAGATATGCGGAATATCATGCGTGTGCAATCTGGCTGCAGGAATAAGCCCCACACCTTTGACTCATGACGAAGTTCAGGCTGCAGGTAAAGCCGCAGCACCTTTATTTGAAAAACTTGTTACTGATGTAATTTCCAATTTATAAATTTCAGTAATTCTGAGACACTAAAGACAATTATGGGGGATTTGATGAAAAGAGAATTTATTACAGACGATAATGATGAAACAAATGAGCAGCTTATTAAATTATTAAAGGCTGTACCTGTAAGAGATTTAATTTCCAATGCAATAGCTGCAAGAGAAGGCTCATATTGCCCCTATTCGAATTTCGCGGTAGGTGCAGCACTTCTTACCAAGGACGGCAAGGTTATCCAGGGATGCAACATCGAAAACGCTGCCTACGGTCCTTCCATATGCGCCGAAAGAGTAGCCATCTTTAAGGCTGTATCTGAAGGAATCGGTAACTTTAAGGCAATTGCGATTGTTGGCTCGCCAAAGGGTAAGAAAATCGATCAGTTTGCTTTCCCCTGTGGAGTATGCAGACAGGTAATGATGGAATTTTGTGATCCTGATAAGTTTATTGTAATTGTTGCCAAGTCTGAAACCGATTATAAAGTATACGCTTTGTCCGAACTTCTGCCTGAAGGCTTCGGACCCGCTAATCTATCATAGAATATTAAAGTCCAACTGCAAGTTTCTTTTGGATTTAAGCGGGGCGGAACGGAGATTAATATGAAGTATCGTTTTTATAATGCAAGAATATTGACTATGTGTGAACCTCTTAACGTATTTGAAGGAGAGGTTCATGTTATTGATGACAAAATTACATATGTGGGTGAGAGCAGATATTGCAAAAATGATTTTGATGAAGAAATAGACTGCGAATTAAATCTTCTTATGCCGGGCTTTAAGAATGCCCATACACATTCCGGTATGAGTGTACTTAGATCTTTGGCAGACGATTTACCCTTGGGAGACTGGCTTAATAATGCGATTTTTCCGGTTGAAGCCAAAATGACGCCGGAAGATATATATACAATGAGCAAACTGTCATGTCTTGAGTACTTAACAAGCGGCATTACCGCATGCTTTGATATGTATCTTACTCCTGAATCTATAGCACAATCCATGGATGATTTTGGCTTTAGATGTGTTCAGGTAGGGGCCATGAATAATTTTTCCCAGTCCCTTGAATTGATTGAGAAAATGTATACCGAGTACAATAAGGAAGATTCTCTCCAAAGTTATATGCTCGGTTTTCATGCAGAATATACAACTTCGCCGGAAATTATGAAAGGACTTGCGGAACTTTCGAAGAAATATAAGGCACCTGTGTTTACGCATCTTGCAGAAACAAAAGAAGAAGTTGAGGGATGTATTGAAAGATACGGAATGACACCTCTTGCATTACTTGAATCTTACGGTATGTTTAACTACGGTGGCGGAATATACCATGGAGTATATTTAAGCGACGAAGATTATGAAATTATGAAGAAGCATAATCTTTATGTAGTTACCAATCCTTCTTCAAATATTAAACTAGCATCCGGTATTTGTCCCGTAGACAAGTATCTTAATAAGGGAATTAAAGTTGCAATAGGAACCGACGGACCCGCATCAAACAACTGTCTTGATATGTTTAGGGAAATGTTCCTTGTTTCCGCACTCTCAAAGGTAAGCGCCAAAGATGCTTCGGCGGTTGATGCCCTTGAGGTGCTTAGAATGGCAACCGTTAACGGTGCCCAGGCAATGGGGCTTAAGGACTGCGATGTTTTGGCTGTGGGCAAAAAGGCAGATATGATAATGCTTGATCTTAATATGCCCAATATGCAGCCCATAAACAATATTATGAAAAACATTGTTTATTCAGGTTCGAAAGCAAATGTCAAAATGACTATGATTAACGGTCGTATTTTATATAAAGACGGCAGGTTCTATACAGATGAGGAGCCTTGGCAGATATATGATGAGGTTACCGCTATCAAAAAACGAATTATAGATGAACAGTAACAGAAGAATAGAACAATACTTTGAACTTAATAAATCCGGATTCTTTATCGATGATATAACCGCAAACGATATTAATTTTGATGCTGTTTTTGATAAAGTGAATAATACTGTAAGCTCTTTAGGTGAAGAGCTTCTTTATTTTGTCTTAAGAAAACCAAAGCTTAAGGCTTCTCAATTGGAAGAGTTCGAAAAAAATATAAAATATTTTGATTCCGATGAAGATAATAAAAATAAGATAAAAAAAGAATTATCGGGACTTTCGAAGTTAAATAAAATTTCTGTATTTGAATATCTGGAATGTCTTAATAACATTGATGATGTGAATAAAGCAAAGCTGTTTTTGCCGATTATATGCTTTTTACTTGTTGCGGGGGTATTTAATTTAAATGCTACGGTTGCAATATTATTGCTTGTTGCATTATTTAGCGTTAATACAATTGTTTACTTTAAGATAATGAAAAACATCAAACCTTATATTGTATGTTTTGCATATATTATTAAAGCAATTAAAACTGCTGAAAAAATTAAAGAAATAGATTCAAAAGAATACAATTCATTCAGCTCGATTAAAAGATGTTCTTTTATTCTTGGAAGCCTTTCGGGAGCAACTGCCCACGGAGGAGCCGGAACCCCCCTTGATATGATTCTGGATCTGCTTAAAATGGCATTTCATCTTGATATACTAAGATTCTATTTTATGGTAGATAAAGTTAAAAAGAATAAGAATGATATCGTTGCTTTGCTGGAACATATGGGCATGATTGATGTATATATAAGCGTATCGGAATACCGTAAGGGGCTTACCTATTACTGTTTACCGGAGTTTATGGATTCTAAACACTATGAAGTTGTTGATGCATATCATCCGCTTTTGGAAAATCCTGTGGCTAATTCGCTTGTTACCGAAAAATCCGTATTGCTTACTGGCTCAAATGCATCGGGTAAATCTACTTTTTTAAGAACGGTATCGATTAATACGCTTTTGGCTCAGAGTATAAATACCTGTCTGTGCAAGAAATATGAAGCGCCCTTTTATATGCTTTGTTCATCTATGTCCTTATCGGATTCGGTAACTAAAGGCGACAGCTTTTATATGGCGGAGATTAAATCAATTAAGCGTATTCTTAAGCTTATGGAAGCTAATAAAGAAAATTGTATAATGGTTGTTGTCGACGAGGTATTAAAGGGAACAAATACAATCGAAAGAATTGCATCAAGTTCTTCCATTCTTAAGTTCCTAAACGATGACAGGGTTATGTGCTTTGCGGCAACCCATGATATTGAATTGACCACAATCCTTAAAGAGGAATATGACAATTATCATTTTAGCGAAGATATAGAGGTAAATGACATAAGATTTTCATATGTTTTGAAGGAAGGCCCAAGCAAAACAACCAATGCAATTAAGCTGTTGCTTCATTTGGACTTCCCGGAAGAAATAATTGATGAGTCCACATCAAAAGTTATGAAATTTAAGGAAAACGGTGTCTGGGCATAGGTTTTTGCTTTTGACATTATAATATAGGTTTGATATATTAAAAATAGAGTTTTGAAGGGAGAATTTGTATGAGCAATTTATTAAGCTTTTTATCATATTTTCAGGCATATCTGGTAACGGTAATATGTTGCGCGGCAATTATGGGAGTTGCAATTTTTATCGGAATTAAGTTACGTAAGAGTAAGAACAATAAGGAATTGACAATCGATGCCCAAGGAAGCGAAACAGAAAATTAAATTATTGTACTTAATGGAGGTCCTGCTTAGTAAGACAGACGAGAACAACTGTCTTTCCGCTCAGGACCTCATTGATTATCTGGCCCAAAAAGATATAATTGTTGAGCGAAAGACCATATTTTCGGATATAGCAACACTTAAAGAATTTGGGCTTGATGTTTATGTGTCAAAGGCAAAAGACAAATCGGGATATTATGTTCTGGCAAGAGATTTTGAACTTGCAGAGCTTAAAATCATTGTTGAAGCGATATTGTCAAGTAAGTATATTTCTTCAAAGAAATCAAAGGAATTAATCCGAAAGCTGGAAACTTTGGTGGGTCCTTCCGACAGGAAAATGCTTGAAAGAGAAGTATTTGTATCCGGAAGGGTGAAAACAGAGAACGAGAGTATCTTTTATAACGCCGATATTCTGCATAATGCCATGCTTAAGAATCAGGAGATTTCCTTTATTTATCTTGACTGGAACATAAATAAGGAACTTGTTCCCAGAAGAAATAAAAAGCAATACAGAGTATCACCCTGGGCTCTTACGATTAAAGACGATAATTATTATCTTATCGCTTATGACAGTGAAAAAAATGAAATACGTCATTATCGAGTAGATAAAATGAAGGATATCAAAGGCATTCAAAGATCCCTTAGACAGGGAAAAGAAGAATTTGAGTCCTTTGATGTGGGAGAGTATTCCACCAAGAACTTCGGAATGTTCAGGGGGGATAGCGAAATGGTTTCCCTTACACTTCCTGAAAGTAAAATAGGTATTATTTTTGACCGCTTCGGCAAAGATATAGATGTAAGACCTTTAAAAAAGAATCTGGTATCAGTAAGAGTGCCTGTTCTTGTATCAAATCAGTTCTTCGGATGGCTTGCGGGAATCGGACCGGATTTTAAGATTACGATGCCGAAAGATGTTAAAATACAATATATAGATTATCTCAAGTCAATATTAACAACATATGGTGAAAATGAATAGGAATTTTTAACAAAGTTCCTATTCTTTTTTTATGCAGTTTTTCTAATTACCTTCGTTGACATCCCTTCGGTTTAACTATATACTAATTTTGTGAGCACTATATCTTGTGATTGGTGCGCACGAAAAATACTAAATATTGGCAACTGTAGGAAGGGAAAATATGAGCAATAGTGAATGCGCGGCTATAAATTACGGTGAAAAATTTAAGCCTTCAAAAGACATTAAAGTAATTAAAAAGGACGGCTCTTTAGAGAAATTTAACGTTCAAAAAGTTATTGATGCCGTTGGAAAATCAGCATACAGAGCACTTACCAAATTTACTGATGAAGAAAAAGAACATATTTGTCAGTATGTTATTGAAAAGGTAGACGAACTTGATACAGACAGGATACCGATTCCGATTATGCATAATATCGTTGAATCAGCTCTTGAAGAAGTAAAACCGATTGTTGCCAAATCATATAGAGATTATCGTAACTATAAGCAGGATTTCGTTCGTATGATGGATGACGTATACAAGAAATCCCAGTCCATTATGTATGTGGGCGATAAGGAAAATGCAAATACGGATTCTGCGTTGGTTTCAACAAAAAGATCACTTATTTTCAATCAGTTTAATAAGGAATTATATCAGAAGTTCTTTATGACAACGGAAGAGATTCAGGCTTGCCGTGACGGATATATTTATGTACATGATATGTCGGCTCGTCGAGATACAATGAACTGTTGTTTATTTAACGTTGCCAATGTATTATCCGGCGGCTTTGAAATGGGTAATATCTGGTATAACGAGCCTAAGAGCCTCGATGTTGCATTCGATGTAATAGGAGATATAGTTCTTTCGGCAGCATCACAGCAGTATGGCGGATTTACGGTTCCCGAAGTTGACAAGATTCTTGAACCCTACGCTGAAAAGACATACGAAAAAGCAATTGCCAAATACTTAAAGCTTGGAATTGATGAAGAAACTGCAAAAGCAGAAGCTTATGCTGATGTAAAGCGTGAATTTGAACAGGGCTTCCAGGGATGGGAGTATAAGTTTAACACTGTAGCTTCTTCAAGAGGTGATTATCCTTTCATTACGGTTACTGCAGGAACCGGTACCGGTCGTTTTGCCAAGCTTGCTACCATATCCATGCTAAATGTAAGAAGACGCGGACAGGGTAAGGCGGACTGCAAGAAACCCGTTCTTTTCCCTAAGATTGTTTTCCTTTATGATGAAAATCTTCACGGTCCTGGAAAGGAACTCGAAGATGTTTTTGAAGCCGGTGTTAAATGTTCAACGAAGACGATGTATCCTGACTGGCTTTCTCTTACCGGCAAAGGTTATGTTGCAGGTATCTATAAGGAATATGGTAAGATTATTTCTCCCATGGGTTGCAGAGCTTTCTTAAGTCCCTGGTATGAAAGAGGCGGTATGCATCCTGCAGATGAGAATGATCAGCCTATATTTGTAGGACGTTTCAATATTGGTGCAATATCTCTTCACCTTCCAATGATTCTTGCAAAGGCACGTAAGGAAAGTAAGGATTTCTATGAGGTTCTTGATTATTATCTTAACCTTATCAGACAGTTACATATCCGAACCTATGCATATCTTGGTGAAATGAGGGCGTCCACAAACCCTCTTGCGTATTGCGAGGGTGGCTTCTATGGCGGACATTTGAAACTTACAGATAAGATTAAACCCTTGCTTAAGTCTGCGACTGCAAGCTTTGGCATTACAGCGCTAAATGAACTTCAGCAACTCTATAATGGTAAATCCCTTGTGGAGGATGGACAGTTTGCGGTTGACGTTCTGGAATTTATTAATAAGCGTATTAATGAGTTCAAAGAAGAAGACGGAAATCTTTATGCTATTTACGGAACTCCGGCAGAGAATCTTTGCGGACTTCAGATTCAGCAGTTTAGAAAGAAATACGGTATTATCGAAGGTGTAAGTGATAGAGAATATGTTTCCAATTCTTTCCACTGTCATGTTACCGAAGATATTACGCCTATTCAGAAGCAGGACCTTGAGAACCGCTTCTGGGATCTTTCTAATGGTGGAAAGATTCAGTATGTAAAATATCCTATTGATTA
>JAZQQM010000014.1:0-54975 GCA_045629045.1 Lachnospiraceae bacterium
CGAGATTATGGAAAAGGAAGTAAAAGAAACAGTATTATCATTATCTGATTATGCGGAGGCAATTAATAAAAAAATAAAAGGAAGGTTATTGGTGCTTACGGTTATTGCTATCGTGGGGATGATTGCATTTGTTGCCATCGAAAGTACGGGGTTAGATACTCCTGGAAGCATTTATGAAAAAATAGCAAGTACAGGTCTTGGATTAGATTTTGGGATGTTAATTGTACTTGCGATGTATCTTTCTGGTTTGTTAGGGAGAATTAAAGCTAGGCGTAAAATGAGACGAGGAACAAACAATAAAGGTTAGACAAGAAACTTGAGACTTGGTGGGATGTGCTGAGTAATATACAAACAAGTAACAAATGAGAATGTGTATCTAAGCAAGAAACCCCGTTTTACGGGCTCCTTCGCAGGTTTTAGATTCCTGGGAGCGTTAATTTACGTTCTCAAAGTGATATTTATTCTTCGGGATTGTTGGTTTCGTTTTGGAACCAAAGTTATCTTATCAGAGATTATTTCAATTATTTTTCCCAGAAGTCGTTATGGCTTCTGGGATTTTATCTATGATGTCTATTTCATCCGATGTGTAATCTCCAAGCGATGAGAGAGGACGTTTAGAGTTGTAACGGCTTATGTATTATCAGGGCAAAAAGTGTTGTAATGACTGAATATGGATAAAATGGGGACAATATGCTAGTATGTAAATGTTTCAACTTATATAACAGGAAACGTTTTTGGAGAAAGAACAGTGTTATCTGAAGAAAAGAAAACTCAAATATATAAAGATTATGCAGGTAAGGTAAAAGGATATTTTTATACGCAGACTTCAGACGCATATCTGGCAGAGGACTTATGCGCAGATGTTTTTCTTAAGGTCTACGAAAAAATAGATGATTTTGATGAAAAAAAAGCGGCTGTATCCACCTGGATATATACAATAGCTCGTAATACACTTATTGATTATTTCAGAACCCGTAAGGTTTATGAAGAAGTCCCTGAAGATTATACGGACGATAGTACCGTAGAGGACGCGGTCCTTAATAATGAAGCTATGGAAAAACTTGCAAGTGCTCTTGAGAAACTTGATGAACGTGAAAGAGACATTATTATTTATAAATATTACTGCAAAGACACCCTTAAGGATATTGCGGAAAAATTAAGAATATCATATGCATATGTGAAGATTTTACATAATAAGGCACTTGGGGAACTTAAGAAGGAATTGAACGGATTAACCATAATGGACATCTGATTCGTATAATATGATGTAACATGATGTTTTACAGAAAAATGGCAGGAGGATATTCGCATATGGATAAATTAGAAAGAATGTTTGATTTTCAAAAATATGAAAAGAATGCACATCTGCAGAGTATAATTGATGATTCGATGTCAAGGTATGTACAGGAACTTTCGGATGATATGCTTGAAGAGGTAAGCGCTGCAGGAACCCCTGAAGCTGCAATGACCGGACGGTCTAAACTTTCGGGGAAAGAAAAAGTGTAGATTAATAGAAATGTAATCGAATCTGTGAAATGTTATAAATTTATTATTCAACTAAGAATGTTGGGAAAGGTATAAAGGAGAGGGAAAACTATGGAAAACAAATTCGCCGGCATGGAAGTAAAAGCGATAATAAAAAAAACGAGACACAAAGCTGAATTACCGCTGAAGTACATTGCAATAGCAATGACCGTTATAGGTATGCTTATTATTGGTGTGTTGGCGGAGGCTGTTAATCAGGATGCTTCAATGAAAACAGCATTACTCGAAAAATTGGGTACGGAAGATCAGATGACAACTGCATTGGTAGACGGGGTTCTTGCCTTTGGAATAGGTTGCGGTATTGTTGTATTAATCTTCTTTGCATGTACAATTCTGTTTCAATATTACAAGCTGTATGCGCAGATTATGTCCGCTGCAGTAAAAGTTACACCTGTCAATTTCCCGGAAATATATGCCAAGGCTCAAGAATTTACCGATAAGCTCGGACTCAAAAAAGTACCGGAAGTATATATACAGCAGCATAACGGACAATTGAATGCGTTTGCGACGTTCGTGGTAGGTAAAAGATATGTTCAGTTAAATGCCGAGATGGTTGATGTTGCATATATGGAAAATAAGGATTTTGATACACTTTATTTCGTTATGGCTCACGAATTCGGTCATATTTATTTCCATCACGTAACACTGTTGTATAATCTGGCTACACTTGTTGGAAGACTTATTCCTATTTACGGCAAAACCTTAATAAGAGCACAGGAATTTTCTGCCGACAGAGTTGCCCAGGCTTTAACCGATAATGTAAACAGTGATAAATGTATGGCACTTCTTTCGGGAGGACGTCATTTGTATAAGTATATTGATATCAATAATTATGCCGAAAGTGCTGAAGAAAATCACAACTTCGTCGAAAGACTCGGACGTTTTATTATCAATTTACTTGCGGACCACCCCATTACTCCTTTTAGAGTTAAGGCAATAATGGATCCCGACAGAAAGAGCGGAAGACTTATTTAATTTAGAATTTACTATTCCGATTAACTATAGAACAATGACAAAAGCAAATACACCCATTAAGATTGGCAACAGAATATGTAAAAACAGGATAACAATGGCACCCACCGTTAAATTTGCTGCGGGCGAAGACGGACTTGTTACTGACGAATTTGTTAAGCATTATGAAGCAAGGGCTGAACATGGTGTGGGGCTGATTGTAGTGGAAGCAACCTGTGTCGCCAAAGAAGCGCGTCTTCATCCGACCCAGCTGGGGCTCTGGTGCGATGAACAGATTGAGGGACATAAGAAGATTACGGATGCGGTTCATAAATACGATACTTTGATTATTCCCCAGATTCATCATGGCGGATTGGGCACACATCCTGATTGCGGTCCCCTTACGTCCCCTACAGGGGTTAATTGGAACAATGGCTTTGCCGAAACCGAAGCAGTCGAACTTAGCCATTCGGATATAAAGCGTATAGTACAGCAATTCATTGATGCTGCAATCAGAGCTAAGAAAGCTAATTATGACGGTGTGCAACTGCATGCGTGTCATGGATATTTGATAAATGATTTTGCGTCTGATGTGAATAAAAGAACCGATGAATATGGTGGCAATAATGAAAATAAGGCCCGCCTTGGATGCGAGATTATTAAAGGCATTCGTGAAGCCTGCGGTAATGATTTTATTATTTCAGCCAGAATATCGGGAGCAGATCCAACAGTGCCGGAATCCCTTGAAATAGCGCAATACTATGTAGATGCGGGATGCGATTATCTTCAGGTATCCTGCGGAATAGGTGAATTTGACGATGTTCCGTATGACGAATCATTACCTTATAATAATATTGCAGCCCTGGGCGTTCATATGCATGATCATTTCAAAGGCCGGGTTCCGGTTTCTACGGTAAACGGGCTTAAAACAGTTGAAATAGTAAGATATATGCTTGATAACGATTTGGTGGATACAGTTGATTTGGGATGCGGATTGTTGGCAGACCCGGCATTTACAGAGGCGATACTTAATGATGCGCCATATGTTAAATGCTATAATTGTCCGGCATGCGCATTCGGACCGGGACATACCCATCCTTGCCCTGCAATGAAAATACGTGGCGTTAATGAATTCAAAGAAATATTATTACTATAATGGTGAATTTACCATAACGAAATATTATATACGGACATTTTTGGTGGCGGCAGCACTTGTTCTTATGATTACTTTAGGAACAATATTAATGCTGCATTTTGAACGAAATTTTCCGTTGGTTATTTCGCTGTGGTTTATAACAATAATGGCCCCGAGAGACAACGTTTACGATGGCTCATCAATGCCTAATGCAGGTGAGGCAATAGCGATTTCCAAGAATGAGAAATATGTGGGACAATTTATTGATGATATCAAAGCCGGTCAAAAAAGATACAGTATATGGTCCGGGGGAAATCAGTATATTAAGATGACCGATTACAGAATTGTCAAAACCACGAAAAAATATATTTTTGTGGAGGCGCTTATCACAACACGAAAGTACAAGGATAAGCGAAAAACTCTTAAGTTCGTAAACAGTTATAAAGAAATTGACGAAATCTTTGCAATGTAAAAGACGAAAATGACACATCTGTTACAAAATTGCGGAAATATTAATTGCAAATAATCATAGAATAGTATAGTATCGACTAATAAGCATAATTACACATTTAGTATGTGTAATTATGCTTATATTATTTTGGGAATGAGGGAAAAGTATCATGAAAAAAAGAGTATTTGCAATTATTGCAATGGTGCTGGTTTTGTCACTTTTAGTTGCGTGTCAGGCGGAAGATGATAAGAGTGAATCAAAGCACAAGAAAAGTAAAAAGGACAAAAAAGAGACAACACAGGAAGCAGATGAAGCATCCTTGGAGGATTTGCTAAAGAGTATCGAATCCAAAGGTAAAAAGGATGAAGAGATTGACCCTGTTGAAGAACCTACGGCAACACCTGAAACGGTAGAAGAAAAGACGAAAACCAATTCCGGTCCGATAGAGATGTCCGATGATATTTTTTCATATCAGATAGGTATTGACGGAGTTGTATATCAGTTTCCAACCTATGTATCAACATTTGAGGAAAACGGATGGATAGCTAATGAAGATGCAAATAGTTCGGATATTAACGGAACACTTGCCCCTAATTATCACAATATTTATTGGTATGAAAAAGGTGATGATACAATAATTTTGGAAATATCAAACATGGATATTAATGAAAAACCGGTTCGTGAGTGCGTGGTTACGGGAATACAGTGCGAAAAGTCGTATCACAGAATAACGAATTCGGAAAAGTTCATAGTACCGGGTAACATACCATGGGACAGCGCAAATTATGATACGATTATCAATTCTTTTGGTACACCTTCAAGGGAGAATGACACCGAATCATTGATATTTGTTACATATTCCGAAGATATATATAATAGTGTAGAGTTTATATTTAATGCAGATGATTCTACACTTTATGTGGTTAATATAGATAATTATGAGGTGCCTGAGGATTTCGTTCAGGGTGAAATAAGTACGGAAGATGTTCCTAAGGTTGTAGAGGCATATGTTCCGGCAACCAAGATGTCTGACAAACCGGAAGACTTTACATTTGAACTTGCAGGAGACTATTATAAACTTCCGTGTCCTACACAGGTGTTCATTGATAATGGCTGGGAGGTAGTCGAAGATAAATCAGAATCTTTTCTTGAAGGATATGGTTACGGTGAGGTGGTTCTCAGAAAGGATAATTCCGAATTTTCAACTTATGCGGTAAATTATGATGTTAACGCGGTACCGATAAATTACTCTTTCGTTGAATACTGCAAAATTGATACTCTTACAAATAATACTGAGATTACTATTCTCGCTGGTGTACAGCGTGAAGATAAACTTGAAGATGTCAAGAAAAAACTTGAACCTCTGGGATTTGAATTTACAACAAAGGACAGCGGCTATACATATGGTAAATTTAATTATGATACAAGTAAAGCAATTACCTTATACTTCAATAAAGAGGGAAAAATTTTATTTATTGAGGTAGCCAATTGCTTTAAGAGAACTCAGTATGCATCGGAAATGGGTATTGAATAATTGATAATCTGATGAAAGCGTACCTCTTAATGAATGTATTCTTGATTCGATTATGCTTCTGGTACGAAATAAAGACTATTCATTTGAAATTGCAGGAGGAATAAAGAAAGGCGATAAAATTGAGGATGATAAGGAGAAATTAGAAGCTCTTGGATTTGAGATTGATGGTGCCCAGCTTATTCGGCTGGCTGTTTACGGCCGCATTGGTTGATAATAAACTTAAGAACAAGAATAAGGAAGAAAGCCCGAAACAAAATAATACCGTTAAGAGAAATCTTACGTATCTGCTTATCAAGAATAGAAAATAAAAAAGCAACATTTGAGTATACGGTCTAATATAAACGTGATATTATTCCGTAGGTATGAAATTATTTAGCAAAGATTCTCAATTTTATAAACGTGTATTCAGACTGGCACTTCCTATCGCAGCGCAGAGCTTAATCACAATAGGCGTCAATATGCTGGATACCATTATGGTAGGAAGTCTGGGTGAATCTGCATTGTCGGCAACTTCGCTGGCTAATTCATTTATCAGTATTTATCAAATATTTTGCATGGGACTTGGAATGGGAGCCTCTGTTCTTGTTTCAAGATACTGGGGTATGAAAACTTCGGACGAAAGCGATCCTAACGGGGCAGGTCATGCTCTTAAGCAGACAGTGTGTCTGATGCTTAGACTGACACTTGCTCTTGCTACATTGTTTGCCCTGGTTACCTTAATTATGCCCGATGTTCTTATGCGTATGTATACGGATGATGCTGAGATAATCAGGCTTGGAAGTCTCTATTTTGATTATTCGATAGTTACGTATTTCTTCCTGGGAACGTCACTTACGACAACAATTGTATTAAGAAGTGTAGGCCAGGTAAGACTTCCGTTATTCTGCTCAATAGGAGCATTCTTTATCAATTTCGGAGCAAATTATATCTTTATATTCGGTAAGCTGGGTGCCCCCAAGATGGGAGTTGCCGGTGCTGCTTTGGGTACATTAATCGCCAGAATTTTTGAGGCCGTCGTTATTCTGGGATTCCT
This sequence comes from Lachnospiraceae bacterium, assembly GCA_045629045.1. Lineage (GTDB taxonomy): Bacteria > Bacillota > Clostridia > Lachnospirales > Lachnospiraceae > JAILLW01. The sequence goes on from JAZQQM010000014.1 coordinate 6,650, forward strand.
CTTTATAAGGGACAAACGTATAGGCTTTAGAATCAAAGATATGTTTATGAAGACCAAGAGCCTTATCGGAGAATACTTCAGAATATGTATTCCTGTTTTAATAAGTGACGGAATCCTGGCAATCGGAAATAATTCGGTGGCAATGGTAATCGGAAGACTGGGCGCAGCTTTCGTTGCTGCCAATGCTATTACCAGTGTAACCCAGCAGCTTAGTACGGTACTTATTTCCGGCGTTTCTCAAGCAGGTGCTATTGTGACGGGTCAGACCCTAGGCGAAGGCAGCAGGGAAAAGACTATGAAACAGGGCTGGATGTTCCTGGGTCTTGGATTTGCTCTGGGTGCGGTATCAGCGTTGTTTATTATGCTTATTAAGGGCCCTATTATAGGTACATATACCAACGTAAGTGACGAGACTGTCACAATTGCTCATCAGTTGATGGTGGCAATCAGTTTAATTATTATATTCCAGGCAACCAACAGTATTATGACCAAAGGTGTTCTTAGAGGCGGCGGCGATACCAAAATGCTTATGCTTACCGATAATATCTTCCTTTGGGTACTGTCGATTCCTGCAGGAATTATCGCCGGATTTTATCTTCATCTTCCTGCTTTTTGGATATATGTTTTACTCAAATCCGACCAGATTGCCAAAACCATCTGGTGCGTATTTAGATTAAAGGGCGGAAAATGGATTAAAAAGATAAGTACAGGTGTACAAAAATAGACTTTCATTGTATAATAGTTGTTTGTGAAAACACGCCGTTAGGCTATTTATTATAGGAGAGTAATATTATGAAATTACCAGAGAACAAATGGGTAAGAGCTGCAATACCCGCATTATTATTACATTGCAGTATTGGTACAGTTTATTGTTGGGGTACATTCTCTAAGGAAATCGGAGAGTACATCGGACATACAGACGGAATTCAGTGGGCATTCTCACTTGCAATCTTCTTCCTTGGTATGTCAGCTGCTTTCTTAGGCGATGTCGTAGAGAAGAATATCCATAAATCTTCACTTATTGCAACTATCTGCTTTACAGTAGGTATGATAGGTACAGGTTTTGCCATTATGCTTAAGTCATTCCCACTCATCCTTTTATTCTACGGATGCATCATGGGTATCGGTTTAGGTACGGGTTATCTTAGCCCTGTTAAGACACTTATGTTATGGTTCAAGGATCGTAAGGGATTAGCTACAGGACTTGCTGTTGCAGGATTTGGTCTTGCAAAGGCTATCGCAACTCCCGTTATGCAGTTCTTCCTTGATAAATTTGATAATAATCCGGCACCTATGTTCTTTATCATGGGTGGTATTTATTGTGTAATGATGTTCGTTGGTCACTTAATTCTTAAGAAGCCTGCTGACTGGGTTGAAGCTCATGACGATAACGGCGGCATTAAGGAATTCTTCGCTACTTTGGGTAAGAACTTCAAGACATCATTCTCTAACAAGACTTTCATTGGTATCTGGCTTATGTTCTATATTAATATCACATGTGGTCTTGCACTTATTTCTCAGGAAAAAGCAATCTTTAATTCAGTTGGTATTTCGGTAGGTGTTGCTGCAACTTTAGGTTCCGTAACAGCTATTGCAAATGCAGCCGGTCGTCTTGGATTCTCTGCATGGGCTGACTGCTTTAAAGACAGAAATACTATTTATAAGATGATTTTCTTACTTTCAATCATCTTTACAGGTGCTGTTGTTGTTACAAGCGGTATCGATAACAAAATTGTATTCCTTTGCGTAGCACTTCTTATTATGGTTAATGCAGGATACGGCGGAGGCTTCTCTAATGTACCTACATTGTTGTCGGATCACTTCGGAATGAAATCAATTTCGGCAGTTCACGGTATGTGCCTTTCGGCTTGGGCTATGGCAGGACTTACAGGTAACCAGATGGCTACGGCAATCGTTAATCGTGTAGGTGAGTTTACCGAAATTACATTATCTGACGGTTCAACCACAATGGTTAACCCTACAGGTTACCAGACAGTATTATATGTAACACTTGCCCTTTATGTAGTAGCAGCAATTATCTGCTTTACAATGATTCCTAAGAAAAAGGAAAAGCCTGAAGACTAATTTGAGTCTTTAAATTGGGCAGCTATTTAAGGAGATTTATTAAAAATGGAACTTTCAACATTGTACAGGGATGTAAACCTGGGTCAGTTATCCGAAAAAGATATAGATAAAGAAGTTAAGGTAGCCGGCTGGGTTGAAAATATAAGAGACCATGGTGGTGTGTCATTCGTAGATTTAAGAGATATGTATGGCGTACTTCAGGTTGTTATGCGCAATACCGATTTGCTTAAGGGATTGCAGAAGGAAGATTGTGTTTCTATTTCCGGAAAAATGGAAAAAAGAGATGAAGAAACATATAATCCCAAAATTCCTACAGGTACCATCGAACTTGAAGCACATAGTGTTGAAGTTCTTGGTAAGGTATATCGTCAGCTTCCCTTTGAGGTTGCAACTTCAAAGGAGACAAGAGAAGATTTAAGACTTAAGTACAGATATCTTGACCTTCGTAATCGTAAGGTCCTTGATAATATGAAGTTCAGATCTGAAGTTATAGCTTTCCTTAGAAGCAAAATGAGCGAAATGGGATTCATGGAGATTCAGACGCCGATTTTGTGTGCATCATCTCCCGAAGGCGCAAGAGACTATATTGTTCCTTCTCGTCATTACAAAGGAAAGTTCTATGCACTTCCTCAGGCACCTCAGCAGTATAAACAGCTTCTTATGGTATCCGGAATAGACAAATATTTCCAGATAGCTCCCTGCTTTAGAGACGAGGATGCCCGTGCCGATCGTTCGCCCGGTGAATTTTATCAGCTTGACTTCGAAATGTCATTTGCTACTCAGGAAGATGTATTTAAGGTTGGCGAGGAAGTATTAAGCGCTACATTTGAGAAATTCGCTCCTGAAGGATATACGGTAACTAAGGCTCCGTATCCTATCATTTCCTATAAGCAGGCAATGCTTGAGTTCGGTTCTGATAAGCCGGATTTAAGAAATCCTCTTAGAATTATTGATTTATCGGAGTTCTTTAATAAGTGTACTTTTAAGCCTTTCCAGAATAAGACTGTAAGAGCAATCAAGATTGAAGGTCATCAGTCTAAGGGCTTCCATGAGAAGATGCTTAAGTTCGCACAGGATATCGGAATGGGCGGATTGGGTTATCTTGAAGTACAGGAAGATATGTCATACAAGGGACCTATTGATAAGTTTATTCCCGATGAACTTAAGGGTGAGCTTAAGGACCTTGCAGGACTTAAAGTTAACGATACAATATTCTTTATTGCAGATAAGGAAGCAAGGGCAGCATCCTTTGCAGGCCAGATTCGTAATGAACTCGGTGCACGTCTTGGAATCATTAATGAAAAAGCGTATGAGTTCTGTTACGTAAATGACTTCCCGATGTACGAACTTGATGAAGAGACCAAGAAGCCCGGATTTACACATAATCCGTTCTCTATGCCTCAGGGCGGTCTTGATGCACTTATGAATAAAGATCCGCTTGATATTCTTGCTTATCAGTATGATATCGTTTGCAACGGTGTTGAACTTTCTTCGGGAGCTGTTCGTAACCACAATCTTGATATTATGGTTAAAGCTTTTGAAATTGCAGGATATGATGAGGAAGTTCTTAAGGCTAAGTTCGGTGCATTATATAATGCATTCCAGTTCGGTGCTCCGCCTCATGCAGGAATGGCGCCGGGTGTTGACCGTATGATAATGCTTCTTCGTAATGAAGAAAGCATAAGAGAGATTATTCCTTTCCCTATGTCAGGAACAGCTCAGGATCTTATGTGCGGTGCACCTAATGAAGTTACAGAGCAGCAGCTTAGAGAAGTTCATATTAAAGTCAGAGCTTAATTTATTATTAATGTAACCATTGAACCTGATATATGCCCCTTTTTCCGGATACCCGGAGAAAGGGGTTATTTTTTATTAGGTGAATTTTGAATTTAACCTTATTGTGACAAGAAGTATTTCTGTATTATTTCTTCTATTGTCAACATATCAAGTTGACATTCTTTCGTTTCAAAAGTAAGAATTAGATTTACTCCCGGAACTATGCCGATTTTTATAAGTTTTATGAGTTCTTCACATTTACGTCTGATATATTGAGGATCGTCCATACGTCCCATATGTGCCCAATAGTAAAACTTTCCGGTTTTGGGATGCCTTATGGTAAAGTCGGGATAGAGAGCCACACCATCTATGACCAGTTCCGATTCATATCTAAAAGGTATTTTGTGAGTAAAAAGCAGAGCGTCAATCATTGACTCTGATTTTGAACGTAGGATGTGCCCGGAAATTGATGGGGATGTTAAATGTTCAGGATGATAAGGGTTTGATGGAAATTTTTCGTTTTGCCAAGAAGATAATTTTTCATTGAGCGGAGCAAACTGTGGTCGAAGGAGTGGAGCATAGCCCGGATGTCCGGCAAGTATTTCAAATTCTTTACTTTTACCCACCGGAGAATGCTTAAGATATAATTCGGCTGAAAATGCCTCGGATTTATAATAGGCTAATTTCTTTTCCAGATATCGTTTTTTAGCCAGTGCTTTAGCTTTTATCAATTCTGTTTTTCTTAGATATTCTGTTTTTCCATCTATAGAAACATACCACCTAAAAGTGTTATGATCTTTGGATATCATTAATTTACCTGCCGGAAATAATGACAATTCTTTTGTGATGTTGCTTATCTTTTGATTTAGTTGGTTAAGATGTTTTTTCATTTCATAATACATGTGTGAAGCATACTCCTATAGTTGAATTGAAGAATAGATTATGTGGGTGGAATCATAAGTATTATTGAATCTGGGGTAGATGTTTTGGGTTGAAGAACAGATTATATACGACTATTGTAGGTAACAGAATAGTGCAGAATATCTGTATCCGTCAATTGATTTTTGAATTTATCATGTAGAAAAAATAAGCGAAAGAATGTTCTTTGTGCAATTTTTTGTACTGTATATTGTGTATTAAATATATACAGCCACAAGAATTTTAAATTGAATCCCTTAAAATGGGCATTGTGCATATTTTCCGAACGTTAGTTTTTTGTGAATATGCACTATAGTCGGTAGATATCGTTGACAATAGTCGGTAGATATCGCCGTAATATGCATTATGTCTGAAATCTGCAGGTGGGCGGTAAACAATTCTCGATATAGAGAAAAATAGGTCAGAAATAGAGTATTTCTAGCTTGCTATTTAGGAATTATGATGAGAGTTCTCGATATAGAGAAAAAAATAAAAAATTATCAACCGATTTTAAAGATAATGATGCTTTTTTAGAAGAAAAAATTGTATATCGAGAAAATTGACTTATGTAAACCAAGATAACTTAAAATGGTGGATAAAACATTAATTTTATTTCTATATCGAGAAAATTTACGAAATATGTAGCTATTCTAGTTTGACGTTGAGTTGTTGTGGTATAATATTCAACTGAATTAGAATTATTAATATTGACTGAATACTGAATCAAAAAATACTCTAAACAGGAAACTGCAGCAGGAAACTGCAACATAAACTGTAACTAAACTGTAACTAAACTGTAACATAAACTGCAACATAAACTGCAGCAGAACTTCAGGACAGAGGGTTTGCTGTGAAAAGGATAAGAAAGTACAGTGGAAAAATATGAAGAATAATAATATGAAAATTTTTATAGTCGGAACAGGAGCAATCGGATCTTCTCTGGCAGGAGAACTGGCCAAGGACGGCTGTGAAGTAACAATAATTGATAAGGAAGAAGATGTAATCAATTCTCTAAGTAACAGCATTGATGCTATAGGCTTTCAGGGAAACGGAGCTTCCTATAATACACTTAAGGAACTTAATGCAGCTTCCGCAGATATACTTATTGCTCTTACCAATTCGGATGAAATGAATCTTCTTAGCTGCTTTACGGCGCACAAACTCGGTACCAAACATACCATAGCCAGAATCCGAGATGTGGATTATGCCAAGCAAAATCATTTTTATAAGAATGAACTTGGTATTTCAATGATTATTAATCCCGATCTTGCTATTGCGAGTGAGATTTTTAGAACCATAAGATTTCCGGCTGCAACAAGAGTTGAACTTTTTGCAGGCGGTAGAGCAGAACTTGTTGAACTTACCGTAAGAGAGGAATCTCCTATGGTAGGGTTAACACTTATGGATATAGGTAAGGATTTGGAAGTTAACCTCCTTATTTGTGCCATCGTCCGTAACGGTGAGGCATTCGTACCTAAAGGCGATACCGTAATCAATGCCAAGGATATTTTGTATCTTACAGGTTCCGAGGCTGATTTTAAGTCTTCATTTAAGAAACTTAAGCATCCTATTAAGCCATTAACCAATGTTATGATTGCAGGCAATGATAAGGTTACTTATTATCTTACGGATTTACTTCTGGCTCATGGCGCTAAGGTTACAATAGTAGATGATGAAATGAAGAACTGCTTTGAAATAGCAAGTGCATTTCCAAATGCCGCAGTTATGAGGGAGGAGGCTCTTAAGTACATAGATGAAATGTCTGAGGGTGATATAGCTAATACTGATGCTTTCATTTCTATTACGGATGATGATGAATATAACCTTATAGCAGCTATGTATGCCGAAAGCAAGGGTATCAAGAAGGTAGTTACCAGAGTGGCTTCCAAGTCACGTACCAAGGTGATTCATCCGGATTCGAATATTTCCGTCGTATCAAGAGAAGGCGTTGCAGCAGACAGAATTCTTGGTTATACAAGAGCTATGCTTAATGTTGAAGATAATGATGCTGTTGAATCTTTGTACAGACTAATGGACGGCAGACTTGAGTTCATTGAATTTAATGTTAAGGCTACCGACAAAAATATAGATAAAAGACTTAAAGAAATTAAACTTAAAAGAAATATACTGCTTGCGGGAATTATCAGAAATAACCGAATGATTATCCCTCATGGTGAGGATATGCTTATGGAAGGCGATGTGGCACTTGTTGCTGCAGTTGACCATGTAATCAGAGAGCTTGGAGATATTTATGAGTAAACGTACTATTATTAACAATTTAGGAAAAATAGTAGTAGTTATATCTTTGCTCATGCTTATTCCTATGTTCATATCCTTAGGATACGGTGAGAAGGATGATGCTTTGCGCTTCCTTACGGTTCTGGTGCCGGCTTTTGTTGTGGGCTTTTTGTGTTCACGTGTTAAGTGCAGTACACTGCATCCTCGTGATGGGTATGTTATTGTTGCGTCTGCGTGGATAGTTATTTCTGTTATCTGTGCATTTCCGTTTTATTTTAGCGGCGCGTTTTCGTCATATTGGGCAGCTCTTTTTGAGATAGTGTCGGGATTCACCACCACCGGTGCTTCTGTCCTTGCAAAACCGGAGGTTTTGGGACACGGTATGCAGTTTTTCAGATGCTTCAGTCATTGGATCGGAGGTATGGGAGTTCTGGTATTTGTATTGATGCTGCTTCCTATGGAAAATGATACTTCAATGCATTTAATAAGAGCTGAAGTTCCGGGCCCTACTGCCGGCAAACTGGTTCCCAGAATGAAGAATACATCGAGAATTCTTTATGGAATATACGCAGCGATGACAGCAATCCTTGCTATAGTTTTGGTATGTGAAGGCATGCCTTTATTTGATGCACTTTGTTATGCATTCGGTACAGCAGGTACCGGCGGCTTCGGAATAAATTCTCAGGGATTTTCAATCTATGCAAATTCTCATGCCATTGAATATACGATTGCGATAGGAATGCTTTTGTTCGGTATTAATTTCAATATATATTTTTTGATTATTCTTAAGAAATTAAAAGCGGCATTTAGCAATGAAGAGGTGAAAACCTACTTTGGAATAGTATTGGCAGCGGTTCTTGCTATTTCGATTAATCTTTATTCAACCGTAGGCAATTTTGCCGATGCTTTCAGACTTTCGTTCTTTCAGGTTTCAAGTATAATTACGACAACCGGTTTTTCTACAGCTGATTTTGGCATGTGGCCCCAGTTTAGCCAGCACCTTCTGGTAGGACTTATGATTATAGGTGCGTGCGCGGGCTCAACGGCAGGCGGAATGAAAGTCAGTCGTATCATAATTTTGTGGAAGTCCTTTATTGCGGAAATTAAACGTGCAATTAACCCCAAGCAGATGATGCCTCTTAGAGTTAACGGTGAAGTAATCGAGAACAGGGCACTTCAGGGTACAAAGGTATACTGTGTCGCTTACTTTTTCATCGTATGTCTTTCAATTTTGATTATGGCTCTTAGTGCGCTTGATTTTACTACGAATGTTACGGCTGTTCTTGCATGCTTTAACAATATAGGTCCGGGACTTTCTCTTGTAGGTCCGGCAGCTAATTATTCTGTGTATGCAGATCCTTTTAAAGTATTTCTGTCACTTTTGATGCTGACGGGAAGACTTGAAATTTTCCCGATGTTTATGTTCTTTGCAAAATCCGCACATGACAGATAAACCGGCGGTCTATTTTATTGCAACTTAGCACTAAAAGTGCTAATATTTTAAATGCTGTTAAAGTTTTGACAAATATTAATATATACGAGGTGTGACATGGCTAAGAATTTTAATGAATTACTTGCTAAGGTAGCTACCATTCCTATGAAAAAGGTAGCGGTATGTGTTTCTCAGGACTCTGCTGTAATCGAAGCAGTAAGAGCTGCCAAAGATCGTAAGATTGCCGATGCAATTCTTGTAGGTGATGCTGAAGCAACCAAGAAAATTGCCGATGAACTTAAAATCGATATTTCCGATTTTGAAATGATTGATGTTAAGGATATAACAGAGGCTTCTCTTGAAGCAGTTAAGCTCGTTCATGACGGTAAGGCAGATTTGTACATGAAGGGTCTTATTGATTCAAAGGGCTTCTTAAAGAGTGTACTTAATAAGGAAGTTGGTCTTCGTACAGGTAAGACACTTTCGCATGTATGTGTATTTGATGTTAAAGGATATGACAGACTTATGTTCTTAACAGACGTTGCATTCCTTCCTTATCCCACACTTGAAGATAAGGCTAATATTATTAAGAATACAGTTGAAATCTGTGAGGCATGCGGAGTTGAGAATCCTAAGGTTGCACCTCTTGCAGCAGTTGAGGTGGTTAATCCTAAGATGCCTGTTACGGTTGAGGCCGAAGAACTTCATCAGATGAACCTTCGCGGCGAAATCACAGGTTGTATTGTTGACGGACCTTTGTCTATGGACCTTGCAATCGATCCTGAAGCTGCCAAGCATAAGGGAGCAACAGACAGACCTATTCAGGGTGATGCCGATATCCTTTTATTCCCTGACATTCATGCAGGTAACTTAACATACAAGGCTATGGTTCATATGGCTGATTGTGTTAACGGAAATATCTTAACGGGAACAGCTGCTCCCGTAGTATTAACTTCACGTTCCGACAGCATGGAAGTTAAGGTTAATTCTCTTGCAGTTGCAGCTTTGGTTTCAGAATACATGAAGAATAAATAATACATAATCAGGAGGTATTTATGTCTATAAAGAGTTTGATTATTAATCCGGGTTCTACATCAACCAAACTTGGTGTTTTTGAAGATGAAACATTATTATTTGAAGAGACACTTCGTCATTCTACGGAAGAGATTGCTTCATACGGTTCTATCTTTGAACAGAAGGATTTCCGTAAGAACATAATTCTTGCATTCCTTAAGGATAAGGGTGTTGATGTTAAATCCTTTAACGTTATCGTAGGACGCGGCGGTATGCTTAAGCCCATTCCCGGCGGTACATATGCAGTTACAGACGATCTTCTTGAGGATCTTAAGATTGGTAAGCAGGGACAGCATGCATCTAACTTAGGCGGAATTCTTGCCCGTGAGATTGCAGATGAGATCGGTGTTCCTTCATATATCGTAGATCCTGTTGTAGTAGATGAATTAATGCCTATTTCAAGATATTCGGGTGTGCCTGAACTGGCTCGAAAGTCAGTGTTCCACGCACTTAATCAGAAGGCTGTTGCCAAAAGATATGCCAAGGAAACAGGCAAGGCCTATGATTCGCTTAATCTTATTGTAGTGCATATGGGTGGCGGTGTTTCAGTCGGCGCTCACGAGAAGGGAAGAGTTGTTGATATCTTTAACGCTCTTGACGGTGATGGTGCATTCTCTCCCGAAAGAGCAGGCGGTGTTCCTTCAGGTGCACTTATTAAGATGTGTTTCTCAGGTGAATATACCGAAGCACAGGTTTATAAAAAGATATGCGGTAACGGCGGTTTTAATGCTTATCTTAATACTAACGATATGAGAGATGTTGCCAAGATGATTGAAAACGGTGACGAGCATGCTAACGAGGTTAGAGAAGCATTTATTATGCAGGTTGCCAAAGATATAGGTTCTATGGCTTGCGTACTTAACGGTAAGGTTGATCAGATTATTGTTACGGGCGGTATTGCTTACAACAAGGAAGTTGTTGATAAGATTAAAGCACGTGCAGGATTTATTGCTCCATTTACAGTATATCCCGGTGAAGATGAGCTTCTTGCCCTTGCGCAGGGTGCACTTCGTGTAATGAACGGCGAAGAAAAGGTTATGGAATATTAATCCATGAAATGATTTTTATGCCCCTCTTTAGAAATGAAGAGGGGTATTTTTGAATTGTAATGCGAAAGAAGGCATAACATGTCACATAGTAAGGATATGACACTTAATATGACTGTCGGAAATCCGATGAGTCTTTTGATTAGGTTTTCAATTCCAATGTTGTTGGGAAATTTGTTCCAGCAATTATACAATTTGGCCGACTCGGTAATAGTCGGCAAACTGGTGGGCTCCGATGCGCTGGCGGCTATAGGAGCAACCAATTCAATTACATTTTTATTTTTTGCGTTGTGTAACGGTATAGGTGCAGGCGGCGGAATAGTTACTTCCCAAAGCTTCGGACGCGGAGATACTTCGGAAGTCAAAAAGTGTATATCCAATACAGGATATATAATGACGATTTTTCCATTACTTGTAGGAATTGCGGCCTTTTTCCTGGCCAAGCCGATTCTCCTTATTTTGAATACACCGGATAATATTATGGGCGATTCCTTAATGTATTTAAGAATTATGTCTGTGGGTGTTTTGTTTGTATCTTTGTATAACTACATTTCATCGATGCTTCGTGCATTGGGGGATTCCAAAACACCGCTTTATTTCCTTATTTTTTCGTGTATTTTAAATGTGTTTCTTGATATCTTTTTCGTATACAGCCTCGGAATGGGGGTTATGGGAGCGGGAATTGCGACAGTGATTTCACAGTTTCTTTCGGGAATAGGTTGTGCATTTTTTGCCTGGAAGAGGAACGAGTATTTTAAGCTAAAAAGAGAGGATATGAGATTTAACAGAAGTATAACCGGCTCTGTAATAAAACTGGGAGTTCCCCTTTCGTTACAGTTCTCGCTTATTTCGATTTCATGTATGGCGCTTCAGAGAGTTGTTAATTCCTTCGGACCTGTTGTTATTGCTGCATTTACTGCAACTTCCCGTGTGGAACAGTTGATACATCAGCCCTACACGACGCTGGGCACTGCTCTTTCAACATATACGGGTCAGAATTTCGGTGCACGTAAGAAGAAGAGAATTATTGACGGATATCGTAAGAGTTTACTGATTATGGCAATTTTTTCGGCAGTGATGCTTCCTGTTATGTATTTGTTCGGTGATAATATTATGGGATTTTTCGTAAACGAAGCCGAGGTTATCGAAACAGGAGCCAAAGCCCTTAGAATCACATCATTGTTCTATATTTTCCTGGGTGTGATTTATGTGGTAAGAGGCGTCTTAAACGGTATGGGAGATGCTTTCTTTGCACTTCTTAACGGGATAGTTGAGGTAATCGGAAGATTTACTGTACCGATTCTTCTTGTTTCCGTTCCGCTTTTTGGAGTATGGGGAATCTGGTGGTCAGTAGGTATTGTGTGGTTCATTAGCGGATTTACGGCATGGCTTCGTTATATATTTTATAAGAAGAGAGTGCTGAATTATTCAGACGAAGGAGGAAATTATGAAGAAATTTAAAGAATTCCTGAAGAAAAAGAACATCGAGATATCTGTTCAAAGATATCTTATAGAAGCTCTGGGTGCTATGGCACAGGGTCTTTTTTGTTCACTTCTTATTGGTACGATTATAAAAACGGCGGGAGTGCTGTGTGGTGCCGAATTCCTGGTAGATGTGGGAACCTATGCAATGGCTGCATCGGGACCTGCTATGGCAGTGGCTATCGGTTATGCTCTTAAAGCAGACCCCATGGTATTGTTTTCTCTTGCTGCGGTAGGTTATGCTGCCAATGCGGAAGGTGGTGCAGGCGGACCTTTAGCTGTGCTTATCATCGCAATTGTAGCTGCCGAATTCGGTAAAGCTGTATCAAAGGAAACTAAAGTTGATCTTCTGGTCACTCCGGCGGTAACTATACTAATAGGTGTTTCATTGGCTAAGCTTATTGCACCTCCTATCGGAACCGCAGCCAATTCTTTCGGAATTTTGATTGAGAATGCCACTTCACTTCAGCCCTTCTTAATGGGAATTCTTGTATCTGTTTTGGTGGGAATTGCGCTGACCCTTCCTATATCTTCTGCGGCAATATGTTCCGTTCTGGGACTGACAGGACTTGCGGGAGGCGCTGCTGTTGCAGGATGCTGTGCACAGATGATAGGATTTGCGGTTATCTCCTTTAAGGAAAATAAATGGGGTGGATTGGTATCCCAGGGACTTGGAACTTCAATGCTTCAGATGCCGAATATTATTCGTAACCCCAGAATCTGGATTGCGCCTACGGTATGCAGTGCAATTACAGGTCCTATAGCAACATGTTTGTTCAAACTCCAGATGAACGGTGCACCTATTAATTCCGGAATGGGAACCTGCGGAATGTGCGGACCTATCGGAGTTATTACAGGATGGTTCACGCCTTCTGATATTGCCCTTGAAAGAGGTGCGTCTGTCTTTACACCTGATGTAATGTCGTGGGTAGGACTTGCATTAATCTGCATAGTACTTCCGGCAGTTATATCACCGCTTATTAATATGTTACTCAAGAAAATAGGCTGGGTAAAAGACGGAGATATGCAGTTGCAGCAGTAGGAACGTTGTTTTTGCAATAGAAATTATTGGTAGGTTAAAGGGAATAATGATTAATAATAAAAGATTATTAAAATCTATATTTGGCAGTTTAATTCTGATTATTGGCCTTTGTGGTATATCTTTGTACGGATGCGGAAAAATACCGGTTGATGATATGATTGTTGAAGATATGAAGAGCGTCCGCATAATATCTACTTCCGATCTTCATGGCAGAATGCTTGCATATGATTATGCGTTGAATGAAGCTGATGCATCGGGAAGCTTGGCTAAGGCGGCGTCTGTTATTAATGAATATCGTGACGAGAATACTATACTGGTGGATGTGGGGGATACAATTCAGGATAATTTTGCCGACATCTTTAATGCTGAGCCGATTCATCCTATGGTAATGGGTATGAATGCAATCGGCTATGATATATGTACAGTAGGAAATCATGAATTTAATTACGGTATGGATGTTACGAAAAAATACATCAATACCATGGAATGTAAATGCCTTCTGGGAAATGTATATGACCTAAACGGGGAGTTGCTTACAGAAGGATATGCCATAGTTGAAAAGAATGGAATAAGAATTGCTTTCATAGGAATGGTTACTCCGAACATATCTAACTGGGATAAAGCTAATCTTATGGGATATGCGGTAACCGATCCGGCTATAGAAACCAATAAGATTATTGATTCAATAGAAAGTGAAGTTTCCCAAGGGAAATTGCAGCCTGTTGATGCTTATGTGGGTGTATTCCATATGATGGAAGAAGATGAGTACGGAACATCGCATTCCGGATTTGCCTCTATGGCCCGGGAATGCCCACGACTTAATCTTATTTTGGGTTCCCACGGACATGAAATTGTTAATGGGACGCTTGCTAATAATATTTGTGTTACGGAAAATCTAAATTCTGGCAAGTCAGTTCAGATTGCGGATATAACTTTTGCCTATAATGTGGATGATGAAAGATATTCTGTTAAAGATATAACAACTACGTGCGTAAAAACTCAAGAATATGATGATGATAAAGCCATAGCCGATTTACTTTCTTACTATGACAGTATGGCAAAGGAGCATGCCAAAACCAAGATAGGAATTCTGGACGGGGGACCCTTGGTACAGGAAGGCCGGATAGGGCAAATAAGCTCACTTCTTACGGAGGATACGCCATTACAGACTCTTATACAAAACGTGATGCTGTATTATGCTGATGCTGATGTTGCGATAAGCTCACCGTGTACTAACGAGGATAATGCGTTCCCCGGTGATATGACAATAGCGGATGTATGCAGAATATATAAGTACACCAACACCTTGTATTCTGTAAGAATGAGCGGTGCACAGTTAAAAAAATATCTCGAGTGGTCAGCATGTTTCTATCAGCAGTATGAAGACGGGGATTTAATTGTTGCATTTGAAGATACTCCGGTTTATATGTTTGATACGGCAACCGGTATAAATTATGACATAGATGTCAGCAAACCCGCCGGAGAACGTATTGTTAACCTTACGTATCCTGACGGAAGGAAGCTTGATGAGGATGACGAACTTGTAGTTGCTATTAATGATTATCGTTATAATACTGCAGTTTCAATTCCCGGAGTAATTTATGATGAAAACGATATGCCGGAATTGCTTGACGCAGATATTAGAAGCGATATCGGTGATATTCGTTTTCTTCTGATAGATTATGTTCAAAACATTATGAATGGAACTATTACAAATGAATGCGATAATAACTGGAAACTTATCGGAAATAATTGGGATGAGGATTTGCATAATAGGGCAGTGTTACTTATTAATGATGGGACTATACAACTTACTCAGGGCTCAAAATACAATCCATGTGTTAAAAAGATAAGGGTTGAAGATTTACCGTAGTAATCTATTACATCTGTCATAAAAAATTAATCAGAATCATATAAAGCACTGTCCCGAGCACTATGCTTAGGATGGTGTTTCTTTTTATAAGATGAATTACGGCTGTGGCAATTCCGGCAATACAGCCTGCGAAAAAATCACTTCTTAGGAATTCTGAGCTAAAGACGGCATCAATATTTGCCGGAAAATCATAATCCTTAAAGCAATATATTACAAGCAACCCCATCATGGCAGCAGGTAATACCTTGCCAAGATAATCGATGATTTTCGGTGTCTGACCTTTGCGACCGAAAACAAGGAAGGGCAGGAATCTTGTTATCATTACGGATAAAGACAGGAGAATCAAAATCAGAAATGTTTGTGTCTGTGTCATTTGGGTTCCTCCTTGGTATTAGGGGTTATAGAATTTTGGACAGCGGAGGTAGTTTGCTTTAAGAGAAAAGGTTTACATAACACGAGTGCAAGAAGGATGACCAGCATAGAGATGATGACCATCTTTTCACTTCCGAATAGAGCAAGAACACATGCTGTTGCAAGCAAACCTACAAAACCGCTTATAAGACCGGCTTTATCTTTTAGCTGTTCAACGAAGAGCACAATAAAGAGGGCCGTCAAAGTGAAATCCAATCCCTTCAGATTAATTGTCAATATGCTTCCGAGTACCGCACCGAGCAGCGTTCCTATATTCCAATATAAATAATCAAGGGCGGTGACTCCTACATAAAAATGCTTGGGCTTTATGCCTTCGGGAACCTCCATGGTTGAAAGAATAGAAAAGGTTTCATCTGTAAGTCCGAAAATAAGGAAAGGTTTTGATTTAGCCGAGGCCTTATATTTTTGTAACATAGGAAGCCCGTAAAAAAGATGGCGGGCACTAAGCATTAATCCCAAAATGAAGGAACCTAACGGATCAAAGGGCGCGGACAAAATGGGAACTGCCGCAAATTCCAAGGCTCCCGAATATATAATGATACTCATGATGACAGGATAATACATGGGAAAGCCCTTCTGACGCATCAGTAAACCAAAAGCTATACCTAAAAAGATATAGCCTGTCATAACGGGAAGTGTGTATTTGAATAATTCTTTAAATAGTTTTTTGGTGTATCTGTCTTTGTTCATTGCATTATTTATAATTGATGAATCCAAGGCCTACCAAACAGACGAGGATTCCCACAATCTTATTCCAGGTAAGCTGTTCCTTGTATACGAAGTAACCTACAAATATAAGAATGATTGCCAAAAACGCACTTTGGACAATTGATGCCGTGCTTACGGCCCATCCGGCTTTGTAGGAACATATAAAACCAACTTCAAGTCCTACAACCGAAAGCCCCAGTACAAAGGGTGCCCAGTTAAGTTTGGTATATTCCGTAAGGATGTTTGCGTCTTTGTTAAGGACATAATAAAGAATCAGGGATACGATTGCGCCAACCAGATAAGTGACTGTAAGTGAAGCCAAAGGATTTATTTTGGCGGGTACTTCCTTGGCGGCTACCTGATAAACAACATTTGATAATACTACAAGGCCAATGGGCCAGATAAATGAAAACATAATCTTATACTCCTTTTCCGGTTTTATATTATAGCATAGTGTGACAGTGGGGACGGTTCTTTTTGTCACATTTTTTTGAAATTTATGATTTTTTATGCGGAGTCTATACAGTATTATTTATTTCACGTCAGCCCTCTTGCAATTCTAAGTGTTGCAGATATTTAGTTTTACTGCAAATGCACGGCACCGAACTATTCGCCATCCATGGCTCAATTAGTTCTTGCGCATGCTTCCTGCATGCGCATGCCTGACCCGTGCAACACTAAGAATTGCGACAGAGTGCTTCCTAATGAAATTGCATAATACTGTATAGACTCCGCATAATGCACAGCCTTCAAAATGTGACAAAAAGAACCGTCCCCGGTGTCACATTTTCATGTTGACATTTACACCTAATAGCATTAAAATGTCGGTACTTGGTGACTTTAGGTGATAACATTTCACGATTAAGTTAATAGGTTGTATGAAAAGGGGAATATACGTTATGAATAAAAAGATTTTGATTTATTTATTGTTAGTGTTCACGATTTTTACAGTTGGAATGCTCGATGTTAAATCTTATGCTGGTAGTTTGTATAATTTGAGTGAATTGGAGGAGGACCCTGATAGACACAAAGATTTAGGCTATGATTCAATTTTAAATGATACTGGCGTTACCGCATATTTAGCGATTGGGAAGGAATGGAGTTATAGGTTGTATTTCACTTTAGAGGAACAAGAACATAGCGATGGATATAGCTACTATACGTTGGAACCTAATGAAACTTTTAATGGCAGCAGTTTTGGAGGAGGTGGTTATGGCAAATATGTCTCTAAAAATGAATTATTTGGAATGAAAGCACCGACTCCAAAAGCGGCGCCCGTACTGTCTCCGCAACCCGAATCGAAAGTTGAACCAGCCCCTGCACCTCACATTCACAGCTTCGTTACCGGAACAATCTACGAAGCAACATGTAACAGCGACGGTCTTGAAGGAACATATTGCAGTACATGCGGATTTATTAAGGAATCCTCTCCGATTTCAGCATTCGGATACACTTTGGATACATATGCACAGCAGAAAATGGATGTTGCTAAATCAGGCCAGAATATTGTTTTAGAGTTTGGTGAACTTAGTTCTTTCCCTAAGTCATTTATGGAAAAGATAGCCCAAAAGGTTGCAGCAGGAGTTTCATTTGAATTTAGATATAAAGTAAATCATAAGCTTCAGAAGATAAAGATTCCTGCATACTCTACAGTTGATACCAGTCTTGATTGGTATGGACATGATAAGATGGCTGAACTGTATGGAATGAATTAGTAAATAAAAAATGATTTAAATTAGAAGATAAGATTGAACCAAAAGGGAGCATATAAATAATATGCTCCCTTTTGCATTGCCATGGGCGGACATAATACAGACAGCAATGCATTTCATCCGGGATTTCTCTAATTTCCTCGATATAGCAAAAAAAATGAAAATAAATCAACAATCTTAGCATAAAAACAGTTTACATAACACAATTTACTCGATATATGAAATAATTAACGATTTATAGAGTAATTTTTCAAGAAAATGTTGATTAAATTATAATTTTTTTCGTATATCGAGGAATTGAAATTATGTAAACCGGAAATCATTAACAAATGTTGATAAAAAAATAGATTTATTTGTATATCGAGTAATATGTCTGTTTTTTGATTGTTGCATGCATAAATGGATGCAAGTATATGGTTATGGGGTCCATGTCAATATGGGACCGGAAAGGAACCGAAAAGCATTGACTGGGGGGGTCAACGATGTATCATAAACTTGTTGGTAAATTTTTTTGCTTGGAGGTTAATGATGAAAAGAAAATTAAGTTTATTATTGGCCATGGTATTGGCCATGACGATGGTTATGATGATGAGAATAACAACATTTGCGATACCAAGTGGGACTGGAACTTGGGATAATCCGTATCGTATATCTTCTTTGACAGATGGTGATGCTCTTCCTATTCCTGGGTCTGGTACGGGTTTTACTTTCGAAAATGATACTACAAAAGCGATGTTTATTTTGGTCGATGATCCTGATCATGTGACAAAAGTATGTTTTAATTACAAGAACGAAGCAATAGGGGATTGTGGATACAATCTTATACGTTTAGCTATAGGATCAAAAACGGCTACGTCTATCGAGAAAGTTGATCCTAGCGGAATTGCTGTAATAAAAGTGAAGATGGAAGAAGACCCTATAGTTCCTATACCTACGGTACTCAATGGTTCACAAGCCCCGGCTCCTGTACCAGATGTACCGGTTCACATTCATGAATTTACCGAAGGAACAATCTACGAAGCAACTTGTGATCATGACGGACTTGAAGGAACATATTGCAGTACATGCGGATTTATTAAGGAATCATCTCCGATTTCTGCATTTGGATACACTTTGGATACATATGCACAGCAGAAAATGGATGTTGCTAAATCAGGCCAGAATATTGTTTTAGAGTTTGGTGAACTTAGTTCTTTCCCTAAGTCATTTATGGAAAAGATAGCTGAGAAGGTTGCAGCAGGAGTTTCATTTGAATTTAGATATAAAGTAAATCATAAGCTTCAGAAGATAAAGATTCCTGCATACTCTACAGTTGATACCAGCCTTGATTGGTATGGACATGATAAGATGGCTGAACTGTATGGAATGAATTAATAGAAGTTAAAGTAAATAATTAGCAAGGCGTGTGTCAAATGACACACGCCTTTTCTTATACAATAAAATGTGACAAAAAGAACCGTCCCTACCGTCACATTGATAGTACTAAAGACGGGGGAGACCTTAATAGTTGATTTGGAAACTTGTAAGAAAGAATATGAATGGCTTGGTCGTCTGCTAAGTTATGCCAATTGGTTGAATGGATTTCGCGTGGATTGCGATGGTAATGCGGTTATGTTTTCCGAAAGCAAATCTATTAGTGCTCAACATCTGATAAGGCATGGGCAGAAATTACCCATTGATGGGGCAATGCTTCGCAAGTTCGCTTGTGAAGAAATAATATCAACAGGAACTGCAATGAAAATTTTAGGATGCAGTCGCCAAAATATAGATGATATGGTTAAGCGTGGCCGTCTTACCCCGGCTCCTATCGATTCTACCAGCAGAATGTTTTTTCGTGAAGATATACTGAACTTGTGACAGTGGGGACGGTTCTTTCTGTCACACTTTGAGGTACATTCATTATGCAGAGTCTATACAGTATTATGCAATTTCATTAGGAAGCGCTCTGTCGCAATTCTTAGTGTTGCCAATAGCAGGCATGCGCATGCAGGAAGCATGCGCAAGAACTAATTGAGCCATGGATGGCGAATAGTTCGGTGCCGTGCGTTTTTAGTAAATTAAATATTTGCAACACTTAGAATTGCAAGAGGGCTGACGTGAAATAAGTAATACTGTATAGAGTCCGCATAAAAAATTATAATTTTCAAAAAAGTGTGACAGAAAGAACCGTCCCCACTGTCACATTTTTGTTGACAGCGGATGATATGCGTGCTAGATTATCTATCAAGTGAATAATAAACCGTTGAGGAAGAGTAGTAATTCTTGATACTAAGTTAGGAGAGAGTTGCAGGTGGTGGAATTGCAACAGCGATAGACTTGAATGAATGGACTTCTAAGGGCTGACAGAAATCGCAAAGAGAGTATGAAGGACGTTTTGATTCATCGTTATTGAATCGGCATATGTTAGTATGCATGAGTGGATGAGCAATCATCAAGCAGGGTGGTACCGCAGAATTTTGAATTTTGTCCCGGCAGGTCTTAATTGACTTGCCGGTTTTTTGTTAGTATGGCCGATTGGCGATACTCGGTTAGGAGAAATATATGTTATACTTTATGACAGGCTTTGCCAAAGCACGATGGCGATGGCGTACAGAAAATTAATACAGACGATAACTTATACACTTTGTACAGATATATATGGAGGACAAACATATGATTTTAAACGGAATTGATTATGACACATATTTTAAGAATTACCCCGATGCGAACGGATACTTCGGTAAGTATGGCGGATGCTACGTATCGGATGAATTAAAGGCAGCCATGGCTGAGATTACTGATGCATATTTTACAATCTGCCAGTCAAGACAGTTCATTGCGGAACTTCGTAGAATTCGTAAAGAATTCCAGGGAAGACCCACACCTATTTCACATCTTGAAAGACTGTCACGTTCAATAGGTAACGGTAAGGTTCAGCTTTATGCCAAGAGAGAAGATTTGAATCACTCAGGTGCTCATAAGCTTAACCATTGTATGGGTGAAGTTCTTCTTGCCAAGTTCATGGGCAAGAAGAAGGTTATTGCCGAAACAGGTGCGGGACAGCACGGTGTTGCACTTGCCACTGCAGCTGCATACTTTGGCATGGAATGTGATATTTATATGGGCTCTGTTGATATTAAAAAGCAGGCTCCCAATGTTGCAAGAATGAAAATCCTCGGTGCCAACGTTGTTGAAGTTACCGAAGGTAATCAGACACTTAAGGAAGCGGTTGATGCTGCTTTCAGAGCATATTCAAAAGAATATAAGGATTGCATTTACTGTATCGGTTCTGTATTGGGACCTCATCCTTTCCCTCTTATGGTAAGAGATTTCCAGGCTGTTGTGGGTATCGAAGCACGTGAGCAGTTCCTTGAAATGACAGGTCATCTTCCGGATGCTATCACAGCCTGTGTAGGCGGCGGTTCAAATGCTGCAGGATTCTTTAGCGGATTCCTTAATGATCCTGTTGATATTTACGGTGTTGAACCTTTGGGACGCGGTCCTAAGTTGGGCGATCATGCAGCAAGCCTTAAGTACGGAACGGAAGGTATCATGCACGGATTTAACTCAATAATGCTTAAGGATGAAAACGGCGAACCTGCTCCCGTATATTCGGTAGCTTCCGGCCTTGATTATCCTTCATCAGGTCCTGAGCATGCTTTCCTTAAGGATACGGGAAGAGTTATTTACGATGTTGTTGATGATAAAGAAACTATTGATGCATTCTATGAACTTTCACGTAAGGAAGGAATCATTCCCGCAATCGAAAGCTCCCATGCTGTTGCTCATGCTATGAGACTTGCCAAGACTATGGATAAGGGCTCTATCCTTATTAATATTTCGGGCCGTGGCGACAAAGATATGGATTATGTTATTGAGCACTTCGGTATTCCGGAAGTAGTAAGATAAATAATAAACTCGGAAGATAATATAGCGATATATGCTAAAGTTGAATTAGCGCACCAAATCTGTTATTATATGATTTGGTGCGCTGTCTTCATATGCGCGTAACTATGCTGTTGAAGGCAGATACTATATTATTTTTAGATATCGAGGATTACTAATGAGTATTGTTACTAAAATATTCGGAACTCATTCTGAAAGAGAACTTAAAAGAATTGAGCCCATTGTTGATAAGATAGAATCTCTTCGTCCCGAAATGCAGAAGCTTACGGATGAGGAACTTAGAGCTAAAACCTCTGAGTTTAAAGAAAGACTTGCTAACGGCGAAACCTTGGATGATATTCTTCCGGAGGCCTTTGCGGTAGTACGTGAAGCCGGTAAGAGAGTATTAAATATGGAGCACTTCAGAGTGCAGCTTATAGGTGGTATTATTCTTCATCAGGGACGTATCGCCGAAATGAGAACCGGTGAAGGTAAGACACTTGTATCTACCTGTCCTGCATATCTTAACGCACTTGAAGGCAAGGGCGTTCATGTAGTATCCGTTAACGATTACCTGGTTAAGCGTGATGCTGAATGGATGGGAGAAATTCATAGATTCTTAGGCCTTTCCGTAGGTTATGTACTTAATTCCATGACTCCGGAGGAGCGTAGAGAAGCATACAATTGTGATATTACATATGTAACAAATAATGAGCTTGGTTTTGATTACTTAAGAGACAATATGGTTGTATATAAGAATCAGCTTGTTTTAAGAGATCTTCATTATGCCATCATCGATGAGGTTGACTCTGTTCTTATCGATGAAGCAAGAACACCTCTTATTATTTCCGGTCAGTCCGGCAAATCCACCAAGTTATACGAAGTCTGCGATATTCTTGCCCGTCAGATGGTACGTGGTGAAGATATGGAAGACCTTAGCAAGATGGATGCCCTCATGGGTGTCGAAAGAGAAGAAACAGGCGACTTTATCGTTAATGAAAAGGATAAGATCGTTAACCTTACAGCACAGGGTGTTGCCAGAGTAGAGCGTTTCTTCCAGATAGATAACCTGGCAGATCCCGAGAATATTGAGATTCAGCATAATATTATTCTTGCCTTAAGAGCGCATAACCTTATGTTCAGGGATCAGGATTACGTTGTTAAGGATGATCAGGTACTTATTGTAGATGAATTTACCGGACGTATTATGCCCGGTCGTAGATATTCCGATGGTCTTCATCAGGCAATCGAAGCTAAAGAGCATGTTAAGGTTAAGCGTGAGTCAAAGACTCTGGCTACCATCACTTTCCAGAACTTCTTTAATAAGTTTGCCAAGAAGGCAGGTATGACAGGTACTGCTCTTACGGAAGAAAAGGAATTCCGTGATATATACGGAATGGACGTAGTAGAGATTCCGACTAACAGACCTGTTCAAAGAATAGACAGACAGGATGCGGTATACAAGACCCGTAAGGAAAAGTTGTGGGCAATTACTCAGGCGGTTAAGGAAGCTCATGCCAAGGGACAGCCGGTACTTGTCGGTACAATTACAATCGAAGCTTCGGAAGAAATATCAAGACTTCTTACCAAAGAAGGTATTCCTCATAAAGTATTGAACGCTAAGTTCCATGAAATGGAAGCCGAAATCGTAGCGGATGCAGGTATTCACGGCAGCGTTACCATCGCAACCAACATGGCAGGTCGTGGTACGGATATTAAACTTGATGAAGAGACACTGGCCCTTGGAGGTCTTAAGATAATCGGTACGGAACGTCACGAATCACGTCGTATAGATAATCAGCTTCGTGGTAGAGCAGGTCGTCAGGGTGACCCCGGTGAATCTAAGTTCTATATATCTTTGGAAGATGATTTAATGAGACTGTTCGGTTCCGAAAGATTAATCGGAATGTTTAATGCACTGGGAATTCCTCAGAATCAGGAAATTGAGCACAGCTCATTAACAAGAGCAATCGAATCCGCTCAGAAAAAGATAGAGTCAAACAACTACGGCGTACGTAAGAACCTCCTGGAGTACGACCAGGTTATGAATGAGCAAAGAGAAATCATCTATGATGAACGTCGTCGCGTCCTTGACGGCGAAAGCATGAGAGAACCTATTTACAAGATGATTACTGATATAGTCGAGAATTCTGTTGATATGGTAATCGGTGATGATACACCTTATGATGACTGGAATTTTGAGGAACTTAATTCCGTATTACTTCCCACAATTCCGCTTGCACCTATTACCAAGGCAAGAATCGATACTCAGAAGAAGAATGCACTTAAACAGCAGCTTAAGGAAGAAGCGGTTAAGCTCTATGAATCCAAGGAGGCAGAATTCCCTGAACCCGAGGCAATTCGTGAGGCTGAACGTGTTATTCTCCTTAAGGCAATTGACCGTAAGTGGATGGATCACATTGATGATATGGATCAGCTCCGTCAGGGTGTGGGTCTTGCAGTATACGGTCAGAGAGATCCTCTTATTGAATATAAGATGTCGGGATACGAGATGTTCGATGAAATGACTCAGAACATCAAAGAGGAGACAGTACGAATCCTCTATCATATCCACGTTGAACAGAAGGTTGAACGTGAGCAGGTTGCCAAGGTTACCGGAACCAATAAAGATGACACTGTTGCAAGAGGTCCCAAGATGAGAGCCGAAGCCAAGGTGTATCCTAATGATCCCTGTCCTTGCGGATCCGGCAAAAAATATAAGCAGTGCTGCGGACGCAAGTAACTTGCCGCCGGAATATTTATTTGATGTAAGTTAACGCAATAATATGCGGAGAAAAATATGGTTTTATTAGATAACATTAAGGTTGAATTACAAAATTATAAGGAGCCCCTGGCAGAAGTCAGAGGCTCACTTGATTTGGAAAATAAAATCCAAAAGATAGAGGAACTTCAGATGGAAATGGAGGCTCCGGGATTTTGGGATAATCCGGATGTTTCCAACAAGAAGATGAAAGAGCTTAAAGATATGCAGGGCGTTGTGGATACCATTAACGGACTTGATACCCAGTACGAGGATATCTTTACTCTTATAGAAATGGCCGAAGATGACGAATCCATGTCGGAGGATGTGGTTTCCGAATTTGAGGACTTCAAGCAGAAGCTTGATGAAATCAGAATAAGTACTCTTCTTTCGGGAGAGTATGATGCGGATAACGCCATTCTTAAACTTAATGCGGGAGCCGGCGGAACCGAAAGCTGTGACTGGGCGTCTATGCTTTATCGAATGTATTCAAAATGGGCCGAGACAAAGGGCTTTAGCATAGAGGTTCTGGATTTCCTTGACGGAGATGAGGCAGGAATTAAGTCAATTACCTTCCAGGTTAACGGACTTAATGCATACGGTTATCTTAAATCCGAAAAGGGTGTACACAGACTGGTTCGTATTTCACCCTTTAACGCCCAGGGTAAAAGACAGACTTCCTTCGTATCTTTGGATGTTATGCCGGATATAGAAGGCGATGTTGATATTGATATTAATGAAGAAGATTTAAGAATAGATACATATCGTTCTTCCGGAGCCGGCGGACAGCATATTAACAAGACCTCTTCCGCCATCAGAATTACACATATACCTACAGGTATAGTAGTTCAGTGCCAGAACGAACGAAGCCAGTTCCAGAATAAGGACAAGGCAATGCAGATGTTAAAGGCCAAACTGCTGATACTCAAGCAGGAAGCTAATGCGGAGAAACTATCCGATATTCGTGGTGAGGTCAAAGATATAGCTTGGGGAAATCAGATTCGTTCTTATTTCCTGCAACCATATAAGCTTGTCAAAGATCTTCGTACCAATGCCGAAACCGCCAACGCGGATGCGGTTCTCGACGGGGACATAGATATATTTATTAACGAATATCTTAAATGGATTAATACTTCAAACAAAGCAGAGGCATAATATATGAATGATAATTCTAATATTTCTTATCCACGTATTCTGCCCACGGGTGACAGGGCTCTTTCTGTAGAATTCGGAGATAAAATTGATGAAGAAATAAATTCCAGACTCATGGGATTTATTAAGAGAATGACTACTCATAAAATAGAAGGCATCGAAGAATTTGTACCTTCTTTTCGTGCTGTTCTTATTCACTATAATCCGGCTATAATTCCATACAATAAAATGGTTACACTTATTAACGGTTATCTTGATAAGGACGATCATGAAACCGTAAAGGAAAAGAGAATAGTCGAGGTTCCCGTATGTTATGAAGGAGAATATGCCCCGGATATAAATTTCGTGGCAGAACATGCCAACATGACGGTTGAAGAGGTTATTAAAATTCATTCATCAAAATCATACCTCGTTTATATGCTGGGATTTCAGCCGGGATTTCCGTATCTTGGAGGACTGGATGAAAGACTGGTTACTCCGAGGCTTGAGAATCCAAGATTAAAGATAGATGCCGGCAGTGTCGGAATAGGCGGGGCTCAGACAGGACTTTATCCTATGGAATCTCCCGGCGGATGGCAGATAATCGGTCGTACTCCTGTTAAATGCTTTAATCCGGCAAGGGAAGTCAGCATTCCGTACAGAGCAGGTGATTATATAAGATTCGTTCCCGTTAGCCGGTCTGAATATGAAGAACTTAAGAAAAAAGATGCAAACGGAACTTATGAGTTTAAGGTAATTGTTGAGGGAAGGAATTCTTAATGGGAATAGTATTTAATAAAGGTGGCGTGTTTACCACTGTTCAGGATTACGGACGAATGGGTCATCAAAACCAGGGCTTTCACGTATGCGGAGTTATGGACAGACATTCCTTCTGGGTAGCCAATTTGCTGGTGGACAATAAAGAAAAAGAAGCCGTTCTTGAATTTATGATTAACGGTCCGACTTTGTACTTTACTACGGATACGGTTATTGCAATTACAGGCGGTGATTTCGAACCTAAGATTAACGGCGAACCGATTCCTATGTATCGTGCCGTTGAAGTCAAAAAGGGCGATGAACTTGAAATGGGCTTTTGTAAAAGCGGTGTCTGGGGATATATAGCC
Source organism: Lachnospiraceae bacterium (assembly GCA_045629045.1). Taxonomy (GTDB): domain Bacteria; phylum Bacillota; class Clostridia; order Lachnospirales; family Lachnospiraceae; genus JAILLW01. Next base: position 33,348 of record JAZQQM010000014.1, read on the forward strand.
TTTGCGGGAGGGCTTGACGTGCCTTTGGTTATGGGTTCCAGATCTACGGACATTAAGTGCGGATTCGGAGGCTATAAGGGCAGGAAACTGACCGATGGTGATGAAATAGAATTCGAAACTTCGGTTAAGACCCTTCCCAATATGAAGGACAGACATGTAGAGAGCGTGGAATACGGTCAGGACGTGGTTGATATACGAGTAACCATGGGCCCTCAGGATGATTATTTTTCGCAAGAAGGTATTGATGCATTCCTTAATACGTTTTATACAGTGACCCACGAATGTGACAGAATGGGATACAGACTTGAGGGTACACCTATTGAACATAGTCAGAAGGGGGCAGATATAGTATCCGACGGTATTGCCAAGGGGGCAATTCAGGTACCGAAGAACGGTCAGCCCATAGTGCTTCTTTCGGACAGACAGACAGTGGGAGGATATACCAAGATAGCCAATGTAATCAGTGTTGATTTGTCCAAACTGGTGCAGTGCAAATATCCTCAGCAAATACATTTCGTGGCTGTCGGTATCGAGGAGGCACAAAGAATATACGCTATGGAACGTGAGAGAATTAAACTTCTTAATGCACGTTTTGTAAATAAGAGATTGTTGGCACGATTGTTTAACAAGTGGAAGAATTAGTTAGAGGTAGCTTATGGACTATGTTAATGCAAAACCTATTGATGTAAGACATTTAATAAGAGAGGGCAAAATAAATTATCCCACTTCGGGAATGTGCGCAGGATATGCTCAGGCTAATCTGGCTATCATGCCAAGAGATATTGCATATGATTTTCTCTTGTTTACTCAGAGAAATCCCAAGCCCTGTCCGATTCTTGAGGTTACGGAAGTCGGTGAGAAGTATTTAAAGGATATAGCGGAAGACTGTAATGTATTTACGGATTTTCCTAAATACAGAGTCTATGAAAAAGGTGTTATGACGGGTGAGTACGAGGATGTTTCGCAGTTTTATCGTGACGACCTTGTCAGTTTTTTGATAGGATGCAGCTTTTCTTTTGAGTCTGAGCTTATTGATGCCGGTATAGAAATAAGACATAACACAATGGGATGTAATGTCCCTATGTATATAACCAATATTCAGTGTAAGGAGGCGGGAATATTCCACGGTCCCATGACTGTAAGTATGAGACCCATTCCTTATGAGCAGGTGGTACGTGCAGTTACGGTTTCGGCTACTATGCCGAGAGTTCACGGCGCTCCCATTCATATAGGTGATCCTGCAGCTATAGGTATTAAAGATATAGCGCATCCGGATTTTGGCGATCCTGTTATCATCAAAGACGGTGAAGTTCCTGTGTTCTGGCCTTGCGGAGTTACTCCCCAGTCGGTGCTTATGAATGTTAAACCTGATTTTGTTATCACCCATGCCCCCGGTCATATGCTTATTACGGATATTAAGAATGCTGATCTTAAACAATAAGAATAGATTTTACGGATGAAGGTTATTAAGGAGATTAATTAAAGAAATGTCAGTTAAAGTTGATTTGAACTGCGACCTTGGCGAAAGCTTCGGCGCATACAAGATAGGAATGGATGATGAAGTAATTAAACTTGTTTCGTCAGCCAATATAGCCTGCGGATTTCATGCCTCCGATCCTGTTGTTATGCAAAAGACAGTTAAGATGGCAAAGGAGTCCGGAATCGGCATAGGAGCTCATCCGGGATTTTATGACTTAATGGGATTCGGAAGAAGAAATATGGTTATTTCTCCCAAGGAAGCCTATGCATATGTAACTTATCAGCTGGGCGCGTTATACGCTTTTTGCAGCCAGGCAGGGGTTAAGATTCAGCATGTTAAGCCTCACGGAGCCCTTTACAACATGGCGGGCAAGGATTATGAACTGGCCAAAGGTATATGCCGAGCTGTATATGATTTTGATCCCGAGATTATTCTTCTTGGACTTTCCGGTTCCCAGATGATTAATGCGGGCAAAGATATAGGTCTTAAATGCGCCAACGAATTCTTCGCAGACAGAGCTTATGAGGATGACGGCTCCCTTAGGGCAAGAACTAAGGAAGGCTCTATGATAACAGACGAAAATGAGGCTATCGAAAGAGTGGTCAAGGTATTAAAGACAGGTAAGGTTACTACATATTCGGGCAATGAAATAGAACTTAAGATTGATTCAATATGTGTTCACGGGGATAACGAACATGCTCTTGAATTTGTTAAAATAATTCGTGAAAGACTTACTAAAGAAGGAATTGAAATTGCTTCGTTGGGAAGCATTTTAAATTAATAGAAAAGAGAGGTATTATATGGAGAAATTTTTAAAACGACTCAAAAACATCGGTCCCGGTGCGCTGGTCGCAGCAGCATTTATCGGACCCGGAACAGTAACCAGCTGCTCAACATCAGGTGCTAATTATGGGTACACCTTATTGTGGGCAATGCTTCTTTCGGTTATTTCCGTTATCATCATGCAGTCTATGGCCGCAAGAGTAGGCATTGTATCTAAGATGGGGTTAGGTCAGGCTCTTCGCGAAAAGTTCACAGGCAAGGTAGCAAGAATCCTTCTTGCAATTCTTGTTATCGCAGCTGTATTTATCGGTAACATAGCTTATGAGACGGGAAATATTACAGGTTCCGTACTCGGTGTGCAGGCAGCCATTCCTTCATTGGGCAGTGAAACAGGCAGAATTATTCTTATTATCGTAATTACGGTTGTGGCTTTTGTTCTGTTATGGTCAGGCAGCCATAAATATATAGAGAAGTTCCTTACGGCTCTTGTAGTTATAATGGGAGTTATTTTCCTTATTACCGCTATCGCTTCAAAACCCGACTGGTTAGCAGTTCTTAAGGGAATATTCGGTTTTCAGGTTCCTAAACAGGATAAGGCATGGATGACTATCGCAGCCCTTATGGGAACCACAGTTGTTCCTTATAATATTTATCTTCATGCTTCTTCAGCTGCTAAGAAATGGAGTGGAGAAGATGATGTTAAAGAAGAACTTGCCAACTCAAGACTTGATTCTATTCTTTCAATCGGTCTTGGCGGTGTTATTTCGATGGCTATTATTATTTGTGCAGGAGCTACAATTAACGGTACGGATGTTGCGATATCAAACGGCGGAGATATGGCAAAGTCATTAGAACCGCTCCTTGGTTCATGGGCAACAATAATCTTCGGAATCGGTCTTTTTGCAGCCGGTATTTCGTCAGCTATTACGGCACCTTTGGCAGCAGCTTTTGCATCAACAGGTATTCTTGGATGGAACGAAGATCTTAAGGATAAGAAGTTCAAGGTTTTCTGGATTATAGTAATTGCATTTGGCTTATTTGCTTCTATTTTCCTAGGAAAATCGCCTACGGAAATCATATTGTTTGCACAGGCAGCAAATGCATTCCTGCTTCCTGTAACGGGTATTTTGCTCTTACTTGTTGCTAATGATAAGAAGATTATGAAAGAATACAATAATAAGACGATATTCAATATTTTTGCAGTACTTGTTATTGCACTTTTCATCTTTATTGCCGCAAGAAACATGACTGCTTTTGTGGAGAGCTTTACTGCTCTTATTAAGGGATAATAATTAATATGGAATCGATATTAAATACTGTTTTATTTGCGGTAATTCAGTTTTTTGTTAATATCATTCAGGCAATCACAGGATTTGCGGGGGCACCGATAGCGATGCCCCCTTCAATCTACCTTGTGGGTGCACCTGATGCCAAGGCCGCAATAACGTTTTTACTGTGGCTTTCTTCACTTACGGTTTCTATCAGGAATTTCAAAGATATAAATTTCAAAAAACTCGGAATAATGCTTTTGTGTATGATCCCGGGTGTAGTGCTGGGCTTATGGCTTTTCTCTAATTCGGATCTTAGAATATTGATGCTTATATACGGCATAATCGTAGTTCTTATAGGTCTAAGGAGACTGTTCTTTCCTCCGAAGAAAGAACTGCCTATAGCATTACAGTATGTTGCATTGATTCTATCAGGTCTTATGCAGGGAATGTTTACCTCCGGCGGACCTTTTCTTGCCTTGTATTCGACAGCGGCCATTAAGGACAAAAGACAGTTCAGAGCTACTGTTTCTACCGTCTGGTCGACTATTAATATCTACATGATTATCTCCATGTTCAATAAGAACATGTATCAACCATACACTTATAAGCTTATAGCATATAGTGTCATACCTTTATTTCTGGCAGTCTTTATCGGAAACAAGCTTAACAAGAAGATGAAGCAGGAAGCGTTTCTTAAGCTTGTTTATATACTGCTTATCATTTCGGGTTCATTACTCATATTCAATTGTTTCTAAATCGTATTGATGCGACAGCAGCATCTTTGTTAAAGTGCGTCCAAACTTCCCGAAAACTTGTGTTTTTTCCCACAAAATGATATTATATGATTAAGTATGTCTACCTATATCTATGAGTGAAAGGAGGAACCGGGATGCGAATCGGTGATATTGGTGCAGGTATATTTAATGCATTTTCTATAGGGACATCCAATACCGGAGTACAGAATGTTGCAGAATCAAAGCCGATAGTTAATCCGGGCGAATCCGAAATTCAGGCTCCCGGCAGGAAGTCCTCTCCCGCGGAGTGTCAGACCTGCAAGGAACGTAAATACCAGGACGGCTCGGATGAAATGGTTTCATACAAGGCTGCGACTCACATAAGTCCCGGTCAGTCTGCAGGTAAGGTAATGGCACATGAACAGGAACACGTAGCCAATGCATACTCCAAGGCAGCCAAGGCAGGCGGTCAGGTATTGCAGGCTTCGGTTTCATTAAAAACAGCTATTTGTCCCGAATGCGGCAGGTCATATGTTGCAGGCGGAACAACCACCACCAAAATATCGTATCCTAAGGATCCTTATTCACAGAACAGAAAGAGTATGGATACACAGGCTACAACCGGTGGCAATTTTGATAAGGCTGTATAGAGGTTAATATGAATTCATATATGTCCGGCGCTCAATTAAAGCAAAAGGCTAAAAGTCAATTATATGGAAGATTAGGCACCGTTATCGGTGCCTTCTTATTGCATTTCACAATACTGTTGGTACTTGAGTATTTTCCGGGGTACGTAAACACCAATTATGTGCTTGGTATCGTGATTTATTTTGCGGCAAGTTTGATTATAGACTTGTTCATGTCGATTATTTCGGCGGGTGAGTGCTATTTATATTTAAATGTCAGTACCGGAAATGAGGCTACTGTTTCCGATATTTTTTATGGCTTCAAAGGCTATGCCGGTAAAACAATATTAATCAGGTTCGTTCCGGTGCTGGTGATGAACCTTGCACAAATTCCGGCATATCTTGTGATGCAGTTGTTTAGTTCAGTGGCACCTTCGACAGATGAAATGCTTATAATGCTCCAATCAGGTGATGTTGATACTTTAATGAAAACTTCGGAGGAATTGTTCCCGATAACAAGTCTGTATCTGATTCTTCTGATATTCCAGGTTGTTATTACGCTGGCGATGGATGTTATTTTCTCTCAGACACTTTTCCTGATGGTGGATTATCCGGATTATTCCGTGATTGATATATTAAAATACAGCGTTAAGATTCTTAAGGGCAATTGGGGACGATACCTGTATGTTAAATTATCGTTTATTCCCTGGTATATATTGGGAATTGCAACCTGCTACATCAGTTATGTATGGTCATTCCCATATCAGCGTGCCACAATGGCCGATTTTTATCTTGAATTAATGCAGAACTACAATAAGGACGGTAATACTCCTGATGGATATAATAACTAAATTAACAGAAGAACTGGGCGTCAAAAAATATCAGGTTGAGGCTGCAGTTAAACTTATAGATGAGGGGAACACAATTCCCTTTATAGCAAGATATCGTAAGGAAGCCACAGGCTCACTTAATGATGAAGTACTTCGTAATCTTCATGAGAGATTACTCTATCTTCGTAATCTTGACGAAAGAAAACAACAGGTTATTTCAAGCATTGAAGAGCAGGGACTTTTAACGGATGAGTTAAGAACCAAAATTGATAATGCTCAGACTATGGTGGCTGTGGAAGATCTCTACAGACCATACAAGCCAAAGCGTAAGACAAGAGCTTCAATTGCCAAGGAAAAAGGACTCGAAGGTCTGTCTTTGTACATAAGGCTTCAGAACGCGAAAGAGGATGTTGCTGTCGAAGCTGCCAAATATATTAATTCTGACAAGGGTGTCACTTCTGCCGAAGAGGCAATAGCGGGGGCCAAAGATATAATTGCCGAAACAATTTCGGACGATGCGGATTACAGAACCTACATAAGAAAAGCAACCTTTGAAGAGGGTAGTCTTAACGTATCGGCCAAGGACGAAAAGGCAGAATCCGTGTATGAAATGTATTATGCCTTTGAGGAACCTATTAAGAAACTGGTTGGTCACAGAATTCTTGCAATCAACCGCGGTGAAAACGAAAAGTTCCTTAATGTAAAGGTGACGGCTCCGGTTGACAGGATTATTACATACTTAAAGAAACAGGTTATTTTAAAAGACAATAAATATACTAACGGGATTTTGGAAGAGGCAATTGAGGATGCATATGAAAGACTTATAGCTCCTGCCATCGAAAGAGAAATCCGAAACGAACTTACCGAAAAGGCCGAGGACGGTGCAATAGATGTGTTCGGTAAGAATCTGAATCAGATTCTTATGCAGCCGCCTATTAACGGCCATGTGGTTCTTGGCTGGGACCCTGCTTTCAGAACCGGTTGTAAGCTGGCAGTTGTGGATGCGACAGGCAAGGTACTTGATACCAAGGTTATATTCCCGACGGCCCCTCAGAACAAGGTTGAAGAATCGCTTGCCGAACTTAAGAAATTAATCAAAAAGTATGGAATCACTTTGATAAGTGTAGGAAACGGAACTGCCTCAAGAGAATCGGAGCAGGTTATTGTAAGGCTTCTTAAGGAAGTTGATACACCCCTTTCTTACGTTATCGTTAATGAGGCCGGAGCTTCCGTTTATTCGGCAAGTAAGCTGGCAACGGAAGAGTTCCCGAACTTTGATGTGGGACAGCGTTCCGCAGCATCAATAGCAAGACGACTTCAGGATCCCCTTGCGGAACTTGTTAAGATTGATCCTAAGTCAATCGGTGTAGGTCAGTATCAGCATGACATGAACCAGAAGAAACTGGACGACACATTAACGGGCGTAGTTGAAGATGTGGTTAATAAGGTCGGAGTTGATTTAAATACGGCATCTGCTTCACTGCTTTCGTATATTTCGGGAATTACCAAACCGATTGCGAAGAACATTGTGGATTACAGACAGACCAACGGACGATTCCGTAATCGAGCTCAGTTGCTTAAGGTTCCCAAACTGGGACCAAAAGCCTATGAGCAGTGTGCGGGATTTTTAAGGATTCTTGACGGTGATAATCCCCTTGACAGGACTTCGGTTCATCCCGAAAGTTATGATATTGCCAACAAGGTCAAAGATACAAAGGTTACCGATATTAAAGCAACGGCCGCTAAACTCGGTGTGGGTGAGATTACACTTACCGATATTCTTAAGGAACTTGAAAAGCCCTCAAGAGACCCGCGTGAAGATATGCCTTCTCCGATTTTAAGATCGGATGTACTTGATATATCAGACCTTAAGGAAGGAATGATACTTAAGGGAACCGTCAGAAATGTTATCGATTTTGGCGTGTTCGTGGATATAGGCGTTCATCAGGACGGTCTGGTGCATATATCGCAGATTTCGGACAAATATATCAAACATCCCCTTGAAGCGGTTTCGGTGGGAGATATAGTTGATGTAATGGTAATGAGCGTTGATATAGGTAAAAAGCGTATAGCACTTACCATGAAAGGATTTAACAAATAATGGAAGTAGAATTTGATGTAAAGATTACATCGGGAACTTTGTATGATTATATGATGCACCACACATTTACCGGGTTTCAGGGTATTGTAGGAACAATGTGCGGAATATTCTTAATCGTTGTTTTTGCAATGGGACAGCCGGTGTGGTACCTTATTGCAGGCCTTGTGGTTATAGGCTATCTGCCGATTACTTTGTTCATGAAATCAAAGCAGCAGTATTTGATGACTCCTGCTTTTAAAGAGCCTCTTCATTATGTGCTTAACGACGAAGGCGTTACTATTTCCCAAGGGGAAACCACTGAGTCTCAAACCTGGGATAATATGGTTAAGGCAGTATCCACTCCGGGAAGCATTATACTCTATACTTCCAAAGTGAATGCGTCTATCTTTCCAAAGAAAGACCTGGGAGATAAGAAGGCATCGGTAATTCAGATTATAAGCACGCATATGGAACCAAAGAAGGTGAAAATACGTGGAAACTAAGTTTGAATCCTTTTCTTGTGAAGATACATATAATTTCGGGTTTAAGTTAGGAACCGAGGCACAATCTGGGCAGGTATACACTTTGATAGGCGATCTTGGAGTGGGCAAAACAGTATTTACTCAGGGCTTTGCCAAGGGACTCGGAATTGAAGACACGGTCAATTCGCCGACCTTTACAATACTTCAGATATATGATGAAGGCCGCCTTACCCTTAATCATTTTGATGTGTACAGAATAGGTGATATTTCCGAGATGGATGAAATAGGCTTTGACGAGTATGTCTATTCGGATGGTGTTTCGCTTATTGAATGGGCCAATCTTATCGAAGATATACTGCCTCGTGAGTATAGGCAAATACTTATCGAAAAAGACCTTGAAAAAGGTTTTGATTACAGAAAGATTACAGTTACAGATTTTAATTAATTCGGATGTAAGATATGAAAATAGTAGCGATAGACAGCTCGGGCCTTGTGGCTTCGGTTGCTATTATAGAAGATGATAATTTAATAGCAGAGTATAATGTGTCGTTTAAGAAGACACATTCCCAGACGCTTCTTCCTATGCTGGATGAGCTTAAGAAGATGGTGGAGCTTGATTTAAGCACGGTTGACGGAATTGCAATATCCAAAGGACCGGGTTCCTTCACGGGATTAAGAATAGGTTCCGCTACTGCAAAAGGTCTTTCTCAGGCTCTTAATATTCCTATTGTTGAAATAGGAACACTTCAGGGGATGGCATGCAATTTGTACGGAAGCGATTCTGTTATCTGCCCTATTATGGATGCACGCCGTGCACAGGTATATACGGGTATTTATACTTATACCAAAGATATACTTCCTTCGGGTTATGTGGTATTTAAGCAAAAGACACTTCTTGAAGAGAGCGCGCTTCCTATAGAAGAACTGGTGACAAGGGTTAGTCAAATTGCCAAAGAACTTGATAAAGATGTGATTTTCTTAGGCGACGGAGTACCTGTATTTAATGAATATATTTCAAATAATATAGATGTACCTTATTCATATGCCCCGGCCCATATGAACCGCCAAAGAAGCGCATCCTTCGGACACCTTGCACTTCAGTATATGCTTGAGGGTAAGACGGTAAGCTGTTATGAACATGCTCCGGAGTATCTTAGATTGTCTCAGGCCGAAAGAGAAAGAAATGAAGGAATTCGAAATAAAGGATCCAATTACTGACAATAGTGTCAGTTTAATAATAAGACCTATGGAAGATGCGGATGTAATTGCTGCATCGGAATTGGAAAGTGCCACTTTCAGTATGCCCTGGAAGGCTGATGATTTTCTGGAAATGGTAAATGCCGATTATGCATATTATTATGTGGCAACGGCAGAGAATAAGCTTGTGGGGATTGCAGGTTTAAGAGATATTGCCGGTGAAGGCGAAATTACAAATATAGCGGTAGATACTCAATATCGCGGATTAAAAATAGGAAAAAACCTGGTTCAGACTCTTCTTGATAAGTGCGATGAACTTAATATTAAAGATGTTACTTTGGAAGTCAGAGTAAGTAATGATACAGCCGTTAATCTGTATAAGTCTTTAGGCTTTGTAAGCGAGGGCGTTCGTCCGGGGTTTTATGAAAAGCCTGCAGAGGATGCTCTGATAATGTGGCGCAGAGGATAGTTGTGACTTACCGGGTAAGTCACGGGAGATAGAAATGTTAGATATTTGTTTGCTCGGAACGGGAGGCATGATGCCTCTTCCATACAGATGGCTTACATCAATGATGGCCAGAATTAACGGCAGCAGTATTCTTATTGATTGCGGCGAAGGTACTCAAATCGCCATGAACAAAAAAGGATGGTCGCCAAAACCTATTGATGTTATATGCTTTACACATTTTCATGCAGATCATATAAGCGGACTGCCCGGTCTTCTGCTTAGCATGGGAAATTCCGAAAGAACAGAGCCGCTTTTGCTTATAGGACCTAAAGGATTGGCACATGTTGTTGCATCTTTGAGGATAATAGCCCCGGAGCTTCCTTTTGCGGTGGATTGCCTTGAACTTACGGAAAAAGAACAGATTATAGAATTTGATGATTACAGAATAAGAGCCTTTAAGGTTAGCCATAATGTGACCTGTTACGGTTACAATATAGAAGTTCCGCGCAAGGGAAAGTTTGATGCACAGCGTGCTAAAGAACTTAATTTGCCGGTGAGAAATTGGAGTAAGCTTCAGAACGGTGAAAATGTTACAATAGATGGTGTAACATATACTCCCGATATGGTTATGGGCAAAGAAAGGAAAGGTCTTAAGGTTACCTACTGTACCGACACACGTCCTATTCAGGCTATTGCCGATAATGCCAAGGATGCGGATTTATTTATATGTGAGGGTATGTACGGGAACCCCGAAGAATATCATAAGGCTAAAGATAAAAAGCATATGACGTTTTTTGAGGCAGCCAATGTTGCCAAGGAGGCCAATGTTGCCATGCTATGGCTTACGCATTACAGTCCGTCTCTAAACAGACCGATGGACTTTGTTGATGAAGCACGTAAAGTTTTTCCGGAATCTTACGTATGTAAGGACGGTAAATCTATAGAATTAAGATTTGAAGACGAGGAAGCCAGTGAAGAAGGGTGTTAAGAGATTATTGGCAGGTTTGGGCTTCGTTGTAATAGTAGCCACCTTCTATTATCTGATCTCGAACAGAGATATTACCACAACTGAAGAAGTACCCGCTAAGATGACCGTAGTACAGGACCTTTTGTCAAGGGACCTGACTAAGGATTATCCGCCTACGCCCAAAGAGGTGGTTAAATTCTATGCGGATATTACGGTTGCCTTGTATTCGGAAGATTATTCCGATGAAGAATATGAAGCCCTTGCGCGGATGATGTATTCGCTGTTTGATGCCAAACTTGCAGCCAATACGGAAGAGGATGTATATCTTAACAATCTTAAGAATGAAATAAACGGTATCAAGGAACCGGGATATAAGATTTCATCATACTCTTTGGGCGCGGCTACGGACGTTGAATATTTTAAGAAAGATAATCATGACTGTGCCAGACTTCGCGCAGCCTTTACAATGAAAAATATTAAGAATAAATATGTTCGACTTACGAGAGAAACATTCGTCCTTCGTAAGGATATAGACGGCCACTGGAAAATATTCGGTTGGGCTATGGATAAGGAAGACGAAGAAGAACAGTAATTATGGAAAAAGATATCAAAATACTGGCAATAGAAAGTTCCTGTGATGAGACAGCAGCTTCGGTGGTGCGTAACGGACGTGAAGTTTTGTCTAATGTAATTTATTCACAGATAGCTTTGCATACAGAGTACGGCGGAGTAGTTCCGGAAATTGCTTCCCGTAAACATATAGAGAAAATCAATCAGGTTATTGACCAGGCTCTTGAACAGGCTGAATGCAAATTGGATGATATTGATGCAATTGCGGTTACGTACGGTCCCGGGCTTGTGGGCGCACTTCTGGTAGGTGTTTCGGCAGCTAAGTCCATTGCATTTGCCAAAGATATTCCTCTTGTGGGCGTTCATCATATCGAAGGCCATATAAGTGCCAATTATATCGAAAATCTTGATTTGGAGCCGCCGTTTGTCTGCCTTGTTGTTTCAGGCGGCCATTCGCATCTTGTTGTTGTGGAAGATTACGGTAAATACAAAATTCTCGGAAGAACAAGAGATGATGCGGCAGGTGAAGCCTTTGACAAGGTCGCAAGAGCAATAGGTTTAGGATACCCCGGCGGACCTAAAATTGATAAGGTTTCAAAACAGGGGAATCCCGATGCGATTCATTTCCCCAGAGCCAAAGTTGATGAGTCCGAATATGACTTTAGTTTCAGTGGTCTTAAATCGGCAGTGCTTAATTATATTAACCAGGCCGAAATGAAGGGAGAGAAGATTGTTGTCGAGGATGTTGCGGCTTCTTTCCAGAAGGCGGTTGTGGATGTACTCGTTGATCATTCCGTAGCAGCAGTAAATAAGTACGGACTTAAGAAATTCGCTATTGCAGGCGGTGTTGCTTCAAATTCTACTTTGCGTGCAGCTTTTGAAAAACGCTGCGATGAAGAGGGAATAGAATTCTTCCATCCGTCACCGGTATATTGTACGGATAATGCGGCGATGATAGGTGTTGCAGGTTATTATGAGTTTATTAACGGAACTCGTTCAGGGTATGATCTTAATGCGGTTCCGGCACTTAAACTCGGGGAAAGATAGATGAAAACGACAGGAATAATTTTGGCCGGCGGAAGCGGCAAGAGAATGGGAACTGATGTTAAGAAACAGTATATGCTTCTTAAGGATAAGCCGGTTCTTTATTATTCTCTTAAGGCCTTTTCCGACAGCTTCATAGATGAGATTATTATTGTGGCAGGCAGTGATGATATAGATTACGTGAAGTCCGATATTGTGGCAAAATACGGTTTTACCAAAGTTACAAAGGTAATATCCGGCGGAAACGAAAGATATCATTCTGTTCTTAACGGAATTAATGCTGCGGATAAATGCGATTATATCTTTATACATGACGGCGCACGTCCGATGGTAACTAAGGAAATATTGCAGCGTGGCTTAGAGGCTGTTACTAAATATGACGCATGTGTCATAGGCGTTCCTTCTAAGGATACGGTTAAGATTGCCGATAAAGACGGAATGGTAGCGTCAACACCTAACAGAAATCTCGTGTGGAATGTTCAGACACCACAGATTTTTAAGTTTGATTTGATTAAGGAAGCCTACAATGATATTGTGGGACGGGAAGAGGAACTTAAGGCCAAGGGCGTAGTGATTACGGATGATGCGATGATACTTGAAGAGTATTCCGGTCATCCTGTTAAGCTCGTTGAAGGTTCTTATGAAAATATTAAAATAACAACTATGTCAGATATTGAGTATGTGTTGAATTTATTATAGTTATTTAATGCGGAACAATATAGAATTGACTAGATTAGGCAGGGGAATTTTATGAAAAAAAGAATTGGAATAATTTTGATGATGCTTCTTATGCTGTGCAGTATATCTTTGTGCGGATGTACCGGTTCGGATGACAAGGATAATAAGAAAAAGCCGGAACTTAGCGAAAAGATTTTCATAGGTTACGAATATTCTGTTTTTCCACCCGCAGAGGCTGAATATCTTGCAGGATACATATACATTTATACCGACAGACATATCGTAGGTTTAATTGAAGATGAACCCATATATGAAGGAACTATCACTGAGGAACAGTACAAAAACATTGCGACAATCGACAGAGAGAAGCTGTATAACCTGGAGGTTGAATCCAGTGAGGGTATCATGGACGGCAGCAGCTATTACTTAAGATTGTTCGGTGCGGACGGTCGGATATTAAGGGATGTGGGAGGCTATGAGCCCACAACGAAGTACTTTAATAAATGCAGAAGCATCATTTATGAAAATCTGCCTATGGATGAGATATACGAAGTATTCAATACCAAGGGCGGAGAAATTAATAATGCAAGATTCGGCATAGGAGATGAAGGGGGCCTGGGAGATCCTGAAATAGAAACCTTCTATTATGTGGTTGATAATTGGGAAGGGGATTATTATTCTGACGGAACAGGTGTTAATACATACAATGATATAGGTATTACTCTTGATAAATCTCTTGAAGAGCCTAACGAGATTATTGATACGGAAGAGTGGTATTTGGATAACGGGTTCGTTTCGGAGGATGTTGATGCTCCGGAGGCTTATTATATTGATTGTGACGGATATTATCTTAGAAGATATGATCCGGATGACCCTGGCAATAATGTTTATCCCTATTGTCTTGATATCTTTGATGAAGAATTCAATTTCCTGGGTACTGTGAATTTTTCGGAATACAGAATTCCCAAGAACGTTGTGGAAGAAGACAGGGCGTATTGTACGGTATGGCTTCGTTATGCCTGGTATGATCCTGAAAGAAATGTTGTATATGCTTCTTTGGCTCACAGCACTTATGCCGAGTCGGGTCCGGAAACGGGATATATTATTGCCGTTGATTTATCGGACGGACATATTATCTGGAGAACGGAATCATTAACATGTAATTCCGATAATTTCCGTGTTATTGAGGATACTATTGTGTGCGGATACGGATTTACCAAAGAAGACGATTATATTTATCAGATTGATGTTAATACCGGTATTAAGTACAACAAAATCAAGGTTAAATCATCTCCGGATAAGTTCTATTTCAGAGACGGAATCCTGTATGTAAGGTGCTATGATACGAATTATGAATTTACTGTTTCGTACGGTTGATTGTTTGGATAATAAAAATGTCAGGGAAAGCAAATGCTTTACCCTGACATTTTTTGATATTGCGATAGTCTTTTAGATTAGTTTCTTTAATTCATCCGGGTTATTGGAATGTCTGATTGCCTCTTCTCGAGTTATTGCATACTGTGACAGAAGGTTCATTAATGAATAGTTCATAGTATGCATACCTGCGGATTTACCTGATTGTATAGAAGAATTAATCTGGTTAATTTTCTTTTCCTTAATCAGGTTGGCAATTGCCTTGGTATTAACCAGAACTTCTGTTGCTGCTATTCTTCCTGTGCCGTCTGCCTTGGGAACAAGCTCCTGTGTTACGACAACCGACAGAATATTAGCGAACTGGTTAAGGATGGTTTCCTGTGCTTCGATAGGACATGAACTGATAATACGTTCCATTGTCTGTGTGGCACTCTTGGTGTGGAGTGTAGATAAAACCAGGTGACCGGTTTCTGCAGCTGTGATTGCTGCACTTATCGTTTCATAATCTCTTATTTCACCAACCATGATTACGTCGGGGTCTTCACGAAGTGAAGAACGAAGTGCCGTGGTAAAGTCGGACACATCGGTTCCGACCTGACGCTGGTGTATCATAGCTTTTTTGTGATCGAAAACATATTCAATGGGATCTTCTATAGTGATGATATGCTTTGACATGTTTTTGTTGATGTATTCAAGCATAGATGCCAATGTAGTAGATTTTCCCGAACCTGTAGGACCTGTGACAAGAACCAGACCGCTTCGTAAATCGGCTGCACCCTGCAAAGTTTTGGCAAGTCCGATTTCCTTTAAGGTAGGGATGTCTTTTTCAAGGAGTCTGATGCTTGCGGCAATGTGATTTCGCTGATGGTAGACATTGATACGCAGGCGCCCCTTGGTTTCGTCCGTAATGGCAATGTCAAGATCATTACCGGCATTAACATGCTGGATATCCTTAGGCGAAAGAAGAGAGTATATCATCTGCTCTGATTCCTCTATGGAAGGGCAGATATCGAGTACCTTTAATACTCCGAATCTTCTTACTGCAACTGCGGTGCCGGCCGTGATGTGAAGATCGGAACACTGATCTTTTCTGGCCTGCTGAATAATTTCTGTAATGTTCATATAAATACTCCCCCCAATGGTGTAATATACTGTATGTGAAATATATTAGCACAATTGTGGCGTATGGGATTAAAAAATTGTGTATTTTTTGGATATTTTAAGGTATTTTTGTATTATTTGAAATAGATACATTTTTTTGTTGACATTGATAGTGTGCTTTGTTATACTATCACTTGCGCGGTCAAAGCGTGACAGTTTAATACTGTAAGCAGAGGTATCGAAGAGGTCATAACGAGGCGGTCTTGAAAACCGTTTGTCGGAGACGGCACGTGGGTTCGAATCCCACCCTCTGCGCTTGATTGGTCCCAGATTGCATGAAGTTGCGGTTTGGGGCTTTTCTATTTTGCATAATGATTTTGTGTGATATAATCTATGCGATTGCGTATGATTATGTTTTAGGATTAATTGAGTGGGGAATTAAATGGACTTATTGACAATACTGTTTATGTTTTTCGTATACTGCTTTATAGGCTGGGTATGGGAGAGCATATATGAATCAATTCTTAATAAGAAAATTCTGAATCGCGGTTTTTTGAACGGACCTTATATTCCGCTTTACGGATTTGGCGGATTAATTATCTTACTTTTTCTCCAAAGATTTCAAACACCGTTTATGGATATTATGACGGTCAAAATATATTTTATCGGAGCTATAGGAGCTACTGTACTTGAGTATGTGACATCTTATGTTCTTGAGAAAATCCTCAAGGCAAGATGGTGGGATTACAGTGAGTATCCCCTTAACCTTAACGGAAGAATTTGCCTTATTGCCACAATATTCTGGGGAGTGGTTGCGGTAGCCGCAATTGATTTTATTAATCCCTTCCTGCTTAAGTTCTACAGCGGTTTGTCACATGATACGGTACTTATTTATGTAACGGCAATGTGCACCCTGTTTATTCTTGATTTGGCGGTAACGATTAATTCGATTCTTGATTTACGTAACAGAATGCAGCTTATTCTATCTTTGGAAAAAGATAAAATTACCGATTCCCTTGCCGAGAAGATTGGCGAGCTTGGCAAGTACAAGGAAAAACTTTCGATGATAGGGAACCCTTTTACCAGACGTATTTTAAGGTCGTTCCCAAAATTAAAGTTTAGTTCCGATGTGTTACAAAAGACATTTGTTAAAATTAAGAATTTTAGGATAAAGAAAGACGATGAAGATTAAAAAGGAATCAAAAAGAGTAATTGAATATGCAAAAGCCAATTTTGGCGAAGTAATGCATACAACCCTTAATCCGGAAGGTCCGGGCGTGGTGCGTATACATTTGGTTCCCCCTAAGTACGAAGAGGGATTTGTGGGCTCAAGCGTGGCAATTATTAACGGACAGGATATTATTCCCGTTAATACTTCCTGGGCTATATTGCTTAGCGAGTTCATTAAGGAAGTAAATGTATATGAAGGAACCGAAATTGACGAGGAAGAAACCGCCCTTATTGTAAAGCGTACGGCAAAGAATGTTCGTAAGGTTTTTCCCCTTGTGTCAAAGAAGATGATTGCGGAAGATGTCTTTACGATAATGAATACTTTTAAGCAGGTGGCCTACGGTGAACCTGTAGAAGAGAGCATCGGATATATTAATATCGGGGACTATGCATCATATATGAGAGCTCCTCACAGAATGGATATTATGGTTTCGGCAATGACCAAGAACGGTAACTGGCATTGCAATCAAAAGTGTATCCATTGCTATGCGGCAGGTCAGGAATTGTCGGGTGAAGAAGAACTTGATACTTCGGATTGGAAGAAAATTATTGATAAGTGCCGCGAAAGTATGATCCCTCAGCTTACCTTTACAGGCGGAGAACCTACCATGAGGGAGGACTTATTCGAACTTATCGATTATGCAAGATGGTTTGTTACAAGACTTAATACGAACGGAATTAAGCTTACCAATGAATATTGCGAACAATTAATGAAAGCCTCTTTGGACAGCGTTCAGATTACGTTCTATTCCGATGATAAAGCTGTACATAATAAGCTTGTCGGGGCACAGCAGTATGATAACACAGTAAACGGAATTAAGAATGCTCTTGATGCGGGACTCAGTGTAAGTATTAATACGCCTCTTTGCACTCTTAATAAAGATTATGTAAAGACTCTGCAGTTCTTAAGAGAACTTGGCGTTACCTATGTTACATGCTCGGGATTGATTACAACAGGTAACGCCACCTCGACGGAATCTGAGAATCTTCAACTGACGACCGATGAAATACGTAAAATTCTTATTGATGCGGTAAGATTCTGTACCGCAAATGATATGGAGATTAGCTTTACATCTCCCGGATGGATAGAGAATGAGTTCTTCAAAGAATATGGGCTTAATGCACCTACCTGCGGAGCCTGCCTTAGCAATATGGCCGTAACTCCCGGAGGTAATGTGGTTCCCTGCCAGAGCTTCCTGTCCGGTGTAAAACTGGGTAATATGCTTACCGACGATTGGGAGACCATTTGGAATAACGAAGAATGTATTAAGCGAAGAGAATATTCGGCTAAGATGACAGGACAGTGTCCATTAAGGAGGTACCATGAGAACTAAATTATCAAAGCTCCTTATAACACTGCTACTCGGTATATCTTTGTTTGTGCTGTTGCCTGTGAATTCCAAGGCGGCACCTCTTGACGAGATACAAAGATATGCAATTACTGCTGATGTAAATGATGATGCCAGCATTCATTTGCAATATGACATACAATGGAAGGTTCTTGACGGTACTTCCGAGGGACCTCTTACATGGGTTAATATTGCGGTGCCCAATTCTCATTACAGTAATTTAACAGCTTTGACAAGTAATATAGACGACATTAATTTTGAAAGCTCCGGCGGTTCCTTTGTCAGAGTTGATTTTGACAAAGAATATGGCACCGGCAAGGTTATTGATTTTAGTTTTAGTCTGGACATTGACTATATGTACCAGGTTAATAAACTCGAAGAAGGATATACATATTATTCTTTTACTCCGGGATGGTTCGATGATATCGAGGTAGATTACTTTGAGTTTAGATGGAATTCCGATGATGTTTATGAGTTTACACCGGAATGTTTAGTCGATAACGGATATCTTACCTGGTGCGGTCATCTTGGCCCCGGTGAAAAGTTTACCATGTCTGTGACATATCCCAATGATGTATATGATTTTGATATGTCCAAGACGATTGAAGAAGAGGATGATGATTTATCCTTTATCGAGGCTATTCTTGCAATAATACTGTTCCTGGCAATTTTGGCAATTCCTCTGTCACCGGTTATTATAGTTATAGTTGTTGTATGCAGATTCGTATATCGTGGAAGAGCCAATTTCGGTAGCGGCACGGAAAAGAAGATTACCCGTACAAAGATAGAATATTACCCTGTGTGTCAGGGCTGCGGCGGCGTAAGAGAAGGAGACAGTAAGTATTGTACTTTCTGTGGCCGTAGTCTTGTTAAGAGCGAAGAAACAATTACGGAAGAGCAGATTCCAAAGGAAGAGCAGACTATTCGTAATTGTACAACCTCGGGCGAATACAGATATTCATCAAATCCTAATACCTATGTAAGAGTTAATGTTGTGAATGTGCCAAGACCAAGACCGAGCGTATTTAGTTCCTCGTCCTCGTCATCGTCCCATTCATCTTCGCGCTCATCTTCGTCACATCACAGTTCCTGTGCCCACAGTTCCTGTGCATGTGCCTGCGCATGTGCATGTGCCTGTGCCGGAGGCGGAAGAGCCGGATGCTCGACGAAAGACTTTTATAACACGAATCTGAAACTTAAGAATATAAAAATGTGACAGTAGGGACGGTTCTTTTTGTCACATTTTTGAAAAATTGTTAATTAATGTAAAACGGATACAGTATTATCTATTTCTCGTCTGCACTCTTGCGGTTCTAAGTGTTGCTATCAAATATGCCGCTTAAGGGCACGGCACCGAACTATTCGCCATCCATGGCTCAGTTAGTTCTTGCGCTTGCGTCCTGCAAGCGCATGCCTGAAACGGGCAACACTAAGAACAGCCACAGAGCGCTCCCTAAAGAAATTGATAATACTGTATCCGTTTTTACATCATAAACATAACAAAATGTGACAAAAAGAACCGTCCCTACTGTCACAAAAGTGGTTGACACAATAAAGGTAATATGTTACATATTATATGTAATGTATTACCTTTTTGATTTTAAGGAGAGTATATGAACTATAACGAATTAATCGGAGATACTTCGGTCAAATTTGATGATATGCCGCCGGGAGCGTTTCTTTTGGGACTGCTGAGTACTTTTGACAACAGATATCAGGCTTGTGCCGATTCTTTCTTTAAGGAAATAACATGGAAACAGTTCTTCGCTATTATCTGCATCAAGGTATGCGGTGGTAATCCTACAATTAATCAGCTTTCGGAGGTTATGGGAAGTTCTCACCAGAACGTTAAGCAGATTCTTATTAAACTTGAAAAGGCAGGCTTTGTGAATCTGGCCCCTGACGAACAGGACAGACGTAAACAAAGGATCAGACTGACTGAAAAATGTATGGAGTTTTGTAATTCACACGAGGCGGAAAGCCAAAAGAAACTTATGCAAATGTTCGAAGGTATATCAAATGAAGAGTTTTATACGGCAATTCGTGTGATAGGGAAGATGGAAAGCAATATAAAGGATATGTAGCTAAAGGATATCGTGGAAAGGAGACAGATTTATTATGAGAAAAATTATTGTGTATTCATCAAAAACAGGATTTACGGAAAAATATGCCGGTTGGCTGAGTAACAGATTGAATGCCGAAATGTTGCGTTTGGAGGATGCTAAAAAATTACCGTCTGATGAATTTAATGATGTTGACACAATTATCTATGGAGGATGGGTAATGGCAGGCAAACTGGTAGGTGCCGAATGGTTTTTGGAAAGAGTCAATGAATGGAAAGAAAAGAAACTTGCATTGTTTGCAGTAGGAGGCTGCCCTGCCGATGCGCCGGATACGGAAGCATTAATAAAAAATGTTTTAAGCAACGAGCAAAGAAAATATGTGAAAGCTTTCTATTGTCAAGGGGGAATGAACTATGAAAGAATGAAGCTTCCTTCAAAATTGGCGATGAAGGCATTCGCTTCTATGGTGAATAAAAAGAAAGACAAGACAGAAGCGGATGAGAAGATGGCAGAAATGATTGCAAAATCCTATGACATATCAGACGAAAAATTCATTGATCCGATTGTTGAATACGTGTGTGTGAATTGAAATATATGAGAAAGAGATATTACTAATATGAAAAAAGTATTATTAATTATACTGCTGTTTTTTGCAGGCATGCTTGCTGTGTTCGGAATTGTTTTCTTCAATATGAAGAATGAACTGAAAAAAATCGATAAGACGTCCGTCGATATTTCCAAAGTTGAAGACGGTGTTTATGACGGCAACAGCGAAACTTCATTGGTAAAAGTTTCGGTAAGAGTTACTGTGTGCGATGGAGCTATCAGTAATATTGAATTGATTCGTCATGAATGTGGAAAAGGAGGTATTGCGAACGGCATCGTTGACACCATTTTAGAAAGAAATGATGTTGAAGTAGATGCGGTTTCGGGGGCCACTGTTTCGAGTGAAGTAATAAAGGATGCTGTTAGGCAGGCATTAAGGAGTAAAAAGGCGGACGAAAATTGATAAAACCCCGTTGACAAGGGAAAAAACAGAGTGTTATAATGAAACTCCACCGCGCAAAATCGGTGGAGTTTTATTGAAAATACGGTTTGAAAAAATATTTTCAAAAAACTTAAAAAAATGTCTTGACGATGACAAATCGGCATGATACTATTTATGAGTTGCGTCTGAAGAAGATGATTACAACAGTAGCCACTTGAAGACGTACCGCGCACTCGATATTTGCTACGCAAACATCTGTTGCGCTGACGCGACTTCCTAAAAGGAAGATCGCTTAGTACCTTGACAGTTGAACATCAATGCAACCCTGAAGAT
>JAZQQM010000015.1:0-33819 GCA_045629045.1 Lachnospiraceae bacterium
AAATACATTGCCTGTATATTTGTGGCATCTTCTGCTTTACTTTATAGCAGATTTGGTTGCGGTGTTTGCCTTGGGCTGGCAGACGACTCCGGAACCTTATTATGTGGAAATGTTTGACGGTTCCCATTTGTTGTACAGATGGGTTGTATTGTTTATTTCTTGGGCTTTGCTGATTGTATGGGGAGAATATAGGGGTGATTGGTTTGGCAAAAGAATTAAGGAGTAAGCTTTTGCTTTGAGAATTAGATAACGAAGGGGAGGACAATATTACGAAAAGAATATTAGTGACAGGTGGGGCTGGATTTGTGGGAGCGGCATTATGCAGAGCGTTGCTTTCGCAAGGAAATGAAGTGTTTTGTTTGGATAATCTGTATTCGGGATATCTTGAAAATGTTTCGGATTTCATGAACAATCCACAATTTCATTTTATTGAGCATGATGTTACAGAACCTTTTGATATCAGAGTAGATAGGATTTTTCATCTTGCCTGCCCGGCCAGTCCCGGGAAGTATCAGAAGGATTCGGTATATACCTCAAAGGTATGCTTTTTAGGAGCAATAAATGTGCTTGAGCTAGCGCGCAAATATGACGCGCGGATTCTATTGACGAGTACATCCGAAATATATGGTGATCCGGAGATACATCCGCAGACAGAATCATATCGTGGGAATATCAATCCTATAGGTATTAGATCCTGCTACGGGGAAGGAAAACGTATTGCGGAAAGCCTTTTTTTTGATTACCACAGACAGTATGGTGTACAAATCAAAGTAGCGCGTTTATTTAATGTTTATGGTCCGGAAATGAATCCACAGGACGGAAGAGTGATTGCTAATTTTGTTTATCAGGCGCTTAATGGAGAAGATATTACAATATTCGGAAACGGCCGGCAGACCAGAAGCTTTTGCTATATTGACGACTGTATCGGTGGTCTGATAAAGCTTATGGATAAGGATGATTTTACAGGACCTGTAAATATTGGTAATCCGGAAGAAATCACCATACAGGAAACGGCAGAGATGATTTTACGGTTGACGAAAAGTACTTCTGAGATTGTGTACAGGGACCTTCCGTTTGATGATGAGAGAAGAAGGCGACCGTCTATTGATTTGGCTAAGAAGGAATTGTGTTGGGAGCCTAAGGTTAAGCTTGAAGATGGTGTGAGAATGACTATTTCGGCTTATCGAAGGATTCTGAAAGCAAAAAGTGCAAATGAGAACTGATAATAAGAAATACTCCGGAAAAAGAATATTGATTCTCGGAGGCGGACAGCTTCACAGCAATCTTGTGACTGCAGCCAATAGGCTCGGGGCGAAGACATATGTAGCCGATCCTGAAGATGAGGAAAACTCACCTGCAAAGCTTTTGGCTGATCATAGCTGTAAGATTGATGTTTATGATGTTGATGCTTTGGAAAGACTGTGTAAGGAAGAGAAGATAGACGGAGTAATTGCCGGATTTTATCATGCGCCGATGCTTCCATATATCAAGCTATGCGAAAGGATGAATTATCCATGCCTTTGTACGTCCAAGCAGTATAGTATGCTGAATAATAAGGATGAATTCAGTTGTCTGTGCAGAAAACTGGGATTAGATGTTCCGTACGAATATGATAAGAGTGAGCTAACGGTTTTTGATGAATATCCAATAATAGTTAAACCGGTTGATTCCCGCGGTTCAAAAGGACAGACGGTATGTTTTGAATACGATGATGTCAGTAAGGCAATTGCATATGCAAAAGCGGAAACTTTAAGGTCTGAGGTGGTAATTCAACAGTATCTAAAAACCAAGAAGGAAATGATAATCGAGTATGTGGTTAAAGACGGTATCGCGTATGAACTTCTGGTTGAGGATATGTATTATGGAAATGATGAAGATGGACTGGGAAGAGTATATCGTCTGCTTACTGTTTCTGACAGAACCTTCGATTTTTACAGACAGACTATTAGGGAAAAAATAAGGAATTTGATTGAGCATGTCGGAATAAGGAACGGATTATGCACTTTTCAAGGGAAAAAGGATGGCAATACAATAAGATTTTATGATGCCGCATCACGTTTGGGAGGAAGCCTGTCTTCATCAATTATTGAAAAAGAATTCGGATTTTCGGTTTCACAAATGCTGGTTGATTTTGCACTTTCCGGAAATCTGCATTTTTTTCCTAAAGCGGACATTTTTCGATTTAATGGGAAGATACCTGTCATATGGTATATCATGTTAAGACCCGGAAGGATATCTAAAATAGTCGGTTTGGATAAAATCAAAGAAAACAGATACTATGTCGATTATGAAGCAAGAATGCACGAAGGTGACATAGTTCCTGATACGGAGGATGTGAGGAGACTATTGGGTGCGGTATTATTCTTGTTTGATGATACGAATGCACTTGATGACTTCCTTAATACGCAATTACCGTTTGTAAGTGTGCTTGATTCTGATGGGAATGAGCTTGTCATAGAGGATCTTGAAAGAATAAAATTTGTACTGCAACATCGGGAGGATGAATTATCAGAAAGGCTTTAGCGGTTGATGGAAGACAAAATATCATTTGTAATAGCGTGTTATAAATCCGAAGAATGGATAGGTTCTTTGATTGATGATATACGTAATACTGTGTCAGCAAAGGATGATTACGAGATAATATGTGTTAATGATGCCTCACCGGATAATCTGAAAGAGGTTCTTTATGGAATTGCTTCAAACGATGAAAAAGTAAAGGTAATAACTTTAAACAGTAATGTAGGACAGCATATTGCGGTTATCTGCGGAGTAAAACATGCATCCGGTTCGATAATTGTCAATCTTGATGATGACGGGCAGTGTGACCCGAAGCAGTGCTACAGACTTATAGATAAAGTTCGCGAGGGTTCGGATCTGGTGTTTGCGGCCTATTCCGAAAAAAAGGAACACGGGATTAAGCTAGCCGGGTCTAAAATGAATAAGCTATTGTTTCATCTGTTTCATAGAACTAATATGAGGTTTGAAATCAGCAGTTATTTTGCATGCACGGCAAAAACAGCAAGTATGATGGGGAAATATAATGCTTTGTATGAAGCATTATATTCCGGAGCGTTTATAGAAAAATTAAGGATATGCAATGTCAAGGTCGAGCATTTTAATAGAATAGGTGGAACTTCCAGCTACAATTTGAGAAAACTGACCAGACTGTTTCTTGACGGAATGCGGACCACATTTGGTATTTCTTCGAAAGAAGTAAAGACATGTGAGATTTGCGATAAGCAGAATATTTAGGAGACATTGATTAATGGCAGGTACAATTTTGGATATGTTAACGGCTTTGCTGGTTGGAATGGTTATTATTGTAATTTGCTATGCATTGGGTATGGCGTTGCTTCCGGAAAGATTGACAGAAAATGGGGACAGAGGAATTCCATATGCAATGTTTGCTCCGGTGCTTGGCTTTTCTGTGTTGCTTGTTGTCGTTAATTTTCTTTATCAGTTATCGTTTTCAGATTTATGGGTCACTGCTGTTCTATTTCCGGCATCTATTCTGATTATTTCTCTAAAGAGGAAGAGATTAACTCTACCAAAGAGTTTTCCGTGGATCTATATAACGATTGTGACCCTGCTTTCGTGCGTAGTGATATATGCTGTGTTTCCTAAAATGATTGACGGGGGATTGTACTTTACTCCTTCGGCGTATGACCACTCAAGAATAGCATTGGTGAATTCAATAGAAAAGAATGGGCTTCCGCTTCTTGCTCCGTGGAGCACAAATAATGGAGAACTTATTCCGGTTGCATACCATTACGGAATTCATGTGTTTATGGCTTATATTGCCGATCTTATCGAGATGGACAGTTTTGTTGTGGCTGCAGGAATTCACTTCGTAATCTCAGTAGTAACAATACTTCTTATAGGAGCATTTACACTAATTGTGACAAAAAAACGTAAATTGTTATATGTATCTTTACTTCTGTTTATATCTTCAAGCGGTTCTTTTGGGGTGTTGGAGAATATTGTACAGGTCGAGGATAGATTCGGGTTCTGGATTGCTTTTGATAATTTAATTTGGAGCCCGCATCATGTTATTGCGGCAGTTATGGTGCTTATATTGATTCTTCTTGCAGAAGAACTCTTGAGCTGTGATTCAAAGAAGGACTCGCTGGTGGTTGCTTCGCTGATTGGAATTGTGACGGCGGCTTCGGCATATTGTTCGGTATATTCCGGAGCGATAGCAGTATTTTCTTATATTGTAGTCTTTTTTATAGGAATGATTTTTGATTATAGATTGAGGGAGGATTTCAAAAGAAAGTTTTGGTATTTTGCGCTGTCTGTTGTGGTCGGAGGATCTTTGGCCCTGCCATATCTCATTGATTTGATAAAAAACGCTTCTGATGTATCGGCAGTGGAATTCGGATATGCACCTTATCTTCCAATACAGGAAGGAGCGTTTGGCGCATTAATGATGCTTCTTAAGATGTACCTGGCATATCTGCCGATAAGAATAGGTGCACAGTACATTTTTGGTTTAATTGCTATTGTTGGTTTTGTATTTTTATATTTCAATAAAAAACGAAAGGAAGTAATAGATGCGTCGGATGCTTTTAAAATGCGACTGGCTACATTCACTGTTTTTTCTTTTGCAATAATATTTTTTATTCATAGTTCAATTTACTCAAATGATTTTGGATGGCGGACTATTTTTGCCGCACAATATATTGGTATAGCTTTTGGCAGTGCATTGCTTGGAAGGGTGATTGGTTGGCTTAGAGGTAAAAAGTTGCCGATAAAGATTGCAGTTGGTCTTGTACTTCTTATTATGTGCTTTGGTGATGCTGACAGGCTAATTAATGAAATATTGGTTCAAAAAGATGATTATCATGAACTTCATATAGAACTTGCCGACATTAAAGAAGGCTGGGAAGAAGTGCAGAAGTATACCGACGAAAATGATATAGTACTTTGTGCTGTTGACAATTATCAGGAAATTTTTCCGGAAATGGGCAGTGGCTCCGGAAATTATATGTTTTCGTATTATGCAAATCGATATTCACCTATGGGCGACTATCCGTATGCAGTTACTGGCGGCATATCAATGGGACAGGATAAGATAGATGAACTTCATTCGAGAATATCAGCGTTCTTTGATGGAAATCCGACAGAGGAAGAAGTTAATTATTTTGCAGATACAGAAAAAGTCAAAGCAATCTTTGTTGTTAAACAGGATGGTCTGTATACTAATGAAGGAAGTATTAGAAGCAGATATCCGCAAATGATAGAAGGAAAGAATTATAAGATATATTATTAAAGAACTGTAAAAAAGTAGAGAAAGGAGAGCAAGGTAACATTCCTTACACAGAATCATCATCTGCGCAGTTGTATTTGCAATAATCAGAATATTAGAGATAATCGTTGGAAGGGAATGTGGTGGAACTATTGAATAGTATAGATAATATTTAGAGCGACTAACAAAACATTAATAGAACTAACATATATATCCCCTTTGAATTTTATTTACCATGAAATTATAGCACGTTGGCTTTTTAAATTCTATTCGTCCCATTAAAAAGGATGATATTGATGAAAAGCGGATTGGAGTGAAAGTGCCACAAATTGGCATAAAAGAGTAATATGTTTTATGGAAAATATTTAAGGAGCAGTAGAACAATTATGAAGGTATTGGAAAAAATCAGTGGTATTTTTGGAAAGTATATGGCAATTATAGTTTTGGTGGTAGCGGCCATGTCGCTTTTTGTACCTAAGTCAACTTTGTGGATTCAAACATCCTGGGTGAATTATTTGCTGATGGTAGTTATGTTCGGAATGGGCCTGACTCTCAAAATAGATGATTTTAAGGTGGTATTTTTGCACCCAAAGGATATTCTGATAGGTTGTCTTGCACAATTTACCATAATGCCCTTGCTGGCACTTTTGCTGGGAAAGGTGTTTGGGTTGGAAACTGCGCTTCTTACGGGATTAGTCTTGGTGGGAACCTGCCCGGGAGGCACTTCAAGTAATGTGATAACTTATTTAAGCAAGGGCGATGTGGCGCTTTCTGTAGGGATGACATCGGTAAATACGCTGCTTGCACCAATACTGACACCGGCAATTACATATTTACTTTTGAGTTCTACAATTCAGGTAGATATTTTGAGTATGTTTATGTCCATAGTGAAGGTAGTGATAATTCCCATCGTATTGGGATTTGTAATAAACAAGTTTTTGGGGAAATACACATCAAAGGTCAATTCAATTCTGCCTATGATTTCAGTTATAGCCATTACAATGATTGTGGGGGCGGTAGTATCTCACAATTCCGAAAAACTGCTGTCGACGGGTGCAATAATCTTTGTGGTAGTAATTCTTCATAATCTGCTTGGATATGCTTGCGGATATCTGCTGGGAAAGATATTGAAGATGCCGATTTCAAAGAAGAAAGCACTTTCAATAGAAATAGGAATGCAAAATTCAGGATTGGCGACATCTCTTGCCGGTACTGCATTTCCCAATCTTGCCATGGCTACAGTACCCGGAGCGGTATTTTCGGTTTGGCACAATATATCGGGAGCTCTTCTGGCAAGCTTTTTATGTAAGGTGGAAGAGAAACCGGCAATCAAGGGGAAATAGTATCCTTTTAGTATCTATCATCCATCATCAGACATGAATTACAATACCCGTAGATAATACAAATATTATTGTATGGAGGAGATTAACCGATTATGAAAAATAAAGTATTAGTGACGATTATGATGATGGCTGTGTCAATTTCACTTATTGCCTGTGGCAATAATGAGCAGGCAGCAGAAGCACCGGCACAAGAAGAACAGACAGAAGAAGTTGCAACTGCCGACGAAGTTGAGGAACCTCTTGAGGAAGATATCGATGAAGATATTGATGAAATGGTTGAAGAAGAATCAGAGGGTATGGAAGAAGACGAAATAACCGAATTCTTAAGCAATTTATACGGTCAGTATGCCGCATATTTGGAAGAAGGATATGACGCCGAAACCGATGGATTCTCATCACCTATTAGCGGTTATTACTATCTGTCACCAATGTTTATGCTTGCAGATGCAAACGGTGATAATTATGATGACCTTATTGTGACCGGTGATTTGGGACTTCGTGATGCAAAGCGTAGCGAAATAATGTTCTATGATGATAATGAAATGACATTTAATGTGAGTACATTTTCAGGATGCGTAGATTCTTTATCGGAAGGTTGTGTTATAATCTTTAATAAGGATCGTGATGTTGTAACTCCCACTTACTATGAGGACACTGTTATATACAGACTTACACCTTCTGAAGACATGGTAAGCGAGGCAGAGAGAGTTCTTGCACATTATAATGTAATAAACGAAGAAAACGATCCTGCCGAAGAAACAGATACATATTATGAAGGTGAACAGGAAATTTCAGAGGAAGAGTTTAATACTCAGTATGCTCAGTATGAAGCAGCAATCATTCCGCTTACGGGATTTACTGAAATGACAACTGAAAGTATTGAAACGGAAATTCCCAAGTTCTAATCCTGCAATTATTCACTAACAGGAGACTAACCAGTATGAGCAAAGAAAAGAAAGCAAAGAGACCGTTTAGCATTGCAGATAAGAATCCGTATGTGGGTGTGATTCTTGAAATTGTTTGGGCACTTTTTTGGATATTATTTATCGGCCCTGTAATTGCCGGATTTGTAACCAAGATATTCGCGGCTAATCAGGTGACTTTAAATGCGGAGACTGTGTCTGCTGTATTTTCTATAATTGTTGCGATTATACTTCTTTGTTTCTACAAGAAAAAAATGGGAAAAGAATTTGTCGGATACTTTAGCAACAAGAATACAAAATTAGGACTTCTGTTAATGCTTGCATGGTTAGGATACTGGGTACTTGATGAGATAATTGTTGCCATTTTCAGCAAAATCGGATTACCGCAACCGGAAGTATACATTTTGGCATTACAGGCAGGCGTAGTCGAAGAAACGGTTTTTCGTATTGTCCCGATATTCTTTGCTATGCGACATCGCGAAAATAAAAAGCTTGTTATTTATACTTTTGTAGTATCATCAGTAATTTTCGGAATGATTCATATTTCTAATGTGAACGCAGGTGCTCCTTTGGATATTACGATTTTCCAGGTGGTTGCGGCCGGTATGATGGGATTGTTTATGGCTGCCTGCTATCTTAGAACAGGAAATATATTATTTGGAATAATTCCGCATTTCATTAATGATATTGTGGCAGGTACCGATGTGGGATTAGTCAGTGACGGTCTGGTAATGCAAGAGGGCCTTAGATTTTACAATCTAATTGATCTTGGTATGACAATTGTTATCGGAATAATCGGTATTTATTTGATAAGGTCTGCTAAGTATGATGAAATCAAAACTTTGTGGGATGATAAGTTTACTGAAACAGAAAATAACTAATTCAAAGTAAAATAAAAAGTGAGCTCAAAAGTATATCTTTTGAACTCACTTTTATTATGTTAGCCTAGCAACGTATTTTTATTATTTGCCAAAATATCTGTCAAGAAGTCCCTTAAGAGCCTTGCCATGTCTTGCTTCATCGCCTTCGTGTATGTAACCACATACAGGACATACCCATTTTGCCATTTTAAATTCTTCCGTTTTATTTATTTAACAGATGATAAGCATCTGTTTGTATCATTATGTCTATCGTACCAGGAATGATAAATCAATATGATGCTACTTTCAAGTATATCTTTTTGCCCAATCGATATGATAAAATATTCGTGAGGTAAATTAGCCGAAAGCCTGATTTACTTCCCCACAAAGAGAACATTCCTAATCTAAAGCAAAGGTCAATTCCTAAGTTAAGATAAGTTCTGTGGGATAAATGCGGAAAGGAGGATTTCATATGGAAGAGAAAATAGCCATCATCGGATTGTTTGTGCGGGACTACGAGTCTGCCAAGACCGTTAATCAACTGCTTCATAAGTACGGCGACAAGATTATCGGCAGAATGGGAATTCCCTATAGGGACAAAGATATAAATATTATATCTGTAATCGTACGCGCCACCGGCGATGAGATTTCTGCTCTTTCAGGGTCACTGGGCAGACTTGACGGTGTCACTGTTAAGTCAATGCAAACTTCTTTATAATCTCACAGAAAGGAAACAAATATGAAAAAAATTAATACCAAAGCTCTTGCACAGGCGGCAATCTTGCTTGCTATTTGTGTCCTGAGCCAATTTTTAAAGAACCTGTCGGTTTATATAACGGGGCCTATTATTAACACATGTCTTATTATCTGTGCTTTAACAGCAGGATTAAGCTGGGCAATAATGCTGTCGGTAATTACTCCAATCACATCATTTATAATTACGGGAAGTCCGATTATGTCAGCTATTCCGCTTATTATCCCAGGTGTAATGGTAGGAAATGCTATTCTTGTTATTTGTGTGGCACTCCTTAAGAATAAACCAAACAGCAAAATCGGAGAGCCTTTATCAATGGTAATAGGTTCTGTGCTGAAGGCTGCGTTTATGGGAGTTGTTATAGCTTTGCTTATTATTCCTATGATGATTCCGGAGAAGATGGCACCTATGATGAAAGTGTTCCAGACAACCTTTTCGGTTACACAGCTGATTACGGCACTTACAGGTTCGGTATTTGCTTATATCATAATGATTCCACTTAAAAAAGTATTAAAGAACGAATAAAGAATAAATTCATGGATTACGATTACTGCATTTTTGATTCATACTCCCGACGGAATGGCAGCAGCTCTTATTGAAACACAGAATTTCCCGTGGTAAAATTCTATTTAGTTGGTATTTTATTCTAGAGGAGGAAGGAATATTTATGAACACTGATGGAATAAATTACTATGAGTATTACAAAGATAAGATGAAATTTCATTCATTTTATTATGTGGTGATGTGCATAGGGTTTATTTTTGACATATCTAATTTCTTTAATATTTGCAATGAAATTGATATATGCAACCGATATAGTTACATATCTGAAATGGCTACACTGAAGAACAGTTTTGTAGCCCTGCTCGTTACACAGTTGGCATACACTTTATGCAGAATAGTAATAATTAAAGGATTTGTTAAACGAGATCGCTACACTATTGGGTTTATATATGTCTTTTATATTATAAACATAGTTTCAGCATTTATTAACCTGGCTATTGCAGTAGATTATACCGGTGACGTCACAACGGTCAGAACACAGATAATTGTACTCTTTATTTATGGGTTGCTTATCTGTATCTATTATTCTAAGAGAATACCAATATTTGATGGCACATACGATGGTAAGACAAAATCATATTTGAGTCAAAACAGTGCTTCTGATATAAGTTCTTCCGCTACAATCGAATCTGATATTAACTATTCAGCCCCGACTGAATCAGCATCAGACAATGTATCGATAACCTGTGAGTATTGCGGCACTAAACTTGACCCCGATGCTGAGTTCTGCACGATGTGTGGCGCGAAGGTGAAGTAGCAATAAAGAATAAAAATACATATCAGGATGCACCGTTTAATGATCCTAATTGGCAGCTTGTTAGGTATAAGCCGAACGAGAAAGTTTTTTTATGGAGCTATGAGAAGGAGGGGCAGATTTGGCTGAACCTCAAGGTTAATCCATACGAGCGGGATTTCTGGCGCAGTGCATTTAAGTCGGTTATTCCGGGGTATCATCAGAATAAGGAACATTGGAATACGGTTATTTTGGACGGAAGTATTTCGGATGAAGATATTAAGAGAATGATTGCCGAAAGTTATGATTTGGTCTCTGATTCTCCGACAAAGTATATTCTTGGTTGAAAATTCTACATCCAGGTGCTATATTATAAGAAAAGAGCACCCATTCCAAAGTGGATGCTCCCGAAAAAGGTTTTAGGTCAAAAGACCACGCCTCTTCTGTTCGCCGACAGGAGAGGCATTTTTATTTCTTCTTATGCTTTCTTTCTTCAAGAAAGTTCAGAAACGTTACAATCAAGGCTCCAAAGGTACAGAGCAAAGTCTGTATACTAAGGAATATCGAAATAATTTCGAAAGCTGTCATAATAACGCACCTCCCTTCCTATATATTCCGGTAAGCTGGTTAAAGGCTCGGGAGGCTACCACCCTGTCATGGGTACTCTTTCTACGTGTTACCACGCAATATAATTATAACATTTTGCGGTGTTATAGGCAATAAAAACAAGAACAAATGTTCGACCGAATAAAATGTATAGATGCCAATAATATTTAAATCCGTTATCTATGCTATACTAGGTAAGGCTGATCTAAACAAATATGGAATGGTTAGTACTGTAATATGAGTAAGATAGAACTTATTAATGCATCTTGTGCAGATCAGACTGTGGATGCAGTTGTGAATGCGGCCAACGCCGGACTTTGGGAAGGCGGCGGAATTTGCGGCGTGATTTTCAGAAAATGCGGCAGCACGGAACTTGCCGATGCATGCAGTAAATATCAAACACCGCTTAATGATGGTGATGCTGTAATAACTCCGGCATTTAATATGACTAATGCCAAAGCTGTTATACATGCAGTGGGACCTAATTTTGCCAGGACTTCGGCGGCTTTTGAGGAATTGTTCAAAGCGTATTACAATTCCCTTTGTGTTCTTAAGGAGAACGGATATCATAGTATATCTTTTCCCCTAATCAGTGCAGGTATATTCGGTGGCTCACTTGATAATCCCGCTGCTGAATCGACGAAACAATGCTACAAAGCATATACTCAATTCATTCATGACTATCCCGAATATGATATTGATGTGAAACTGTGTGCCTTTACGGCTGACGAAATGGCTCAGGCAAAACGTGCAGCGGTTGAGTATATGCCTCTATAAGAAGGAATTGCGACGGATACGTGATAAAGGTCACTTTGTCTTAACTTCCGATAAGTACTTTGGTACCTGTTTTATTTTACAAAACTTGTCATTTGCGTTAAAATGTTTATACATTTTGGAAATAGGGGGGTATTGTAAATGAAAAAATGGTTACTTTCTAT
Organism: Lachnospiraceae bacterium; assembly: GCA_045629045.1. Lineage (GTDB taxonomy): Bacteria > Bacillota > Clostridia > Lachnospirales > Lachnospiraceae > JAILLW01. The sequence goes on from JAZQQM010000015.1 coordinate 11,970, forward strand.
ATTAATGAGTGTTGTAATGTTTACAGCATTCAGCGTGTCAGCCTATGCAGCTCCTGCAATAATGGCGGACGGAAATATATTTGATGCTGAGTACTATGCAGAGAATAATCCGGATATAGTTGCTGTTATAGGTAATGATGAAGCTATGCTGTATGCTCATTATGTGAATTTTGGAGCTGCAGAGGGAAGACTTCCATATGCACCACCGACTACTAATGGTAAAAAGGCGACTACTAAGGGAAGTACAGTCGCTGCAAAAGCGTCTACGGTTACTGCACCGACTAAGCAAGGTGGAGCTGCCCAGACAACTTATGTATTAAATAAGAATACTAAGAAGTTTCACATTCCCACATGCAGTAGTGTAAGTGATATGAAAGCTAAGAATAGATGGGATGTCACATTAACTCGGCAGGAAGTAATTGATAAGGGTTATGTTCCCTGTAAGAGGTGTAATCCATAACATTAAAATCAGAAGATACAGAACAAACAAATAAGCGGCTACCATAGGGTAGCCGCTTTTATTTTAATAGAGTATAGGACCTACTTTCTGCTTAATGCATCCTGCGCATGCTGACCTTTTTTGAGAGCCTCAATTGCCTTACCTGACTTCATGCGATCAATATTCAGTCTAAGATGGCAATGAGGACATACAAGTGAACTTGCTGTAATAATCTGCATTATGGTTGTAGGAATAAATTCACCACATTGAGGGCACTTCATGCCGGGAGTCTGCTGAGAAGAACCGGTAGCTCCACCGCTTATCACATCCAGTTCGCCGTTATTAAGTTTGTATTTTATTAAAATTTTATCCCACATAATTCCGATCCCCTTTCTTTAAACTCTAATATTCTTAAAAAATAAACCATCCAAATGATTCAATACGAGCCATAAATCTTAATGAAAATACCATATGTACGCTCCTTTCTATCCCTAAAAGGAATAACTGCTTTTGTTTACAATTGAATAATAGAATATTGCCTGCAACAAAACTGCAACAGCTATGTTAAAATATTAAAAATGCATTAAAAGGAGTACAAAATAGTGCAAATGATAGCATATATACCGGCTACAATCGGGCTTATAGGTGTGAACGTAATTGTATTCATCCTAATAAAACTTAAGAAGTGTCACGCGATGAATCTGGGAATGTCGGCTGATTATACACTGGAAGATAAGCAGTATTACCGAATAGTAACAGGTGCCTTTACTCATGAGGATCCGCTTCATATACTTTGTAATCTGATGTCCATGTATAATATGGGGGTGGTGCTTGAACCGGCACTGGGAACAACGAGGTTTATTGCATACTATGCTGTGATTCTTGTGGTGGGAGGATATATTTCCTGCATGTGGCATAAGAAGACTTCGCCCCGGGTTGTATGTATAGGCGCATCCGGTACAATATGCGGACTGCTTGGTATATATATGGTGCTGCTTTTTAGGATATACGGAATGAATGGCATAAGGTCGGTGTATCCTACGATTGGAATGTTGGTTTTGATGACATTTTCGAAGAAAATTGATTCAATAGGTCACTTTTCGGGTCTCTTTGTGGGGATTATCTGTGGCATACTGATTTGTGGATTACGATTGTAAGTGTGATATAATTATTGAGGATTTATTAGTTCAAAATATTAAGGAGTGTAGTTAATGGAAAACAGATGTAAGAATTGTGGCGGTCTGTTAATTTATGACATTTCTTCAGGCAAAATTAAGTGTGAGAGTTGTGAATCGCTTTTTGAGCCCGGGGATATTGCTGCCGATTCAAAAGCAGATGAATACGCCGAAAATGCCAAGTATGACATGAGTATTTTTACATGTCCCAATTGCGGCGGTGAAGTTGCATCCAATGAACTGGAAGCGGTTGAATACTGCTTATATTGCGGAAGCTTCGTAACTTTGGATTCTCAGATTAGAAGTATACGAAAACCCGACAGCATTTTACCCTTTATGAAATCTAAGGAAGAATGTAAGAAATCTTTCGCGAGCATGATGCGTCGTAAACTTTATGCTCCCAAGGAATTCAGGGATGATACTTTCCTTGAAGGCTTCAAGGGAATTTATATACCATATTGGTCATATAAATATGAGTATGGGCCCACTGTAGGACTTCGGGGCCTTGATGAAGAAAGACACGGCGATTATATACATAAGCAGTACTATAACATCAACTGTAAAGCCGAAGGTGAAATAGAAGGTATAAGCTATGATGCTTCTTCAAGCTTTGATGATGATATAAGCAGCAAAATTATACCCTTTGACCATAAGCAGCTTAAGCCATTCAATGAGTCGTATATGTATGGTTTTTTTGCTGATACCGCAGATGTTGACGCTTCCTTGTATCAGAGTGATGCAGATGAGATAGCTCATGATGAAATATGGGACGAGATTACCAGAGACTCTGAGATTAAAAAAGGTCATCCCAAAAGAAGCGAAAGTGACAAAAAATTTGATGAGAATGCTCATATAAAGAGGAGTTCATCACTGGCAATGCTGCCGGTTTGGTTCTTGACATGGCGTAAAGATGAACGTGTTGCTTATTCGGTTATGAATGGTAACAATGGTGAAATTTACAGTGAAGTTCCTATTGATATCAAAAGATATATGTTGTTTTCACTGATAATAGCACTGCCTATATTCTTTTTACTTAATAGCACAATTACTTTCAGTGCTGTCAGTATGCTGAAAATTTCAATATGGTTATCAGTATTGATGATTCTTTTGTATACATCTCAATTGGACAAGATTATTCGTAAAACGATGCATGCCGATGACAGAGGATATTTGGAAAAACATAAAGATGCCAAAAAAGAAGCGGAAGATATCGGCGGCAACGGCGTACGTTTGGTTTTTGATTTAATTAAAGATTTGATAGTGGGAGCATTCAAAGAAATGTCGTTTTGGGGCATTATTGTAGCAATTGCAGCCGTCGGTGCTTTGTCGGGCTATATCGTTTGGGGCGCGATAATACTTGTGCTTGCGATTGTGATTTATACGATTTATCGAATTGCCAAAGATATAAAAATTCTGAAAGACTATACGGTATATCGCGATTTGGTGGGTACATTTGTTACGCTTATTGCCGGAATTGTGCTTCTTATATGCGATCCTGCAGGAGACGAATTCTATTATTTCGCAGCAATAGCATGTGCGGCGGGTGTAGGTTTGACGGCAATATTTACTATGAAAAGAAATAATGAGTTAGTCACCAGACCGCTACCGCATTTCTTCGAAAGAAAGGCAGGTGGTAAGTCATGATGAAACTAAGACAAAAATATACATTAGTAATAACTCTTATATTGACGGTTGTATTTGCAACTATATTCAGTATGCCGGCCAAAGCGTATGCAGAAGGCGATTATGAGTATCTGATAATAGATGATGCCGAGCTGCTTAGCGAAAGTGAAGAAAATGTATTAATAAATCATATGCAGGCACTTCTTCCTTATGGAAATGTAATATTCCAGACGGTGGAATTAGAGTCGGACGATTATGAGAAGTACAGTGAAAACACTTACTATGATAACTTCCAAAACGAACCCGGTGTCATTTTTCAGATAGATATGGGAAATCGAAAACTCACATTAAGTACATCTACAGCTCTTGATGAAGTGGTTGCACCTGAAAGAGACAGTATAGTTGATAATGTGTACGAATATGCAAGTGACGAAGACTATTTATCCTGTGCCGCGGAGTGCTTTGATGAAGTGTATAAAGTTCTTAACGATGAAGCAATCGCGCACAACATGAAATATATCGACAATGGGATAATAGCAATTATTCTGTCACTGATTCTTAATTTCATTATCGTATTTGCTTCAGGCAAGAAAAAAGCATCAACCGGTAAGATACTTGAAGGTGCCGTAACTTATGGTGATATAACAAATGTAAAGATAACAAAGGGAGAATTAAAGAAGGAATATTCTCCTCAGGCTACAGGTTCGGGAAGCAGCGGAGGCGGCTCCTCATCCGGTGGCGGCGGAGGAGGAGGCTTCTCCGGTGGCTCAAGCAGCCATGGCTTTTAATTATTCTCTGTTTTTTAAGGCCTCGGTCATTGATATCCTTTTGACACTAATGATGTTAAGGCCGTTTATGAAGAAATATGCTGCTACGCCGATGGCGATGATTGCTATGTAGACCCATGTGGGCAGATAAAAGGCCATGTAACCTTCAATCAGCATCGACAGGACTACAAGTGTTGCTTTGAACAGCGCAACCTCAATGGGGATGCAGACGATAAGTGATGCAATAACCACGATTGTGGTGCTCGTAAGATACAGCTTACGAATCTCCCCGGCGTTGTAGCCGAATACTTTCATATATGAAATGGACAGTGCATTCTTGTCGATGACTACGCGGGTGAGAATATATATTATTACGATATAAACCACAACTGAGAATACATTTATCGTAAGCATAACGGTGTCAAAGGAATCCATCATCTGACCGATGGCGCCTGTAACATCGCTGCGGCTTACCTGCTTGGCAATAAGACTATCATCGATGTTTAGCTTGTGGTCGGACAGAACACAGTTGTAACTGCCTTCAGGACGGTCAAGCAGCTTACACAATTCATCGCGGTCGATGAATATTGATAATGATGATGCATATTCATAGATACCTTTTATGGACAAAGTATATACTTTGTCCTTATTTGTATCAGTTAACTCTATCCTATCACCTGCTTCGTAGCCGAGCTTTTTGGCAGCGGCCGAAGAAAGATATACTGATGCGTCGCATGCTGAATCGGATGCAACATCGTCAAGTTCGGCAATTTCAAAGAACGGACTGTCAGGCGTGATGCCGTAGCATGTGATTCCCACATCCTTGCGGGCCAGATCAAAGTATGTATCCATCTCATAGACAAAAACCTGTTCAGTGCCGGCCTCATCAATATCAATCGGAGCCTTAACAAAATACTGATATTCGTAAGGCAGTGATTCATCGATGGTTTCCACGTAATGGTCCATGAGCGGATTAAGACCAAGTCCGAACATAAGAAGGAAACTTGCCAGGAACACGCCCAGAAACAGCATAATGTAACTTCCGCGGTTTTGGATAATTACACGGAGTCTGAATCTGTTTAGGAAACTGAAGTTAGGAAGCTTCACGGATTTGCGAACCTTGCCTTTCTTAAGTTCTCCCCGTAGGAACTTGAGGGGACTAAGGGACAGCTTGCGGGTCATCATCCAATAGTTGATTACTACCATAATAACAACAGGAAGTACCGTGGTAAGAAGGAACATGGATATGTCAAACTTCACATCCAGGGGACCAATGCTGTAATTGATATAATACATGTCAAGGAAGGGCTCAATCATTGCAGTGTATCCGATGGCATTACCGATTACGGAACCAAGGAGTGCCACAATTAATGTGGGCTGCAGATAATGTATAATGATTTCACTTTTCTTATAGCCGGATGCCCGCAGGGTACCGATGATTACAGACTCTTTTTCGATTGTGTTGTTAGTCAAAATTGCGAAGATAAATGCAATCAGCGCAACCAGAATATATACAAATACCACTATGAAGGGGCCGTCTGTAGCTATATCCATCTCAAGAAAGGATATACTTTGATTCTGCTTGGAAGTAAGCAGAGTACTTACGGCAGTTCCCGAAGCATAGAGATATTTTTGGATATCTTCGGCTTTGGTTAGCTTGTCGGAATCTTTTAATTCTCTGTCATCTAATCTGTAACTGTATCTATAAGTGACACTACTGTCAGAAAACTCATCAAATCCTTCATTACTTACTACGGCAACACCGAAATGGGTCGTGTTCATAACAAGGTCTGTGTTATTCATAAACAGTGATGTATAGTCCGGTAATGAAACGGTCCCGACTATATTAAAATCACGTCCGCACAAAGATATGGTATCTCCGACATTAATCTCGTTATTAAGTGAAAAGCAATGGTCCAGTACGATTTCGTTATCGGCCTTCGGCATTCTTCCTTCGAACAGAATAGGAATATCAATACTGTTTCGTTCGTCAAAAATCAGAATCTTACTGTCACCGTTATATTCGTTTTCGGTAACGTAATAGTTAGAGTATATCTTTGTACCCTCATCACTAAAGTGATTTATTGTGTCATCGGATATAGGTTCGGTTGTCTCAAAGAAGCCGTCTTCCTGCAGGTTACCGTCTTTGATTTCGTTAAGGAAATCAAGGGCACTGTTAAGGGTTGCCTTAAATGAAGTGCCGGCACAAATGGTACATACCAGGATGAGAACCATGCCAAGGTATTTAAGGGAATTTTTGGTAAGTTCCCTGGGAATTCTTTTAAGTAAAGGATTTCTCATAGGCACCTCCTTACCACTCGAGTGATTCTGCTGTGACTTTTGATTCGTTTACAGTATTTGATACGATCATTCCGTCATGGAGCTTCAGAATTCTGTCCGCCATCTGTGCAATCGCCTGGTTATGTGTGACGATAAGCATAGTGTTGTGATATTTTTTGTTAATCTTCTCAATAAGATTAAGTATCTCTTTGGAAGTCTTATAATCCAGAGCTCCCGTGGGTTCATCGAACAAAAGTATAGGCGGATTCTTTACCAGGGCACGTCCTATGGCGCAGCGCTGCTGCTGACCGCCGGACAACTGGTTGGGGAATTTGTCTTGATGATCGGTAAGACCGAGTGTTTCAAGAAGCTCACCAAGGTCAAGCGGATTTTTTGAAAGATATGCACCGACTTCGATATTTTCTTTAATTGTCAGGTTAGGAATTAGATTATAGAACTGAAAAACGAACCCAAGGTTGTTTCTTCGATAGTCGGATAGTTCCTTTTCTTTCATACTTTCGGTGCAGAACGTACCGATATCCACACAGCCTTCGTCAGCACTTTCCAGTCCACCGATAATATTAAGCAGCGTAGACTTGCCGCTTCCCGAAGGCCCCAGCAGTACGCATATTTCACCATCATTTATTTCACAATTGATACCTTTTAAAACTTCAATTCTGGCTTCGGCCATTCCGTAGAATTTGTGAACATCATTAACTCTTAGTTTCATTTCTTTTACCTCCTGAGTGTGACAGTGGGGACGGTTCTTTTTGTCACATTTTTTAGTGATGTGGCATAATCGGACCTGCCTCATTTGCATAAAAAAAGCGGATACATTACTGTATCCGCGATTAATCGTAACCGGTATTGATTAGGGATGCGCATACAGTAACTGTTGCGCCTCAGTCTCATCAATTAAGGTAAACCAGGATTTACGGATTGCTCCTACCATGATGTTGATTTACCGCATCCAATGGATGCTGACTACTCCCTAAAGCTTTGTTGTGTCCGATTATAAGGGTGAGGGGAGGGTTTGTCAATAGGGAAGATTTTTTGGTTTGCTTTTGTGGATTCCGGAAGCGATTACGAGCGATTACTAGGGTTACTAGGGTTTCTAGTAAAAAAAGGTATTGACTCTTACGTTACGTAATAGTTTAAGGTATACTTATCGAGCAGGAGGTGATTGCAATGATGACAGTAAATGAGGTAAGTAAATTAACGGGAGTGAGTATACGCACTCTGCAGTATTACGATACTATCAATCTTCTCAAACCTGATGAATACACTGAGTCGGGATACAGGCTGTATGACGATACGGCGCTTGAAAGATTGCAGCAGATTTTACTGTTTAAGGAATTGGAATTTCCGTTAAAAGATATAAAAGATATCATAGATGCGCCTGACTTTGACAAGAATAAAGCATTAGATCAGCAAATTAAATTGCTTATGTTAAAAAAGGAACATCTTGAGAATCTTATTGATTTTGCTCGAAATATAAAACGTAAAGGAGTAAAATACATGGATTTTAAAGCATTTGATACAACCAAGATTGATGAATATGCTAAACATGCAAAGGAACAGTGGGGGGATACATCGGAATATAGGGAATTTAAGACAAAATCCAAAAATCGGACAAAAGAGGATGAGATGGAAATCTCCAACAGGATGATGCAAATTTTCGCCCGGTTTGGTGAAATAAAAGACGAAGTTCCGTCATCTGCCAATGCGCAGGCACTTGTTAAGGAATTGCAGAATTTCATATCAGCGAATTACTACAATTGCTCGGATCAAATTCTTTTTGGACTTGGCAAAATGTATACTGAAACCCCGGACTTCATGAAGAATATTGATGATGCCGGCGGAATCGGTACGGCAAGTTTCGTAAGTAAAGCAATTGAAGTGTATTGTGGAAAATGATAGTGATATAATATCTTTGTCGCCGGTTCCGGGAGGAGTGCGGATTTTCCGTATAGGCTGTGTCCAGGTGCAAAACATAATGAACATCCCTGTGGTACACGAGCCTGCCGGAGACATATGTGAAGATAATGCAGTAGAATTTGCTATTCGTCATAAAAGACGGTATAGGTTGTACTATCGTTTGTGTTATCAGAATTGTTTGAACTCTCAGTAGAAGTATGTTGCTCTGAATATGATGTATATGCTTCGTCTTGTGCTTTCTCATCGCCTTTACGAAGACTGGTTCCGCATTTCTTGCAAAATACATTATTGTCCCAGTCTCTTGTTCCGCATGCCGGACAATAAACGGCAGAAGAGTTATTTTTTTGACTATTTTGAGAAAAATATTCGTAATCTGAGATAGTGTCTTCTTGAACATGTGATTTTTCTTTTTTATCATCCTCAAAAACACCGGCTTTTTTCATGGATTCATCATATTCAAGATTTACATGCTTGTCGGTTCTGCGAGGATGTTTCATTTCACGATATGGGACATCGTATTTGGGAGCTTCAAGTTTATCCCGAAGCTTTCTGATTTTTTTGCAGATAGTTTTAACAGTCAAATAAAGTACATATATTAATAATGCTATAATTCCAATCCACATGCGTTCCATACTTTACCTCACATCAGCATATTTGATAATATAAATATATCACAAAACGTGACAATTACAGAAGAAGTTCAATTGCACATATAAAGGGTATAAAGCATTTATGAGCATATACGATAGAGATTGGTACAGAGAAGATTATTCAAAAAAAGAAAAGAAATACAATGGGGATTTTAGTTTAAAAAGTAAACCTGTTAATGGGAATACGAAGAAGGCAAAGACTCCCGGGAACAAGCCTTTTAAGAAGTTCTTTTTTAGCGTGATTTTGTTAGGATATGTATACGCTTTGTACAAGGTGTTCATACTGTCGCCGAATGTTGTGAAGGTAGAAGGAACCGGATTTTATGTGCTTAGAGTATATTCTGAATTGATTGAGTATGAAAATACGGACTTTTTCAGAAGCGTGGGAATAATCATTGCAAGTATGATTCCGGTCGGCTTTTTGTATCCGCTTTCTAAAGGGAAACGATGTATTGGCGAAACGATGACGTTTGGAGCGTTTCTTGGTACATTGTGCGAAATTCTACAGTTTGTATTTAACTGTGGAAGTACATGCTACGATGATATTCTTTATGCGACGTTCGGTGCTTGGATTGGATACAAACTTTTCGTTTATGCGTGCCGTCATACCTCAGACGGATTTAGTTACATTTGGCCGGCAGATGAAAAACCTAAGAAAGGGTTGCTGTTGTATCTGTTCTTAATTGTTATGCTGTTTAGCATATGGGTTAATTACAATAATAGAACCCTGGGTGAAACAGCTAAAATACCGGATATTAATACAATTAAGCCGACGTCTGATATAGAAAAAACTGAGGAAAAGAATAACGTGATTCTGCCTGAAACTACAGAGTCGGTATATGAAACAATACTTACTGCCATGCGTTCCCATCAGAAGAGCTACCGTATTTCGGGAGTCACGGGATTTATATCATCGGATGACATATATTCACAGTTTAGAAAAGTTTTGGATGATCATCCGGAATTATTTTGGCTAAGTGGCGGTTCAACGGGATCTCATTTAACGTCCGGCCCGCTGGTAACCTATACGATTTATCCTACTATGAACTGCGATATGTCAGTCGTGCCGGCTAAAGAACAACAACTGGAGGATGTGGTTAATACTGTTGTTCAGATGGCACAAATATATGATTCTGATTATGACAGGGCTCTTTTCGTACATGATTACATAGTACTTAATTGTGAATATGATGTTAATACGTACTATTATTCGCTTTATGCATCTAATGATACATCGATAGTGACACATGCATATGATTGCTATGGCTGTTTGGTTGAACATACTGCTGTATGTTCCGGATATTCCAAAGCGTATAAGCTTATCCTAAATCGATTGGGAATAGAGTGCGATGTAGTTACCGGAGAAGGATATAACAGTATGGGCGCAGGACCCCATGCATGGAATAAAGTAACAATAGACGGAGAACAGTATTATGTGGATGTAACATGGGATGACCCCATAACAAACGGATATGTTCCAGATACGGTTCCCAGAGACTATTTCATGCTTACATATGATGAAATAAGTAGAAATCATCATGAAGAATAGTAATATAATATTCCTGTCGCCGGTTCCGGGAGGAGTGGGATTTCCCGTACAGGCTGTGTCAAATATAACCATTATTTCTTAAAAATGGGTGATGCGGCGCTCGTTTTTTTGTTATATCATAGTTATGGATGTTGTTTTGCAACAGTATAATACAAATATGTGAGGAGACGAGAAATGTTAAAGGCGAAAAATATTATTATATCTATAATTACAATGACAGCTGTACTGTTTACCATTGTGATGCTTCCCAATACTGCACTGGCAGCGACGACGGAATATAAGATAACTGATACAGGAATTACAAGAGATGGTTCGCAACTCGAATCGCCGAACGATGAGATTGTTGTTAGCAGCGGCGTATTTATGGAAATTTATAATGAACTGGAAGAAGGAGACATTACGATTGAATATGTGGGAATCGATATGGTAACCGACCATATAAGCCCCGATACTAGCGCACTGCAGTATTCGGCAGGTGATAAGTTCATCCTTGACGAAACTCTTTACTTACATTGGAATGCTGATTACCAAACCTTTACCATTACCCGCCATGTTTCTCCAAATAATAAGCCTGTGACGGCTCCTGCACCGACTAAACCCGAAGAGCCAAATGCCCCTATCCATATACATGACTATAAGCATTGCATAATTAAGTATCCGACCGAAGAGACCGACGGAATCGAAGGCTATCAGTGCTCATGCGGAGCTACCAAGGATACAACAATTATTTCATCAGATATTGTATTTTACGAGAATTTATTTAAAAAGATAGACAATGCTCCCGCAGGACAGACGACAGTTCTTGAACTGAAGAGAAGAAATACCTTTACCAAGGAATTACTTGAAAAACTGGCTGCCAAGAGCAATACGAATTTCGTAATCAGACTTACAGGCAATGATAATAAAAAATATGAGATTTCCATTCAGGCAGGCGCTTTAGACGGAATGGAATTTACGGAAAAGTATTACGGTTACAAGGCTGTGGCAGGTTTTCTTGAAATGCAGGAAGTAGCCCGGTAAGTATATCTTTGTACATGAATATTAAGCTCAATCCGTTGGGATTGGGCTTTTTTAATGCAGAAAATGCAATTGACAGTTGACGATATATATTACAAAATAAAATCATGAAAAACGACATCCACCACAACGACATTCGCTTCCCAGGGGAAGAGTATGTCCCTATGATTGTGCTTAATTCTGAGATTCCCCAGGGCCATTATCGTGAGTATATTGACTCTTTTACGAACCCTGTGGTCAAAGATATGGCTCTTGCGGAGTTCTTCTTCTTTTCGGGGAACCAGGAAGAGGCTTTTCCGATTCTGACCAAATATCTCGATTATCCGAATCCGTATATTAAAATTACGGCATGGCTGATTTATTCCTTTAGCAACTTAACACTTGGTAAGAAGTATTTTAACAAAGCGTATGAGATGGCCAGGGAAGATGGGTTATTCGAGCCCCTTGGCGAACATCACGGTTTATTACAGGGCTTGATAGAGACATGTCTTAAGAAAAATCATAAAGATGCATATTACAAGTGTGTTTACTAAATTAGACATAAGTAATCGTAAACAACTTAAAGAATATATGTTAAAATAGCCATTTTTTCTTCAAAATGGGTGATGTGGAATATATATGAATATTTTATAATGATTAACGGATGATCGTTTTTCATATTAATTTATGATAAATGAGCGAGACAGCGGTACCCTTCCGGGGACCGCTTTTTTGTTTGCAAAAATGTGACAGTAGGGACGGTTCTTTTTGTCACACTTTTTTCAGAATGCTGATAATATTGCGGAATGTGACAAAAAGATCCGTCCCTACTGTCACACTTATGGTATAATTTATATTATGTTTTGAAAAGAGGATTATGCTTATGGGTACACACAAGAAAGAGGGGTTCGGAAGTAAGATAGGATTCGTGCTGGCGGCAGCAGGATCTGCAGTCGGATTGGGAAATATATGGAGATTTCCGTATCTTGCAGCCAAGTATGGCGGCGGAGTTTTCCTGGTTATTTATATTATTTTGGCGGTAACATTCGGATTTACTATGATGATTACCGAAATTTCAATCGGAAGACGCACCGGCAAATCGGTTATAGCCGCCTATGGCGAGGTTGACAAAAGATTCAGATTCATGGGACCTATTGCATCGGTAGTTCCGTTTATTATCACACCGTACTATTGTGTTATCGGCGGATGGGTAATCAAGTATCTTGTTGTGTTCATAACCGGAAAGGGAACCGCGGCGGCTGATGACGGCAGCTTCTTTACGGGATACATAGGCAATATGGGTCAGTCGACCATATACTTTGGAGTATTCGCGGTTATTACGGCTGCCATTATTATCATGGGCGTTACAAAGGGAATCGAAAAGATATCAAAGATTATGATGCCGCTTCTTATAGCATGTATTATCGGTATTTCGATTTACTGTATTACAATTCCGGGTTCTTCGGCAGGTATTAAGTATTATCTTTTGCCTGACTTTAGCGGAATGACGGTAGGCAAATTCTTTGAAGCAATTGTAGCTGCGGTAGGTCAGCTGTTCTATTCTTTATCAATTGCCATGGGTATTCTGTTTACATACGGTTCGTATATGCGTAAGGAAGATTCTATAGAGAAGTCGGTTCATCAGATAGAGATTTTTGACACAGGCGTTGCTCTTCTTGCAGGCTTTATTATAGTTCCTGCGGTATATGTTTTTAGCAACGGTGATGCTGCGGCACTTAATAAAGGCCCAAGTCTTATGTTTATTACACTGCCTAATGTGTTCTTAACAATGAAGGGCGGTCAGATAGTAGGAACAGTATTCTTCCTTTTGGTTGCGCTTGCAGCTTTGACATCTTCGATTTCATTGCTTGAAGCAATGGTATCAATAATTAAAGATAAGTTTAATCTGGGCAGAGTTGCATCAACAATTATATGCTTTGTATTCGTGGCAGTACTTGGTATGACATCGGTACTTGGATACAGCAAGTGGGAAGATATCACAATTTTCGGATATCAGTTCCTTGACTTTTATGATTTCGTTTCGAATAATGTGCTTATGCCGATTGTTGCATTTATTACATGTATTCTTATCGGATATTTCGCCAAGACGAAGTACGTTGAGGATGAGGTATGTTCAGGCGGTAACAAGTTTGCATGGAAGATACTGTACCGCTTCAACATTTGTATTCTTTGCCCCATATTTTTGGCAGTTATATTGATTACGAACTTTGTGCTGAGCATCTAAATTGACATCATATGTTTATGATGCCCGGTTACGAATATATTAAGAATGAGAGGTAGAATTATGGAAGAAAAATTAACAGCTTTGGTTGATCAGATTGCGGCCGACCGTACAGAACTGCGCAAGAAGATGTTATGGGAAACCGACAGTAATGCATGCGCAATCATGGCAGCATATCTTTGTGCATCTGCCAACAAACACGTTGATGCGGATAAGTACGCTGAATGCAAGAAGATTCTCAAAAAGAGCGTAAGCGTATTCTCGGAATTCAGAGGAATCGCATTTTCGCTTGTTGCTACCAAAATGGCACTTGCAGATGATCCTCAGAAGTATATAGATGAGTCGTTCCAGGTGTACAAGAAGCTTCGCTCGCTTCATAAACTGACAGCATCGCCATATATGGTTATGGCTTCGCTTATTCTCTACGAAAACGGTGGTTTGGACAAAGCGGATGAGAATATTTCCAAGCTTGAGGAACTTTACAAGAAGTTAAAGAGTGAGCATCCTATGCTTATTTGGGATTCTGATAGAGGTTTCCTTGCTATGCTGGTAACTTCGGGTCTTAATATTGACGCTGTTGTTGAGGAAATCGAAAGCGGATACGAGGCTAACAAGAAGGTTGCTTTATCCAAGGATTCTGTTCATACCATGGCACAGGTTCTTTCCATTGTTCCCAAGCCTACAGATGCCAAAGCACAGCAGGTTAAGGAACTTATCGCAGGCTTTAAGGCTGCTAAGATTCCTGTCAGCAAAGAGTACGGTCTTGGCGCTGTCGCAGCTTTGACTTTGCTTGACAAGCCCACCGATGAGATAATCAGCATGACAGCGGAAGTTGATGCTTACCTTAAGACCAAGAAGGGCTTCAAGTGGTATTCAATATCGGCTCGTCAGCGTCATATGTTTGCACAGATGATAGTTGCTATCGCATATTTGCCGGATTCATCACTCGTATCTTCAACTGTTGTGGCTAATACAATTGCTACTATTCTGGTTGAAGAAGTTATGATGATGATTCTTATTTCGACAATGGTTGCAAACTCATCAGCAAGTTCAGGAGGAAGCAGCAACTAAAGCAACAACTAATTAGTAAGATTAATATTACAGTCCGGATGTCCAAAGTGTATACGGGATGACCGGACTGTTTTTATGCGAAAAAATTGATACCTTTTGCGACAAATTTGATACGGAATATGAAAAAACCACATGGTAAATTAGAATTGTGGGGGATTAATTGTATATCTTTGTACCCTAAGGAGCATCTATGGACAAGCTTGGATCAATTGAACTGAATAATAACTTATTCGAAAAGTTCGAAATCGGAATATGGGCAATTGAGATTGACAAGGATGTTGCTCCGAGGATGTACGTAGATAGAACAATGCTTCATCTGCTGGGACTGACTAAGCAGGTGTCTCCGGAAGAAACATATCATGCCTGGTATGACAATGTTGACCCGGAGCATTATGTTTATGTACAGGCGGCTGTTGACAAGATGTCAAACGGTGAAGCTGCAGAAGTTCAGTATTCCTGGCATGACCCTGATAAGGGCGTGATTTATGTTCGCTGTGGCGGAGTACGCAATTACGAATATACAAAGGGTATACGACTTGAAGGTACTCACAGAGATGTTTCAGATATCATGCACTTCCAAATGAAGGCTCAGGAGAAGTTTAATCAGATAGAAGTGTTCTCTAATTATTTTCTTAACACATATGTTTCGGCCTATTATGTTTCGCTGGAGGATTGTTCCTGCGTGCCTTACAAACGTACGGAAGATCTTGATGAGCGTTTCCCTGTTAACAACAATTATTTCAATTCTGTTATGGCGTACATAGATTCTGATGTGCATCCTGACGATCAGGATATGCTTCGGGATATTATGCGTCCTAATTATTTGCGTGAACGACTCAAGAAGGAATCTTCTTTTACCGTTATGTTCAGAGATATTGCAGGCGGAACTGAAAAGAATTATCGACTTCAGATTATAAGAGGCGATAATGAAGCACATGCAGTGTTTGGGTTTATCGATATTACCGAAGAAATCCAAAAAGAAATGATGAATCGCGAGATCATCGAGCGTAACTTCGAAATTATAGAGATTCTGGCTTCTGAGTATACGTCGGTATACTACATTGATTTGAAGACGGATGCCCTTGATCCCTATACGATGAATGAAGAAACAGAGACTACTTTCGGTTCTGTATTCAGGAGCGGAATTACATATTCCGAGGCATACAGATTGTATGTTGACAGACTTATTTATCCTGAAGACCGGGCTATGATGTTAAAGGCCGGTTCTATAGATAATATTATGGAAGAACTTCAAAGTAAGAAGACATTCCTTACCCAATACAGAGATTCCGAAGGCCATTATTGCGAAATGAAATTCGTTAAGGTTGGCAATATGGGCGGTACTCCCGTAGCTGTAGCCCTTGGTTTTGCCGACAAGGACGAAGAAATACGACTTGAACTTAGCCGTAAGGAAAAGGATGAACGAGACAAAGCGGTTATGAGTGCTTTGGCAGATGACTTTGGCTGTGTTGTATATGTTGATTCCAATACGGATGCCGAAGTTCAGTATAGATTTGATCCTATTTTTGAAAAGTATATACCGGGCTGGTTGGAAATCAGTAATTTCTCTGAGCGTCTTGATAAACTAAGTGAAACACTGGTGCATCCTGATGACAGGAAAGCTTTTATAGCGGAAACCCGTAAAGAAGTAATCAGAAAAGCACTTCTTAAGGACAGATATTATACCATTAATTTCCGTATCCTGATTGATGCGCAGATTATGTATTATCAGGCTAAATTCGTTCCGGACGAACATGCTTCAAATTACCTGATTGCCGGCTTCCATAACGTTGATCAGGAAACGAAACGTGAGATGGCTGCCCTTGAAAAGGCAGAGCGTGCCAACCGTGCTAAGACTGACTTCCTGTTTAATATGTCACATGATATCAGAACACCGATGAATGCGATTATCGGTTTTACCAATATGGCACTTCGTGATATCGAAGACAAATACAAGGTGAAATCCAGTCTTTTGAAGGTTAAGTCCGCAAGCGAAATGCTGCTTTCGATTATTAACGATATTCTGGACATGAGCCGAATCGAAAGCGGTATGGTTACGATAAATACATCTGTTGCCGATATGGAAAAGGTGTTTATGGGTATTAAACCGATGATGGAAGAACTGGCATCGGCTAAAAATATAGACATTGCCTTTGCGATAAAAAATATCAGAAATAAGTTTGCTTATGTTGATGTATTAAGAACCGAAAGAATTCTTGTTAATCTTGTTTCGAATGCCGTTAAATATACCCTTGAAGGTGGATGGGTAACAGTATCCCTTAATCAGATTTCCGATGCGGAGGATGGTATAGCAATTTACAGATTCGTAGTGGCGGACAACGGTATAGGAATGAGCAAGGAATTCGTTCACAGATGCTTCGACGAGTTCGCAAGAGAAGAAAATACTACTGTCAGCGGAATACAGGGAACAGGTCTTGGATTATCTCTTGCCAAAGCCCTTACGGAACTTATGAGCGGTAACATTTATTGTGAAAGTATACAGGGCAATGGTTCCATATTTACTATTGATATTCCTTTTAGTGTCGTTGAAGACACGGAAGAAGACAATAATGTTGAGCAATCCGAAAGTGTGGACAGACATTATTTCAAAGGCAAACAGGTGCTTTTGGTAGAAGATAACGAACTTAACCGTGAGATTGCGGTTGACATCCTAACTGAAGAGGGAATGATAGTTACTGAGGCAGAGGATGGCCGTATTGCCATCGAGAGAGTTCGTATGCAGGGCCCGGATTTCTATGATTTTATTCTCATGGATATTCAGATGCCTTACATGGATGGATATGAAGCTTCTACCCATATTCGCGAACTGTATTCTAAAAAGCATATACCGATTATTGCTTTGTCGGCTAATGCCTTCGAGGAAGACCGTCAGAAGAGTATGGATGCCGGAATGGATGCTCATATTGCAAAGCCTATTACTGCAGAAGCTCTTCTTAAGGAACTTCGAAGATTCATATAAGCGTGCAACACGGAAGATATTCTTCTGTGTTCACATACATTCTATGTAATTGGGGAATTACAGGGTTTGAGTCAGGAGTACGCTCCTGACTCATTTTTTTGTGACAGTGGGGACGGTTCTTTCTGTCACACTTTTTTGCGAAAGGCGCATAAAGACTGGAAATGTGACAGAAAGAACCGTCCCCGCTGTCACATTTATGATATAATGCAACGGGAAGGAGAGTGACAAAATGGTTAAACATGTTATTTTATGGACACTTAAAGATGAGTATACGAATGAGCAGAAGGCTGATATTAAGAAGGGAATCAAGGATGGCCTTGAGGGATTGACAGGCAGGATTCCGGGAATGATTGATATTAAGGTTAATATAAATCCGCTGCCTTCATCAAATTGTGATGTGATGCTGGATTCGACTTTTGAAGATGAGGCGTCGCTTAAGGGATATGCGGTTCATCCCGAGCATGTGGCAGTTGCCGACGGAAAGGTTCGCCCATTTACTGCAAGCAGAACATGTATGGATTACGAGGTATAAATGAGTAATATATTTCTTAACGACAAAATTAAACAACTTATAACCGAGGCCGAAAGAGAATGTCAGCCTTATTTTTCATTGGCCGAGGAAGTGGCGCTTGATAATTGTACCAAGGTAATGAATGCCTTTTTGGAAAATGAGGTTGCGTATTCGGATTTTGCCGAAAGCAACGGATATTCTTTCTTTGACGAAGCACGAGATAAGATAGAAAAAATATATGCGGAAGTTCTGGGGGCCGAAGATGCATTGGTTCGTCCTCAGATTATGTCCGGTACGAATGCCATATACCTTACATTATCCGGATTGCTTCACCCGGGAGATACTATGATGTGTATTGCCGGTGCACCCTATGATCCTCTTCAGGAAATTATGGGTATAAGAGGCGAAAGTCCGCTGGCATTATCACGTAACGGCATAAGCTATGAGCAGATAGAACTTGTTAATAACGATTTTGATTATGAAGCCATAGCAGCGCGTATCAAAAAAGGCGGAGTCAGACTGGTTGAAATCCAACGCTCCTGCGGCTATTCAAGAAGATACGGAATTACCATAGAACAGATAGAAAAAGTATGCGGAATAATCAAAGAAATTGACAGCAGTGTCATAATTATGTGCGATAACTGCTACGGTGAACTGGTTGAAAGAAAAGAGCCGACAGAGGTCGGTGTAGATATTATGGCAGGTTCTCTTATGCATAACTTAGGTGGAGGAATAGCAACTTCGGGAGGTTATGTGGCAGGACGGGCAGACCTAATCGATCAGGTAGCAGACCGCCTGACTTCTCCGGGAATGGGTAAATATCTTGGTGCCAATTATAACCAGAATATTAAGTTCCTTAAGGGATTGTTCATGGCACCCACTACCGTATGCAATGCGGTTAAAACGGGTATACTTACTTCTTATATAGCCAAGAAACTCGGGTATACAGGAATAATTCCCGAATATAACGATTATCGAAGCGATATTATTCAGACGATAGATTTCGGTTCGGAAGATGCACTGGTTAAATTCTGCCAGACACTTCAGAGTGTTTCACCTGTTGATTCAATATATGCATCGGTTCCCTGCGAAATGCCGGGCTACCCTCATGAAGAAATTATGTCTGCAGGATGCTTCGCTCAGGGCTCTACCATCGAACTTACCTGTGACGGCCCGGTTGTTGAACCTTACACGGCTTTTATTCAGGGCGGCTTGACATATGAAAGCTCAAAGCTTATGATTGGGTCGGCATTTTCGAAGATATGCTGACAATATAATGAGACAGGAACCGATATTTACAGATGAATTCATCATTTAAGAATAAGTCATTATTTGAAAAACTGGATACCAAATTCATAGAGTTATACCCTTTGGACAAAGATATACAGTCCGATGAGGACAAAAAGCCGGGATTTATGTTTAAGCTAAAAACATTCTTCCTGAACTTCACGGTATATGAACTTATATGGATGCTGGTAATAATTGCACTGACACTGGTGCTTTCAATTCTTCTTCCGGAGGAGGATGTTGTTTCCGAAAAGACAGGAAAGGTATTGGCTTCCGGCGTGCTGATTACGGTTTTATACTTTTTTGATTCCGTAATAGGATGCTTCTGTGAACTTATGTTTTCGAAGCAGAATAAGTGGGCATTTTTACTTTACAATGTTGTAGAGGTGCTTGAGATTGTATGTATGCTTTTGCTTCGTACCAGATTTGCATCCATGGCTGTTTGCATTTTTTTCTGGATACCTGCACATACGGCGGGCTTCTTCGAATGGCGTAGACATAAGGATAATAAGCAGTATGAGACCACTAAGGTAAGAAGGCTTAAGAGGTGGCAGACAATACTTATTATGGTTGGTGTTGTTGTTATTTCGGCCGTTATCGGTTACTTCATGGCGAAGATTAATGTGGACACCAGTTTTTATGCCAACGATACCATTGAAAAAATCAGTGCTTACGTAGATGCGAGCCTTGCGGTAATGAGTATTCTTGACGGAATACTTATGTTCTTCCGCTCGAGGGAATCCTGGTGGACCTGGTATATCTACGTTATTGTCGAAACATTCTTTAATATCCTAAACGGTCAGTGGGTACTGCTGGCGTACAAGTTCGGATATTTCACCAACGGTTTGTACGGAAATTACAAATGGACACGATATATTAAGAAAGAAGAAAAAGAGCCACAGTAATGAACTGACCCCCAAATGTTGGACGGTTAATTAAGCAACTATTGAGGATTGAATCCGGTATTGTACTGGACTCAATCCTTTTAGTTTGCATTTAATTCTTCTGTTATTATAGTAATCTATATATTTCTCGATCTCTCTCATCAAATGTTCTGCAGAATCAAAATGCTGCTTGTAAAACATCTCTGTTTTTAATAAACCAAAGAAGTTTTCCATTACGGAATTATCTAAGCAATTGCCTTTTCTAGACATACTCTGAACAATACCTTTCTCTTTTAAACGATATTGATATTTTTTCATCTGGTACTGCCAACCTTGATCTGAATGTAGAATTAATCCTGTAGTATCTGATATCTTTTCAAATGCCTTATCCAACATATCCATAGTCTGATGAAATGTAGGATGTAGTGAAAGATTATAACTAATTATTTCGCCATTATACATATCTAGAATTGGAGACAAATATACTTTTTGATCTTTTACGGCAAACTCTGTTACATCTGTCGCCCATTTCTGATTTGGTCTATCAGCAACAAAGTTCCTTGATAAGATATTCGGTGCAACTTTGCCCACTTCTCCCTTGTATGAACGATATTTTTGCCTTCTAATTTCACATTTTAATCCACACTGCTTCATTAGCTTTTGAACAGTTTTGTGATTGATATGGTATCCACGATTACAAAGCTCCAAAGTGATTCGTCTATACCCATATCTACCTTTATTTTCAGAAAATATCTGTCTTATAACATCTTTTAACTCAGCATATTTATCTGGTTGTTTCATTCGTTTTATATAGAAATAGAATGTACTTCTAGGCATACCATCAAATGCAAGCAAATCTGCCAGCTTATATCTTTGCCTTAATTCTTCGATGATGGTGGCTCTTTCCCATTCTCTCGGGCAATTCTTTCCTGAACTAAGGCTTGCAATTTTTTTAGGTATTCATTCTCCATTCGAAGGCGTTGCACTTCAGCAATAAGATCTTCTTCTGTTTTCTTATCAAGTTTTTTCTTAGATGGTTTAGAACTCATAATTTTTGGTCGACCACGATTATCTCTAAATAGAGCATCAGGTCCCTCCTCATAGTATATGCGTTCCCATTTACCAACGGTAACATCAGTGGGTATTCCAAACAAGACTGCAGCTTGTGAAATAGATAAATGGTTGCTATGCATATATTCTATAACAGAAAGTTTAAATGAACCATCATAGGTTCCGTGCTTTAGTAATAAAGCTTCGGGACCAAACTGCTCATACCGCATAACCCATCTTCGCACATGTTCAGAAGCAGTACCGGTAATCTTTGCACTAGCACTTATAGACATACCTTCATCAACAACTCTAAGAACAGCTTCCAACTTTTCTTCATAAGAATATTTAGACATAATAAAATGCACCTCCAAATGTTAGTTTAATGTCTAACATTTGGGGTGCACTTCA
>JAZQQM010000016.1:0-88739 GCA_045629045.1 Lachnospiraceae bacterium
ACTCACCCGTCCGCCACTAAACTTCCCAAATGAATTGGTCCCTAGCAAGCTAGTTTCTTCTTCGGGAGGAAAGTTCCGTTCGACTTGCATGTGTTAAGCACGCCGCCAGCGTTCATCCTGAGCCAGGATCAAACTCTCAAAAAAGTTTTTTCCTAACCAGTTTAAACTGGCATTTCTTTCATTACTGAAATTAAGGATTTGTGTTCTTCTGAATAAATTCCGTTACATCAGCAGAAGTTCTGATGCAACTTTTAATAGGAATCTTCAGGGTTGCATTGATGTTCAACTGTCAAGGTACATGCCTGTTTTTTCAGTGTTTTTCAACACTTTTTCGTAACAGGCGCGAAAATTATTATATAAAAAAGGAAAAACCTTGTCAACACATTTTTCAAGATTTTTCCACTTAATTTTATCTTTTTAATTGATTTATCCACAGGATGACGGGGCCACTTACTATTTCCTTACAGATAGAACAGCTATACTATTCCCCATCAAAAGAAACCAAGGTGGTAACACCGTACTTCTCAAGCAATTTTTCACCGCCAAGTGCAGGAAGATTAATTACGCAGGCAACACCGGCAACCGTAGCTCCGGTCGTCTCAACCAACTTGGCAATAGCACTTAATGTACCGCCTGTTGCAAGTAAGTCATCGATAAGAACAACTTTATCTCCGGGCTTTAATGCATCCTCATGCATCTCAATCGTCTCACTGCCGTACTCGAGATCGTATGAAACCTGAATTGTCCTGTAAGGCAGCTTACCCTTCTTTCTGGCAAGTACAACACCCTTATCCAGGGCATATGCTATTGGAGACGCAAATACGAATCCTCTTGCTTCTGCAGCCACAAGATAGTCAAAATCTATATCTTTAAGTGCATCTACCAGCATATCAATGGCCAGTTTAAGACCTTCCGGGTCCTGAATCAAAGTTGTAATATCTCTAAAAATAATACCCTCTTTAGGGAAATTAGGTATGCTTCTAATGTAATCTTCCAATGCTTTCATAAGTATATCCTTTCTATATTTCAAGCCATTCTTTTAAAATTTTTACTGCAAACAAAACAATAATAAATGCTTCTCCTGCTCCAAGCAAAATACCAAGCAATCTGTTAACCACTTTAATAACCGGCAAAGAAGCAAACAGCTTCATTGCACCAAAAATCAGTTTCAGCAGTTTATATATAAGAAGAACTATTGCTATTACCGAAAGATATGCCAAAATTCTTCCATACCTTGATGCTATATAACTAATTATTATATTTCTAATCAAAAATCCGATTATAAGCGCAATCAGTATAGAAATTGCATTGGCCAGTTCGCTTACAAATCCCGTTTTATAGGAACGTGATATTCGCCACACAAATATCAATGCAACAATAGCAAAAAGAATAATTGAATAAATGTTAATATCCATCGTTTATCTAAGCTCAACCTGATTAATCGAATCTGCATCTACCATTAGGAAATTGAAAACCGATTTGGTAGGTATAACAAGACTGGTATTATTACTTAGGCTGCCTGCGAATTTCGAAAGTCCCTTTATTGTAGAGATTTCCATCCTGTTACCGTCATAGATAATAACCTGGTCCTTATTGAAAATAATATCTGTATATTCAAAATCAATTGACCTTGAGCCTGCCAATGTACCTGTTGCGCTGTATATATCCAAACGATATTGCGCATTTCCCGTAGTATCGGGGCTGACAAGTCCGACATACTCTTCATTGTTATATACGGCCAAAACTCGTGCGTCCAGCATCACTGATGCTATATTTGTCGGTTTTTCCTTGCCGTCAAAAAATACAATTCTGTCATCGGACACGCCAAAAGACGAATCATTATCCATAAATTTCACATAGGGAATAACCGTATCGGAATAATCATATCCGCTTACATAGTTATCAGCCTCATTACTTCCGACTTCACCAAAATTATAGTAGGCAATCGACGACTTCATATTTCCGCTGTCCACATAAAAATATGAAACCATCATAAGTTTTCCGTTAGGGCTTAATGTGACGGCAATTGGATAACCGGATTTATTCATTGTGGCTTTTGCCTGAACTATCGGTTCATCAGTATCGTTATTACCGTTATATACGAATATTCTGGTTACTTCCGAATCATCAAGCACCGCAGCAACAACACCGTTATCGGACACACTGATATCTCGTATGGGCAAATTCGTTTTAACGGTTCCCAAAATATTGTCCTTATTGGCAACATAAATTGTACGTCCGTTATAATCACCGATAGCAACAGTATTATTACATATTGAAACAATAGGCGACTGCATCTCATATGATTGGTTCCAGGAAGCCTTTCCATCACCGTCAATACAGGTTGCACCATCTTTACTGTATATAAATAATTTACCGCCAAGATTCAATGTGCGGGCACCCTGCACTACCGAAACCGGACTGCTCTTATTTACTCTTGTTTCAGAATATATTTTATCGTTAAAAGATATATTCATTATTACGATTACAACAATGAGTACGGCTATAACTCCGAGAGTCCTCAAAAATACGGACAGTTTATGTGCCCGTATTCTTTCGCGATAGTCTACCTCTGTATCATATTGTCGACGTTTCTTTTCTTTTACTAAATTAATTATTCCTGACATAATTAAACAAATTTATAAATAGTCGTAGTATCGTACTTTCTGTCCGGTCCGTAAATACATCCCGGGAATGATTCTTCATTTGCAGTATTTGGATAATACTGAGTTTCAAGACAAAGTCCGTATCTTGGATAATACTTCATCTTCTCCTTACCCTTTGTCTTTCCGATACAGTTTCCTGCATAGAACTGAACACCCGGAAGGTCTGTATACACTTCCATTGTACGTGATGCCTTGTCAGCACTTACGGTTGCTATCTTACGCATATTACCGTCATAGTTATCAAGTACCCAGTTATGATCATAACCTTTGACAAGCTTAAGCTGTTCAACATCCTTATTAATGTCATCACCGATTTTCTTAGGTGAAGTAAAATCAAATACAGTATCTTTAACCGGCGCAAGTTCTCCTGTCGGAATAGCTCCCATAACAACCGGCGTATATTTTTCGGCATTTATACAAAGTGTATGATTCTCGATATTGCCTGCTTTATGACCGTTAAGGTTAAAATATGTATGATTGGTCATATTAATTACGGTATCTGTATCCGAAGTAGCCTCATAATGAATAGAAAGCTCATTGTCTTCGGTTACTGTATAAGTAACAGATATTGACTTGTTACCGGGAAATCCCATGTTTCCGTCAGAATCTTTTAATCTGAAGGTAACACTGTTATCTTTAACTTCTGCATCAAAAACCTGCTTATGATAGCCCTTTTCAAAATCCGAATGAAGATTATTGGGGCCATCATTTATATCAAGCTGATATTTAGTTCCGTTTATACTAAAGGACGCATTTGCGATTCTGTTTGCATTAGGTCCGATAGTTGCACCAAAGAAACTTCCGTTCTTGAAATAATCCTTAAGTCTGTCATATCCGAGAACTATATCTTCTGCATTTCCGTCTTTATCGGGAACGAATAAGTTAGTTAAAATAGCACCGTAATTAATAACACAGGCCTTCATTCCTTTTGAATTGGAAATAGTATACTTACTAATTTCTTTTTTGTCTTTTTTAGTTTTTCCAAACTCTGTAATAATAACTCCCATAGTCCCTCCTAATTATATTTCTACTCTTCCTTCAAGTGCTCTAAGCAAAGTCACCTCATCAATGTATTCCAAGTCGCCTCCTACCGGTACACCGGATGCAATCCTGGTTACCTTAATTCCCGTAGGTTTAATAAGTTTGCTTATGTACATTGCTGTAGTCTCTCCCTCAAGGCTTGAATTGGTAGCAATAATTACTTCGTCTATATCGCCTTCAAGTCTTGCTATAAGTTCCTTAAGTTTAATATCGTTTGGACCGATTCCAAGCATCGGGGATATTGCTCCGTGAAGCACATGATACACTCCGTTATATTTGCCTGTCTTCTCATATGCTGCCAAATCTCTTGCACTTTCCACAACCATAATTGTTTTATGGTCACGGCGCTCGCTTGAACACACAGGGCATAATTCCTTGTCCGTCAAAGTAAAGCAATCCTTGCAATACCGAACATTAGCCTTTGCCTCTACTATAGTATCAGCCAATTTCTTAACCTTCGCTTCCGGCATATTTATTAAATGAAAAGCCAAACGTTGAGCTGACTTCTCACCTATTCCCGGTAATGACGCAAGTTCTGATATTAACTTGTTAATATGTCCACTATACAGTTCCATTAGAACAGACCCATACCACCTGTCATCTTACCCATAGCTGCAGAGCTTGCTTCCTCTGCCATATGAAGTGCTTCATTAGTAGCCGCAATGATTAAATCCTGAAGCATCTCAACATCATCAGGATCAACCGCTTCCTTATCAAGAATAACCTGTGTCACTTCCTTGCTGCCGGTAACAGTAACTTTAACTGCTCCGCCACCTGCAGTAGCTGTAAATTCTTTAGTCTCCAATTCCTTTTGAGACTCTTCCATTTGGCGCTGCATACGCTGTGCCTGCTTCATCAAATTGTTCATGTTTCCGGGCATACCCATTCCGCCCGGGAATCCTCCACGTTTAGCCATAACTAATCCCTTTCTTCTATATCATCATAATCTTCAATATCTTCATCATCTATTTCTTCAATATCAAAGTCTATCTTTTCATCCACGAAAGAACGCACATCCGGATAAGTATCTTCGGATACGCCGCCATTTCCCGGCATAACTACGCTTACATTCATTTCCTTGCCCGTAACATTGGCAATAAAAGTTTTAAGTTCGTCCGCGTGTGTAACATCCGTAAATCTTCTGTAAGAATATATCGAATCTACCACAACAACAAGAGTATCATTATCTCCAACACTGGGGTATGAACCCTTTAGATATTGGGTCAAAGTATCATTGGCCGAAGTTATCATAGACCACTTTGATACTACATCTTTAATATCCTCAGGGAGGGCTTTTGTAATCACTGCTTTTGGGGTTTCCTTAGGCACTTCGTTTCCTTGGGAAGCCATTGAATACGCAACATTTTCAGCAGGTGCCACTCTTACGCCATTTTTAACCTTTTCTTCAAGGACACGCACTCTGTCGATAACCGATTCGCTATCCTGTTCCATTTCCGGAATACAAAGTTTAATAACCGTAACCTCAAGAAGAATTCGCTTCTGAGTAGCATATCTTAACTGATTTGATAATTCCGACATAATTCTGATGTAGCGCATTATCACCTCAGAATCAGCCATCGTTGCTTCTTCCTTAAGGCGTACCATATTTTCGGAAGAAATATCTATAACATCTTCATTTGCATCCGAAGACTTAAGCAGTAACAGATTACGCAAATACCACGTCATATCTGTAACGAACTGTCCCAGTTCACGTCCCTGAATAACAATTTCTTCAACTAATTTCATAGCACCGGAAACATCTGATGCAATAATTGTTCTAAACAATCTGCTGAATACTTCCGTATCAACCGCACCTAAGACATCCAGAACTCTGTCATATGTAAGTTCCTGATCAAAATAAAACGCCAGGCACTGATCTAAGAGACTTAGTGCATCGCGCATGGCTCCGTCCGCACTCTTTGCAATATAACTTATAGCCTTTTCTTCAACAGAAACATTCTCAATCTTAATAAGTTCATTCAGTCTTTCCGAAATGTTCTCAATTGAAATTCGCCTGAAATCATATCTTTGGCAGCGTGAAAGAATCGTGATCGGAATCTTGTGAACTTCTGTTGTTGCCAAAATGAATATTACATATGAAGGCGGTTCTTCAAGTGTCTTAAGAAGCGCATTAAAAGCTCCTATCGAAAGCATATGAACTTCATCTATAATATATACTTTGTAACGTCCCATCGTGGGAGAATATGAAACTTCTTCAACAATCTGTCTTATGGAATCAACACCGTTGTTAGAAGCGGCATCAATCTCGATTACGTTCATTGAAGTTCCATCGGAAATCGAACGGCACATTGCGCATTCTCCGCAGGGACTTCCATCAACGGGATTCTCACAGTTAACAGCCTTTGCAAATATCTTGGCTATCGAAGTTTTACCTGTTCCGCGAGTTCCACAGAACAGGTAAGCGTGTGACGTCCTTTGATTCTTTATTTGATTTTTAAGAGTTGTAACGATATGGTCCTGACCTTTGACATCATCGAATTTAGCAGGTCTGAACTTACGATATAAAGCAGTATAACTCACACTAATCTCCAAAACTGATTCCCAGCAATTTAGCTTCCTTAATAATTGATGCATCCGGCTCAAGCATCTTCAGTTTACCGGCAACATCTTCCAAAGGAACCTTAACAATTTCTCTGTTACGGTATCCTACCATAAATCCATACTCACCCTTTAAGATAAGTTCGCCCGCTTCAGCGCCGAGACGACTTGCAAATACACGGTCATAGGGGCAGGGGGAACCTCCTCTTTGAGTATGTCCCGGAACCGTAACTCTGACTTCCTGACCGGTACGTTCCTGAATCTGTGCGGCGATTTCGTATGAAACCGAAGGATATTTGGATGCCTCAAGTTTTTTCTTATAATCCTTCTTTGAAAGAGCGGCATCTTCTTTTGAAATAGCACCTTCAGCCACAGCAATAATAGTAAACTTGCTTCCGCCCTTATGTCTTCTTTCGATAGCCGCAACAATCTTATCAATATCATATGGAATTTCAGGAATAAGGATAATATCCGCGCCGCCTGCCATGCCGGCATTAAGTGTAAGATAACCTACCTTATGTCCCATAACTTCAACAATAAATATTCTGCCGTGAGAAGCTGCTGTTGTATGAATGCAATCTATGCAATCAGTTGCAATATCAACTGCCGACTGGAACCCGAATGTCATATCCGTTCCCCAAAGGTCATTGTCTATGGTCTTTGGCAGAGTAATAATATTAAGACCTTCTTCTCTTAGCAGATTGGCAGTCTTATGAGTACCGTTACCGCCTAAAATAACAAGCACATCAAGCTGAAGTTTATAATAATTCTGCTTCATGGCTTCAACTTTATTAAGTCCGTTTTCATCCGGCTCCTGAATTGTTTTGAAAGGAGTACGGGAAGAGCCAAGGATTGTGCCACCCTTAGTTAAAATCCCCGAAAAATCTGCACTTGTAAGCATCTTGAAGTTTCCGTATATAAGACCTTTATAGCCTTCAAGAAAACCATATATTTCCACATCTTCTTCGGCATTGTGCAAAGACTTAACTACGCCGCGCATTGCCGCATTAAGTGCCTGACAGTCACCGCCCGATGTTAACAAACCGATTCTTTTCATACAAATTCCTCCTATTTTCTTAAAATCACATACATATTTATTTTAACATTATTGCCATTCCATGACTATTGATTTTTCTTTTCTTTAGCCAATTTTTCGGCTTTATTTCTTATTCTTAAGTCTTTAAAGAAGGAAGTCAGAATTTGCGTACATTCTTCGGCTAATACCCCTGTTGTTATCTCAACCTGATGATTAAATTCTTCCATCTGAAGTATATTAAGAATTGAGCCCGCGCAACCGGCTTTAGGATTCATTGTCCCCATAACAACGCGATCAACCCTCGCCTGTACTATAGCCCCCGAACACATTTGGCACGGCTCAAGTGTCACATATAATGTGCAACCTTCCAGTCTCCAGTCTCCTATCTTCTTACTCGCTTTGTTGATCGCTGTAATTTCTGCATGGGATAAAGTGTTTTTGTCAGTATTTCTTCGGTTATAACCTCTGCCTATTACTTTATTCTCATATACTATTACACATCCTATGGGCACTTCCCCCAGTTCCATCGCTTTTTGGGCCTGTTTAAGTGCCATTTTCATATATTTTTCATCAGGTGTAAGTTTCATTCCAATCTCCCGGTGGTTTTACACTATATTCCTCTCAGCCTAGGATGTACAAAGGATATACTTTGTGCAATATCCTCAAGTTCTTCCTTGGAATATGCTGTATATTTTCTGTTTATAACATTGTCTGAATCCACATAACTTTGTAAGAAGTATTTAGGAACGCCTTCTATCATTTTAGCCAATTCGAATAAATCTTCTTTGCTGTGCAGTTCTCTTACAACCGTAGTCCTTAGCTCATAATCAACAAATCCCTGTTTTAACAAATCGATTGACTCCATGACCTTTGAAACAAGTGTATCATTACACCCTGCCGTAAGTGCGTACTTAGTTTGACAGTTTTTGACATCCATAGCTACATAATCAATCAGTTTCTCATCAATCAATTCCTTTAATTTTTCAGGATGTGTTCCGTTAGTATCCAGCTTAACAAGGTATCCCATATCCTTTATACCCCTAATAAAGTCCGATAAATCGGCCTGAAGGGTTGGTTCTCCTCCGGTAATGCATACACCTTCAAGAACATTTTTGCGTTTAATAAGATGCGCAATTACCTCCTCTTCGTCTATTCTTTCCATCGAAGCAGGATTAAGCACCATCTGCCCATTATGGCAAAAAGGGCATCTAAAATTACAGCCACCAGTAAAAATGGTGGCTGCTACATGCTCCGGATAATCCAATAATGTAGTTTTTGCAAATCCCAGTATAAGCAATTTGACTTTCTCTTTCTAATAAATTATACTTTTAAAAGTCTTTCCCCTGTGATTGGGGAAGGTGTCATGGCTGCCCTATGTAAGTGGTGTTGATCATTGGGTCCTGCGCAATGAGTGCCCACGAACCGTGTCAGGTCGGGAACGAAGCAGCACTAAGAGGGATTTCTCATGTGATGTGGGAGTGCCTGGTAGTAGCTAACTGCTTAGGTAACGCATGGCGCTTTCCCCAAACACAGGGGTTTATTCTTTATCATTCCCCAAATATCTCATATAATTATACACCATCATAGCTATCATAAATGTAAGTGCGTCATCAAAAATCCTTACATCCAGCCCCGTCATTGACTTAAGTTTCTCAACCCTGTATACAAGCGTATTTCTATGTATAAACAACTGTCTTGAGGTTTCAGACACATTCAGACTGTTCTCAAAGAATTTGTATACGGTAGACACTATTTCTTCATCAAAGGATGAAGGATCATTATTTCCAAACACCTCTTCTATAAACATCTGACACAAATTAGGCGGCAACTGATAAATCAGCCTACCGATTCCTAAACTGTTATAAGAATTAACTCTGCGGTCAGCGTAGAAAATCTTACCTACATCTACCGCCATCATCGCCTCTTTATAGGACTTTGAAACATCCTTTATTTCTTCGGCAACAGTTCCGTATCCAACTCTCACGTTAACCATGGCCTCTGCGCTTACCGTGTCCACAATAGACTGCGCAATGGCGTATATATCGGAATCATTCATGGAAGTTTCAAGGGCTTTTACCACTATTACATTAGTTTCATCAATAGCTGTTACGAAATCACCGTTCTGCACCGCAAACATATTCTTAAGCAGTTCAGAAACAACTCTGTCCTTTTCGATTCCTGTCTCAATTATATATACAACACGAGGAGTATCTACCTTAATATGAAGTTTCTTAGCTCTGCTGTATACATCAACCAAAAGTAAATTATCCATAAGAAGACTCTGAATAAAATTATTTCGGTCAAATTTTTCTTTATATGCCATTTGTAGCATTTTGATTTGGCTGACAGCTATTCTTCCTGTCGTATATCCACCGTCGGCATCACCGGATGCCACAATGATATAAGCAAGTTCTTCTTCGTCATACACCTTAAGTAAATGATTATTTGAAACAACCTGCGAATCTGCCGGAGACAATATAAAGCTGCGTACAACTTCAGAAGAAAGAATATCACTTCCCGATGTGTTAACAAGTTCTATTCCTTCCGAGTCATATACTGCCATATCTACTTTGGTAATAGCATTGAGTTCTTCAATACAGTTCTTGAGAATTTGCGTAGAAACCATATAATCCTCCTGTTAATTCCTACCTTTTAGTTTAACTAAAAAAGGGACACCTGTAAAGGTGTCCCTTAAACTCATATATTACCAATGACTAGTTAGTAATTACCATTTCTGTTTCTTTATCGAAGATGTGAATCTTCTCAACATCAAATGCGAACTTAACTGTATCGCCGGGTCTTGCTGTTGTACGAGAATCAACTCTAGCTGTGATAGGGAACTCAGCAAGATCAAAGTAAAGGTAAACTTCAGCACCTAATAATTCGTAAACCTTAATCTGTGAATCGAATACACACTTAGAAGTCTCGATAAACATTTCTGAATCATAAACATCCTCAGGACGGATACCGAATGTAACTGTCTTGCCGATGTAACCGCCTTCAGAAACTTTCTTAGCCTTAGCGGGAGGAAGAGGAATGCTCTTGCCTGCAACCTTAAGTGAAACGTTCTCGCCTTCACCTTCAACTACAGCATCTAAGAAGTTCATCTGAGGAGATCCCATGAATCCTGCTACGAATAAGTTAGCGGGCTTCTCATATAAGTTCTGAGGTGTATCAACCTGCTGGATAACACCGTCCTTCATAACTACGATTCTATCACCAAGAGTCATAGCTTCTGTCTGGTCATGTGTAACGTAAATGATGGTTGTACCTAATCTCTGGTGTAACTTAGCAATCTCAATTCTCATCTGTACACGGAGCTTAGCATCGAGGTTTGAAAGAGGCTCATCCATAAGGAATACCTTAGGATTACGAACGATAGCACGTCCCATAGCAACTCTCTGTCTCTGACCACCTGACAAAGCCTTAGGCTTACGGTCAAGTAACGGAGTTAAGTCAAGGATCTTAGCAGCTTCCTTAACCATCTTATCGATTTCGTCCTTAGGAACTTTACGTAACTTAAGTCCGAAAGCCATGTTGTCATAAACTGACATATGAGGATAAAGAGCGTAGTTCTGGAATACCATTGCGATATCTCTATCCTTAGGCTCAACATCGTTAACAACTCTGTCGCCAATCTTTAATTCACCTGAAGAAATATCTTCCAAACCTGCAATCATACGAAGTGTAGTAGACTTACCACATCCTGAAGGTCCAACGAAGATAATGAACTCCTGGTCCTTAATCTCAAGGTTGAAATCCTTAACAGCTTCGAATCCGTTAGGATAAACCTTGGTAATGTTCTTTAATGATAAACTAGCCATTGAAATGTCCTCCTTAATAAATATAGCTATCAACATTTGATAGTATACAAAAAAATAGTGGCACAAACTATGCCACTATTTCACAAAGATTATTTTTTACTATTGTAAGAATTGCTACTATGCAGCGTAACATTTCGCATTCATAAACAATTTGAACAAAAAATCGGATTCCCGATGTACAAATTGTCCAACCTCTTATCTGTTATCACTTTCGATAGGAGTTTCTTCCTTACGTTCAATGTCAATAAGGTGTGCGTCTGCTTCTGCAACTTCCTCAGGAGTACGGTCTCTGTCATCATAGAACGACAACTGATTCTTTCCTCGCTTCTTTGACTTATAAACCGCAGAATCCGCAGCTTTATATAATGTCTCAAAATCCGCACCATGTGCCGGGAATACTGCAGCACCAATACTTGCAGTAACAGAATACTTAACGTAATCTCCAACCTGGAAATGTCTGAAGAAATAAATAAGTTTTTGAGCTTCTCTCAATGTATTGGCATCTTCCTTAAGATTCTTAAGGAAAATCGTAAACTCATCACCACCGGTACGTCCGATAATATCCGATACACGGAAATTAATTCCGATATTACGTCCCAATTCTCTTAATACTTCATCACCGAACGCATGTCCCATTGTATCATTGATTTTCTTGAAATTATCAATATCTATGATGAACATCATGCCTATTGTATCCGGATGATTTTCAATGTATTCCTTAATCTCACGCTCTGTAGCAAGCTTATTCTTCAATCCGGTCAATTGATCGGTGTCTGCCTTATCCTTTAATTCATCGGTATTCTTTGATGAAATATAAATCTGAGCGATATTAATTACAGTAATAACCAAGATAAAAATAACAACTATCAAAACAAACCATTTAAGCCTGCTGGTATTGTCGTAGAATATCTTTTCTTCTGCAGTGCTTATGTTATCCTTCTGGTAATTAACCATAAGAATCAGATTTGTATCGTTAATCGGTGTATATGTTACAACATTGGCAACTCCGGCATAGTTCACATCAAAGCTGCCTGACATAAATGACTGTACTCTTGTTTTAACCCTCTTAATCGTATTTGAATCATTCTTGGGTGCAATCTCATCCCAAAAATTCTCAAGTACAGGATACTTCTCCTGCTTACCGCTGGTAGCAAGTATCTTTCCGTCCTTATCGGTGATTATGCAAAACGCAGTATTGTCAACATCTGTCTGAACCGGAACCAGTTTGCGAAGAGAAGTTACTGTAAGCGGATAATAAAGCATAACGCATCCCTTCTGATTTTCATCAAGATTCACCTTGATAGCCAATGCCGAAGAAGCATTAACTCCATCATCTGCAACAAACATAAGTCCCTTGTTTTGTAATGTTGCTATATTTTCATAATACGGAAGCTGTGCGGCCGCGAATGTGGCGCCCGAATCGGTATATGCCTGACCGTCCTCATCAATCAGAATGGCCATATAAGCATCGGAATACTTCGTCATAGGACCGAGGACCTCTTTAAAATCAGGTTCGTTCCCATCACCGTTCTGCGTTCTTTCCACCTCAAGGACAGACTCGGCAACAGCCTGAAGCCTGTTAATAGACGCAGTAAAAGAAGTCGCATACTCAGATGATGCAACTACTAAATCCCCTTCATACTCTGCAACAGTCTCTTGCTTAATATTGGCATTAAAGCTGGCAAACAATATCGCCAAAATAACACCGAAAACTCCTACCGGGAGTATCCATTGTAGAAGAAACCGTTTCCACTCGTCCTTCATACTTTAATCCTCTGCAGTATCACCTACTGCTTCCGATGCGTCAACCTGTAACGCATCAACCTCATCCTCTATTATCGTTTCAGACAAAGAACCGTTGTTCTCATCTTCAACCGGCTCCACAAACCACTCATCCGGGTCCTTCTCCTCTGCCTGAGGTTCCAGTCTTTTGAATGTCTTATTATAAATAAGTGCACACACAAAAGCAGGACCTGAAAATCCGAGAAGAATAATCAACGGAACCATTTGTCTTTCAAAAAAATAAGAAAGTACAACCGGCAACACACAAACCAATGTCATCAATACTGTTTTGGGGAAAGTCATCAATCCAACCAAAACGCTGTTCTTTATGGTTTTAAAAACTGTATTGTCGAACTTGGCCAAAAGTGGAAATACATGTAAGCCAAGCATAAACGCTACTATTGAAACTGCTATCAAGCCAAAAGGCAACCAATCGGGAACCTTTACCGAAGCTGAAGAAATTATTTTAAAGTCTACAGCCAACAGTGTAACAACGCCCATTTCGATAAACCAAATAGCTGTCGCCTGTTTAAAATTCAGTTTGAATGATTTAAAAAAGCCTTTAACAATATATGTTTCTTCATCCCTAACTATTTTAAGGACCATGTAGTTCAAAGCTGTCAATGCTGCTCCGCACGGAAAACTTACCGGGATGCATAGCACCAACCCTGCAAAATTGCCAACAGACAAGGCTCCGACTCCGATAATATATGCCGGGACAAAGAAAATAATTGTCAGCAGATTCAAAATCAGTAAATCTGCCAGCTTGGTAAGTCCCTGCATAAACGGACTGTCAATACTTAAAAATCCTGCCATTAAATACACCTAAATTTCTAATTTCATGGGAATAAACGTAATACCGTCTTTTGTAACAAGATCATCCTCATCCTTAAATCCGACTCTTCGATAAAAATCAAAAGCGTACGGTGCGGCATTAACTGTCAGACAACTCTGGTGAAGTTTAAGCTTTGCATAATCGGCAAGGGCCATTATCAAGCTTCTTCCTATTCCCTGCTTATGAAATTCTTTATCTACAAACAATAGCGAAATATGATTATCATCTCTTAACGAGATAACCCCTATCATCTTTCCATTGTAGTATGCTCCGATAACCTGATAATTTCCGGCCTCGAACATCTTCTTCAAAAAACTGTCGGTTACAAATTCTTTAAAATGTTCATTGCCTTCGTCCGAATACGCTTTTGCATCAAATTCAAGATATGTTTTATATGCCAAAGACATGGCAGTTTCCCATTCTTCCGAATCGATAAAGCGTATATCCACTTTTGAAATATCAACACTTTTGGCTATCATAATATACGTAAATAATTATAGCACTAAGGTCACGGTTTAACAACTTAAAAAAGTTTCTTTACCGTCTCTTCCACGCTATCCCACAAATTCTGTGCCGTATTCTGCGCAGCGTCCCCGGCAGCATCCACAAAGGCCTCTTCCATGTGATTCACAAACTCATCACCGTATTTAGAATAAAGATCCTGTGTTTTCTGAACCATATCCTCAACCGAAAAGCCCATATTTTCCAGAGATTCAAGAGCATCCGTCATCTGAAGTGCCGTACTTTCCGAAATTTCAAGATCAAACTCTTCTGCGCCCTCCTTGATTGCCGCTTTCACACCCTCTATGCTTTTTAAACTGCCGTCATCTGTCTTTGATTTCACAAAATCCATAATCTGCGATGTTTTTTGTGAATCCATATTGACAGTAACGGAAGATATGGATTCGGTAACCTGAGATGCAGCCTCAATCAACGTAACCTGTCTTGTTTCACTGTTTGTCTTATATGTTTTCCCTACCATCATAACAAAGGCAATGATGCAAATACCCACGACAAATAGTACTGTAGAAAATATAAATTTTAAAAAACTCTTCATTAAGTTAAATCAACTCTCTTTGATATGAAGTCCAGAATATCGTCATAAACCTGTTCCCTGCAAGGTTCATTATGAATCTCATGTCTCAGTCCTTCATATAATTTCATTTCAACATCCTGCATACCTACAGACTTGTACTCTTCGTACACTTTCGTAACTCCCCGGCCGCAGTCTCCGACTATGTCCTCCTTGCCGGAAATAAGATAAATCGGTAACTCCTTAGGCATAAGGGAAACATTCTTATGGTTATTCTGCCTGTCAATCAAGGTAAACATCGTTTTAAATCCATTTACCGTAAAGGTAAATCCGCAACGGGGATCCTCATCATACTTAACCGCCACATTATGGTCTGTCGATAACCAGTCATTTCTGTTCTCAACCGGTATATTTTTGTTATTGCCGAAAGAAATTGTGTTAAGCAGATTCGAAACATGCTTGTCACCCATAAATAAGCCCTGCAAACCCGCAATTGCCAGACCGCCTTTGATGGCACCGGAAGGCTTGGTAGCCGTACCGCATACAATCGCCGCGTCAATACCGCTTCCATAACGCATCATATAGTTTCGCAATATAAACGAGCCCATACTGTGCCCCCAGATAACATAGGGAATACCCGGGTAGGCTTCCTGGGTGATTTTCTTCAGGCTATGTACATCACGCACCACCACGGTTGCCGGATCCTGGGAACAAAAATATCCGTATGTGCCGCCTGCGGGAACACTTTTACCATGTCCCAAATGATCTTCGGCCGTTACAAGAATCCCTCTTTGGGCAAACCACTCGGCAACCTCCTCATATCTTCCTATATGTTCAGCCATTCCGTGAACAATCTGAAGTATGCACTTTATTTTACCGTCCGGAATGTACCTGTAGGCATATAATTTAGTCTTTCCATCACGTGAATCAAAAGTAAATTCTTCTCTTTGCATATAGACCCCCCTATTGCATTAAGCTATCTCTGCTCCCGACGGCATATCCTTTTCAGGACTTAGCAAAGCAAGATTTCCTTCGGCATCTTCCGCGCAAAGAAGCATACCTTCAGAAAGAACTCCCGCAAGTGTTGCCGGTTTCAGATTTACAAGAACCATTACCTTCTTACCAACCATCTCTTCTGCAGAATAATGCTGTTTGATACCTGAAACAATCTGCTTTACGGATGAACCTATCTTAACCTGTGAGCAAAGAAGTTTCTTTGACTTGGGAACTTCTTCACACTTAATTATTGTTCCTACCTGGAACTGGAGCTTAGCAAAATCATCATATGTGATTTCCGGTTTATTTTCGATATCTATCACATCTTCGGCAGTTTCTTCCTGTACACCGTTTTCTCTGGCATATTCTGCAATCTGAGCTGCTTTTATTTCTTCCACCTTAGCCATTACTTCATTAAGATCCATTCTTGCGAACAGAATCTTGGGAGACTCCGTAACCTTTGTACCCGAAGGCAGTAATCCGTATTTTTCAAGATCTCCAAATGCACGTTCCTTAGTGTTAAGCTGTTCCAAAATTGCATCTGATGTCTTGGGCATAAAAGGCTTAAGGAGACTTGCGCCTATTACAATAGATTCCGTTAAGTTATACATAACTTCCGCAAGTCTGTCCTTTGATGCTTCGTCCTTGGCAAGAACCCAGGGTTCTGTCTCATCAATATACTTGTTGCAGCGTCTAAAGAGTGTAAATACCTCGCTTAAGGCATCCGCTATTTTCATCTCCGACATCTTTTTATTAACTTTTGCCAGGGTTCCCGTAACCACATCCTTAAGGTCTGCATCAACATCCCCCGTAACTCCCGTAGCGGTTACAATACCACCAAAATACTTATTGCTCATAGAAATGGTACGATTAACCAAATTTCCCAAAATATTGGCAAGTTCGGAATTAAATCTTTCAACTACAAGTTCCCACGTAATTGTACCGTCATTTTCATAAGGCATCTCATGAAGAACAAAATATCTGACGGCATCTACACCAAATACGTCGATAAGATCATCGGCATAAATAACATTTCCACGGGATTTACTCATCTTTTCGCCTCCCTGAAGGAGCCATGGATGACCAAATACCTGCTTGGGAAGCGGCTCACCCAATGCCATTAGGAATATGGGCCAGTAAATTGTATGGAATCTTACGATATCCTTACCGATAAGATGCAAATCCGCAGGCCAGAATTTCTTGTAAAGATCTGAACTGTTGCCATCCACATCATAACCGATACCGGTAATATAGTTTGAAAGCGCATCCATCCATACATATACAACATGTTTTTCATCAAAAGTAACCGGAATTCCCCACTTAAACGAGGTACGGCTTACACAAAGATCCTGTAATCCGGGAAGAAGGAAGTTATTCATCATCTCATTCTTACGTGACACAGGCTGTATAAACTCGGGATGCTCGTTAATATATTCAATTAACTTGGGCGCATATTTGCTCATTTTGAAAAAATATGCTTCTTCCTTTGCCGGCTCTACATCTCTTCCGCAATCGGGACATTTACCGTCTTTAAGCTGTGACTCTGTCCAGAAGGATTCACAGGGAATACAATACAATCCTTCATAGGCTTTCTTATAGATATCTCCCTGATCATAAAATTTCTTAAACATTTTCTGAATCTGCTTTTCATGATCCGGATCAGTTGTTCTTATAAACTTATCGTAAGAAACATTAAGATTATCACATATTCCTCTTATAATTCCGGCAACATTGTCTACGAACTGCTTCGGTGTTACCCCTGCTGCTGCTGCCTTCTGTTCAATCTTAAGACCATGCTCATCCGTTCCTGTCTGGAAAAAGACATCATACCCCTGCTGTCTTTTATATCTTGCGATGGCATCTGCCATAACCACCTCATACGAATTACCTATATGCGGTTTTCCTGAGGTATATGCAATCGCTGTTGTTATATAATATTTTTCTTTGTTACTCATTATTTTTGCTTCCTTTCATCTTCATTCGATGTATTTTTCGCGCCATTTTAGGAGCGCATCCCAGTATAAAAATATACTGCTTATTCTTCTTTGTAAGATATTTATTGCCAAGAGCTCTCCACTTGTTTTTGCGAAGATATTTCTTAACACTCTTATAAAATGCATCCTTATTGCTCATCTGTGCAATCGGAATGTGTAACATATACTCAAGTCTTTGGAATAGAGCAAAGCGCTTCGCTTCCTCTATCAAATCCGGGTAATCTTCTTTTACTATCTTATATACCCTGTCCGAGTTGGTTACTATATCTTTGTACACAGGCGGAAAATAATTTTCATCCGTAGTTCTCGAGTTGGAACACATTCGATAAACCACGTGGTAATCCTGCCAGGGCAAAACCGCAACCGCTTTAACTTTCCAAAGCATCTGTATCAAAAGATAGAAATCTTCGTTAAGCTCACCCTCCGGGAATTTATATTTTTCAAAAAGCGACCTGTGGGTAAGTTTCGTACAAAAAGAGCAATCTCCTTTGTGAAGCAATAATTCTCTCATCACATGTCTGTCATCATAAATCTCTGCATTCTCAGGCGGTATGCAAACATCCGGCATTCTGTTACCCTTTTCATCAACCTCATCACGGGAAGTCTGCACCATCAAAAGATTTTCCTCAATGGCCGCCAAAAGAAGTCTTTCATACATAGCCGGCTCAATATAATCGTCTGCATCCACGAATCCGATATAGTCACCGGTAGCAACAGTCAATCCGTAGTTTCTTGCCGACGAAGAACCGCCGTTTGGTTTATGAAGAACCTTTATTCTCTTGTCCATAAGCGCTATTTTTTCAGCCAAAGCGCCTGTATTATCAGTTGAACCGTCATCAACCAAAATTATCTCAAGATTCGGATATGTCTGTCTTTCTATAGACGTAACGCATCTTTCGAGACAATCCATAGCATTATAAACGGGTACAATTACACTGATTAATATCTGTCTATTTTCTTCCATCAAGGTATTTCCTATACTTTTCGCTTTCCATATATAAGAACATCCGGCCGGGTTTGACGGGAGTCGCTTTTGATAAAGGACCCTCCTCAAGGAATATATTATTCCCCTCAAGCCAACCTTCCATAATATTCATCAAATTATCTGCCACATAATCCGCATTCCACTTTGCGGTTATTGTTTCATACGCATTTCTGGCCATTTCTTCACGGTCCAGCTGATGTGTCATAAGGTAAACAACCGCTTCCTTCATTGCATCATAATCTTCACCGTCATAAGCCACTCCGTTTTTCCATTGATCTATAAGAAACGGAATCGCACCTGCAAGCGAACATGCAACTACAGCACATGCACTGTTCATGGATTCATTAACAACTGCTCCCCATCCTTCAAGGTGATTGGAAGGAAATATATGTATATGGCATCGTTCCATTATAGTACGCACTTCCTTCGGTTGCAAAAAACCATAGAAAGTGACCACATCCTCTAATCCATTCTCCGCCACCGCATTTTTAAGCGTATCTTCCAGTTCTCCCGCACCGACCATATGTATCCTGAACGGAGGTAACGGGTCCGCATAATCTGCAGCACGTCTTTCATTTTCCTTTTTAAGATCCATTGCAAGGCGAATCATATATTCGGGATGCTTAAGCTTCATAAATCGGCCGGCATAAAGAATATCAATTGTATCGCTTAAATTCTTTTTATCGAGAAGTTTATCTATATTATAGTGCTTCGTTTCCGGAAAATATCCAAACTTATACATTTTACCCGGATAAGAACGAATAAGTTTAAAATCCGAAGCAACATACGCTCCGCAACAAAATAAGTATGCGGGGCCTTTTCTAAACCTAAAATGCTCAAAATATTTAGATACAAGACCTCGGGGAGAAAGCATCTTCCACTGACCTTCACGGTAAATCCTCTCGGATATTCTGACCGTAATCTTCTTCTGCCTCATCCTGGCCTTAACTATATCTACCTGCTTCGTCCAACCTGCCAAAAGGACATCGCAA
Source organism: Lachnospiraceae bacterium (assembly GCA_045629045.1). Classification (GTDB taxonomy): domain Bacteria; phylum Bacillota; class Clostridia; order Lachnospirales; family Lachnospiraceae; genus JAILLW01. The sequence continues at coordinate 19,744 of JAZQQM010000016.1, forward strand.
TTCATAATCAGGTTCCTGCACACTTCCTCATTTTCGTACATAAGTTTCACATAAGGAAGCGAGGCAAAGCCTGTATCCCAGCCCATATTGACACGTTCTTCTTCCATTGGTTCGGACTGAATAAACACAAAATTATCCTGCAATCTTTCATACAAAGCATCACAGAACGGTTTTTGATGGTGATTTATGTAGTTGGAAATAAAAACTACTTTCATTTTCCCTCAACTATCGCATTATATGCTTTAATTAATGCTTCAAAATTAATCTCCGGGTTAAACTCTTCCTTTGCTCTTTCAAAGGCACAATTACACTTATCCAAAACTACCGATGGCTCCTTGTCTTCCGATGTAAAAACTGCATCTATACATTCGGCAAGTTGTTTTGAATCACCTCGTTCAAAAATATACGCCTCATCTTCGGAAATCATATCAAGAATTCCGCCTGCGTTTGAGCATACAATCGGAACGCCGAGAAGCATTGCCTCAGCAAGTGTATTGGGAGAATTCTCAACATATGAGGCACACACATAAAGAGCGCTCGATAAATACTCTTCCTTCATCCGAGTTTCGGTAAGATTACCCAGTACCAGGATATTATCTTCCAAGTCGCCGTCTTTAATCAGTTTCCTTAGATACTTGCCATATGCGGGAGTTTTTAATTTATCCTTAAAACTACTGTTATTTATAATACTGTTTCCGGCTATTTTTATCTTTAAATCTGGATACTTGGTCTTTAATATGCCACACGCTTCCAAAAGGAAGTGCATTCCTTTAATGGGATAATCGCCCTGTCCCAAAAAGATAGAATGTCTGTCAGCGCAGTCAACAGACCATCTTCCGTCATAGAAACTGCTTCGCATAGTTTCGTTTACTACAAAATAACATATGTCATCTTTGATCGCAAGAACAGCATCCTTGTCAAATTTCGTTCTTCCTATGATATTGTTGGTGCATCCAACAGCTGCAGCTTCATTTACCGCTCTCAAATAGAACTTTCGCTGTTGCTGTTTTATCGAATCCTTACGTACAAAATCCCGGAATGTAACCGAGGATATTACCTGCTTAGGAAGTAATGCCATGTAATCCTTAGCTATCTGAGCACATATTCCCTGCATGGAAATAACAGTTCTTTGCGGATTGTCAAAAATCTTTGCGGTGGCATAAGCATGAGGAAATTCACTTCCGAATATATGAACCAAATCCGGATTAACCTTTTTAAGTATATTATTAATTGCGCTTTCTATATCATCATCATAATATTCCGGGTGCGCTATATCCTCAAAGAATGGATAACACTTGATATTGTCGTATATGGTACATTCCTCAATACCATATTCATTTACCGGATACGCAATGCTTACTTCATATTCCGTTGTACTTTCACACATTCTTCCCAAGACGCCGCTTATCCAGCCTTCACGATTTGTTGCGTTCTTTCCCAGCTTTTGAGCAATCTGCGGAAGCATAATGTTTATAACCCAGAGTACTTTCATCTTTTCTTTCCATAAACGGTATTTTTAATTCCGTTATACATTTTTGCCGTTAATCTATTGTGTGCCAACCCTCTTCGTATCGGTGCAAGGGTGAGTAACAGTTTTGTTCTATAACACCTGACATCTTTAGGCATCATATATTTTTGCGTAATAATTTTATGTTCATCGGCAGAGAGTTTTGCTCCCACCTTGCTTTCGGAGTATCCATCACCCTCATAAGAAGCAACTGTTGTATCAATATACTTAAAGTGAGCATTTCCCTTAAAATAGCACCACAAGAACTGCTCGTAATCTGCCCGCACCTTGTAGGAAGTATCAAACGGATGGGTTTTAACAAGCTCCGCATTATAAAAACAGGCCTGATGACAGGGTACATTTCTGTAACATGCAAATCCATCTATTATCGGATTCTGACATACATAGGATGCAGTTTTCATTTCGTATATGTTTCCGTATATTATCAAAGAATCTTTAGACTCATCAGCATCGGCTATCTTGGCAAGTACTTCCGAATCATACAAACTGTCACCGCAATTAAGGAAATATACGTATTTTCCGCTTGCATAGGAAACAGCTTGATTCATGGCATCGTATATACCGCTGTCCTTTTGAGAAATTACGTTAATATTAAGGCCTTCATAATTATTAAGGCGTTCTATCGTGCCGTCCCTTGAAATACCGTCTTTGACAATAACCTCATAATCCTTAAATGATTGTGCCTTAATACTGTCTAAAGTTGTAATTATTTTTTCGCCCGGGTTTAAACAAACCACCAGGATAGAAATAAGCTTACTCAATTAATTCTCCTACGAAACATCAGACAGGATATTAACCATGTCATGGAAAAGGAATGTTTGGTATGGAAGGATTCTAAGTCCGTTCGCTCCTGCCTTATATAACAGAAAAATTCCCAAATATCCTATCAGCGCCACTATTACGCCTATCTTAACGAATTTTCTTAACTTTGTATTTTCAATTCCGTTAACAAGTGCCGGAATAAAAAAGATATGAGTTATTGTCAAATAGTAACCTATTCTGGAAATCACCGGTAAAAATGAGCAACATACATAAAGGACAAGTGCACCTAAATTACAATAAAAGAAAAAACTCATTTTGCGGTTGTCTTTTATCAGCTTCTTATACAGGCATAATGACAAAATCAAAATCGCCCCACAACGAATTATATTAATAACACTCGTTCCTGCTTCCAGGTACTCCGTTTCTTCATATGTGGGATAAACCCAAAGAAACAGCTTCATGTAAAAATCCTGGAAAAAGAAAAAAGTAGAGGCAAGGGCTGCCATAATAATAAGCTGGTATTTTTTCCATGATCTTTGTGCCAGATAGTATAAGGGCAAAACAACAATCAATGATTTATGGAAGGTTGCCCCAAGCAAAATGAAAAAGACAAACTTAACCCACTCTTTATTGATAACATATGGTATGCAATAAAGTGCAATCGCTAATGCCAAATAGTATCTGACTGTACTGAAGGTTTGGAAGTAATATCCAAAACACATAAAAACAAAGAATGTAAATGCAAATGAATCCGCCTGACGATACATCGCTTTTAAGAAAAGCAAAATCGTCACAAAAGCAAACAACGCAAACATCAGCAAATAATTCTCATTTCTTCCGCTAAGAAGATAAATAAGAATACATACCAAATTAAATCCGCACTCTGTAGGGACCACTGTAGGAGTATCAAGTTTACATCTTATAAGGTGAAAAAACTCTACATATTTGGCATAATCGTTTCCCACATTCAATCTTAATGCGGAAACAGCAAATAAAAGCAAAAAAACAGATAGAAGGCTTAACCCGTTCAATACCTGTTGTCTGCTAAAGCCGTATTTTAACTTTGCACATTTGTTGTCAACCAACAGTGCCAATGCAATTGTCACCGCCGCCAATGATGCATATAAAATCATAACGTCTTTCCTTCATGAATTCCGTTTCTTAACAAACCATATGCTTTAAATAATCCAATGGATTTACACATTGTCTTTCTATTATTGTATAAAAATCTAAAACCCAAAAGTCCTGCAGCCTTGCCATATAGAAAATGATACAGGACGCCTCTGTCAAAAAAGAACTTTTCGGTATATCCTTTAAACCAGGTAGATTCTCTGTACTCTTCCCTTCCCAGTTTAGTTGTTACCGCCATAATCCTAAGACCTGCCTTCAAACAATCATGTAAGAAAAGTGAGTCTTCACCGTTTGAATACTTGGCTCCGCCCCCAAACAGAAGCGAATAACGTATGTTATTATCCAGTATGGCTTTTCGCTTTACAGCAATTGCATACGCCGGATATCTACCATAATTATTCCATTTAACTATATGATCTTCCGTATTGGTATATGTACGTCTTCGACTGTCCACATCAAAGTTAAACGTGATTACTGCTGCCTGCGGATACTTTTGAAAGGCATCTGTTACCTTTGACTCATAACCCTTATCATAAACTATGTCTTCATCGCCGAATAATAAAATATCAGCCGTTGCATTATCTATTGCTGTATTACGGCTGAGTCCGACACCTCTTTTGGAGCTGTTAACAACGGTAATTCCGTAATCATTACGAGTAATTCGTTTTAAATTATCTTCAGCGCACTGATTAACTATAACCGCATTTGAGTCAATGCACATTTTATCAACAAGTTTTTCGATATCTTTTTCTACTGCTGCTATGAGAAGTTCAAAAGTCATATCTGCTCCTTACGAATAATATCTGTTAAGATATTCCTCATCAGCTTCGGCGATAATAGCACCGTAAACATTACAATCCTGATTCTTAAGAAGTGAAAGTACTCTCTCCATCTTGCGGGAAGCATTATTAACCGAGAAGGGAACAAGAATTATGACACCGCCGACTTCTCTTATCATATTGCACTCTTTATCAGTAATACTTCCTTCATTAATGGGACAAATTTTCCATTCTCTGTCAGATGCATCTACGAACCAGTCATCATCATCATTTTCTTCACGAACGTGCCAAACAAGTTCTCCGCCGACTTCCTCTTCACCGCCCAGTTGACCGCCTTCCTGCCAGTTAAGGATTTTCTCTAAATCCAAAGCTCTTAGTTCTGCATGATCATCTATATCAATAAAGACAAGTGTCTTATTTTCTCCCAATGTATACAAAAGATTAGCCTTAAGTTCCTGATTATACGGCTGAAGCCCCTTCTGATTTCGGGTCATAATACCAAGCGCATTAATCGGAAATCTCTTCTCGAGATCAGACTGAACACAAATTGTCTCATTAAGCACATAGCCAAACAAATATGCAATTAATGAAATGATTCCCAACACAACACCACCTGCAATTGCCGCAGTTGTTGTATTATCTTCCCAATATACTCTTTCCGGCGTAATACTGCGAATAGTCGAAATTGCCCTGATTTCAGGCACTGTTGTCGCATATATCGTTAATCCGTTTTCTACCGCAGTCTGTACCTCACGAACAAATTTTTCGTTATTTCCCGAAACATTTACCGTAAGCAACCTAATATCCGAAATGATTGATGCCGTAGTTGCTTCGCGTACCGTAGCACTGTTGTATCCGGGCAGATATTGCATAATACATTCCATAATAGGGTCCGAATCAAGCAATTCATTCCAGGTATATCCGTTATATGCCTGATATATCTCGCCGCTTTCGTCTGTAGCAAAACTGATATACAGTTTGGAAGTCGCATCATATTGAATCGGCATTTTTAAAGAACGTACCAGTTGATATGTAAGCGCTCCTACTCCAACGCCCAGCAATGTCAGTAGAATGATAATCCATATTCTTTTTTGAAGATACAACCCAAAACGTTTAAGGTCCAAACCTTCTTTTCGATAATCTTTGTTATTCATTATTTTCTTCTGCCTTTGAATCTGTTTTTAATGCTGTGGTCTGTGTACTTTCTATTCCTTCCGTGCTTTCAGGCTTTATTAATATTTTTATTGTCAGCAATACTAATTTCAAATCAAGCCATATGGAATAATTTTCTATATATGTAAGATCAAGCTTAAGTTTATCGTATGGTGTAGTATTATATTTGCCGTAAACCTGCGCATATCCTGCAAGTCCTGCCTTCATTTTCATTCTATACTCAAACTCCGGCATTTTTTCGAGATACTGAGCAATTATCTCAGGTCGCTCAGGTCTTGGTCCTATAAATGACATCTGGCCCACAAATATATTAAACAACTGCGGAAGTTCATCTATTCTCACCGCACGTATGAATTTACCTATCGGTGTAATTCTTGAATCGTTCTTGGCAGCTAATCTTGCCACGCCATCCTTTTCGGCATCAACCTTCATGCTTCTGAATTTAAGAATTTTGAATTCTTTACCGCCTGCAGTACATCGTATCTGTTTATACAATACAGGGCCACCGTCATAGCACTTAATAATTATTGCCGTAAGAAGCATAAACGGTGACACAATCACAATTAAAATCGCCGAAAAAACAATATCAAGCACACGCTTCATAAATCTTTGCTCTACAGTCAAGGCATGTTCATGTGTAAGAAGAAGCGGTGTATCAAATAAATGTACCGAATCCGAGCCTCTTATCAGTACATCCGGAATTTTCGGCATCATATATACTCTTACAGATTTTGAATAACAAAACTTAAGAAGTCTGTTTCTTTTATATGTGTCCAAATCCCATAAAAGAACAGTATGATAATGACCGTCTATTTTCTTAAATACTTCCTCGACACCCTGTCCGATATGAGCTGTTTCAACAATTCTGAACTGATCTTTTCTCGAATTGAACTTCTTTACGATATCTTCATAAGGTCTGTCGCCATGTATAAGCAAAACATCTCTCGGCGGATATATTTTGTGATAAATCACATCACAAATAACTGCATATATAATCCCAAATGCTACCTGCAGCAATGTCATTATTCCAAAATCACCGCCCGGAAGAAGCCAGTTATTCATAAGTGACAATTGAACATATGTAATTACATTTACAATAAGTATCGCAACCGTCTGTGAAATAATGATATCAACAGCCTTAAGATATCCTATCTTTAATCCTCCGTATGTACTGGTAAAGAAATAAAGTAATACCAAATATACCGCAAGAATCAAAATATGTCCTTTTGCATAGAACTTAAGACCCAGGTTACTGTTATTGATTCTCGGATAATAATTTACAAACCAAAAATATGCATAAATCGCCGTATCAAGTAAAAGTCCCAAAAGATTAAGTCCAAGACACACTATACGGTTTAAAGATGATCTGTTATTCACACGTATCTCCCATATCTATATTCTTCGCAAGGTTGCCCTAACTGCCCAAAAGCATAAATTGTATACACTTTGTGCCAAATTAAGATTCTCAACATTACGATATAAATTCCATATTCGCTTAATTGCTACAATTTTGTTTGATGAAAGGGAAGCCGACGGACGTCTGTATATTGTAAGACTTTCATTAAGTCCGTAAGCCGTATACCCGTTACGCAGCAATTTCCACCAGGTTGCCGTATCTTCTGAAGCAACAAGTGGCATTTTAATATCATCTTTGGTAAGCTTTGACATGTCAAACATAACCGTAGATGTAAAAATCACTGTCCGCGACAATGCTTCTTTGTAAACTAATTTAGTAGGAACATTAACATATTTCCCTGTTCCCTTGGCATTCTCATCTCCGAACTCATAAGCCGTAAAAGCAAAGGCAATATCCCTGCTTTTCATAAACTCAAGTTCTTTTGAAAGTTTGCGACTGTCCCAAATATCATCCGAATCAATAAAGGCTATAAAGTCGCCGCAGGCTGCACCGATTCCGATATTACGCGAAGAGGCAGCCCCCTGATTTGAGGTGTTGTTGATAAGACGAATTCTTGAATCGGTACGATAAGAATCAATTATCTTTACGCTTTCATCCGTGGAACAATCATTAACAAGAATTATCTCAAAATTTTCATAATCCTGTAAAAGAACGGAATCAAGAGTATCCTTTATATACTTTGCAGCATTATAAACAGGAATAATAATGCTTATTAAGGGATTTTGGTCCATTAATCTTCCTCTTTAACAATGTAAATAGGTCTGTTCTTTACCTCCAGGTAAGTCTTTGACAAATACTGTCCAACAATACCCAGACAGAACAACTGAATGCCCGACACGAACAAAATTATACATACCATCGAGGGCCATCCGGATGTGGGATCCCCGTAAATCATTGCTCTTATAAATACAAAAATGATAGCGACAAATGCTATTACGAAAAAGAAAATTCCCGCAAAAGCCGCAAAAGCAAGGGGCGCTGTGGTAAATGAAGTGATTCCCTCGAGAGAATAAATAAACAATTTCCAGAAGGACCATTTGGTCTCTCCCTTCTTTCTTTCAACATTCTCGAATTCAATCCACTTGGTATCAAAGCCTACCCAGCCGAATATTCCCTTCGTAAATCTGTTATACTCCGGCATATCTAAAACGGCGTCAACATACTTACGTGTCATAAGCCTATAGTCTCTTGCTCCGTCAACAATATCCGTCCTTGACAGTTTACGCATTATTTTATAAAAACGTCTGGCAAAAAAGCTTCTGATAATCGGTTCGCCTTTACGGGAAACCCTTCTTGTGGCAACAGAATCATAGCCTTCCTCCAGATATTCGAACATTGAAGGTAACAGTGACGGTGGATCCTGCAAATCAGCATCCAGGAAAACAACATAATCGCCCTTTGACTTTTGTAATCCGGCATATATTGCTGCCTCTTTTCCGAAATTACGGGAAAAAGATATAAGATGGACTCTTGAGTCTGTCTTACGCAATTCTTTTACGTTATTTACAGTATTGTCCTTAGACCCGTCATCAATAAAAAGCAGTTCAAAGTCAATATCTTTGGACTTAAAGAACTCATCATTCTTAATGAATTCCTCATAAAAGTCTTTAATATTATCCTGTTCGTTATAACAAGGTACTACCGCTGTTAATAATTTCATTATCGTTCTCTCTCATCAACTAATACTATTCCGCTGTGTTTTAAGTTTAATATCCGTGGCCGCCTCCGCCACCACCGTGACCGCCGCCACCTCCGCCGCCGTGACCGCCGCTTCCCGAAGACTGGGGTGAGTATTCTCTTGATGTATGATCAAGTTTGGCCTTTACGTTCGTAAACTTAAAGTCATGGTACATATAATTGAGCTTTTCGCTGTCTGAAGCCTTCATAGATGTTGAAAATGCTCGTGCAATATAATATGTGATTAAAAGTGACAGTACAATTGCTATGCATATATTACTCATTATCTTCATGCTTGAAGAAATGTTACCGCCTTCAAGTTTAATAAGTACCTCTTCCATAGCTTCTTTGGCACATCCGTAAAAATCATCGTCCGAAGCATACTTATATACATTATCCGTGATAATACTACCTGTACTGCTTCCCAGTTCTTTCAGGATTTCGCCATCAAAATTCAGATACAAATATCTGTTGGATGTATCAATAATAAACAATACCAAGTTTTCACGGTCGAAATATTCTATTGTAAATTCTTTGGCATACCGTTCCGTATTGGAATAATTGTTTTCCACAAGAGTAAGAATACAAACATTACCATAATTCTCGGCTATCGGTGTCATGCTATCAACGAGTTTATCTATCTCCCTGTCGGAAAATAACTCGGCTTCGTCATAGATATATATGCAATAATCGTATGAATCATCGTAATACTCATTAAAATCCGCTCTTGCAAAAACCGATAACGAACAAATTGTCAGGGCAGCACTTAATAATGTTATCAGCGTTCTTAATTTCTTACGCACAGTCATCACCGCCTTTCTTATCAAATTGTGGCAGTCTTCTTGTAGTAAGAAGATTATATTCCTTGATAAGATACGATAATGTTACTGTAATAAGCACAGCCGAAACCATAGCCGTTCCATACATAAACTCATCATGGATTGAATTAATCAAATATGCCAAAACACATAATCCGATAGCAACAATTGCCGTAAAAATCGGAATTTTCTTAATCGAATAACTATCCGGTCTTTTACTCTTTACCTCTTGATTGGAAGAATTATATCCCCTGTCATCCACAAGCTTTTCCCTCTTTGCTATTTTGTTAGATTCAACAAAATAAGATATCAGGGTTGCAACTTCTATAATTCCTACCCAAAGAACCGAGGTTCGCGGAGTTATTACCGTTATCATGTTTAATACCATGAATATCGCTGCGGCAAGTACAAGTGCAAATATAAGAAACTTCTTAATGTCTATAGGAGTATCCGCAACCACCTTTCCGGTCTGACCGTTAACGGTGGCATATACAACTCTGTCATTTTTTCGATATGACATAAACCATACCGGGAACAATGTTCTTTCGGTCTTTTCGGAATCAGTATGGAATACTTTGTTGGGATTGTCCTTTTTTATTGTAAGAGGTTCGCACACAGGATGCTTATCAACAGCTTCATATGTTCTGTCATTTGCGTATTTCTTAGCTTCCTGCATATATACTCTGGCATCAACATCTGCCGTATCGGCATAGAAACCGCTCAAAAATCCTGCCGTAAAAGGCTTTTTCTTTTTGACATCAAAAGGACCTATCTTATCGGAAATATCGTCTGCAAAGGAACTTGAAGCATCATAAGTAATACCGTTATAAAAGGCATCCATATCACCCGTCACATTATAATGGTCATGAATTATATAGTCTCCGGACCTGTGTGACTTCTCACCTTCAATGGTTACTTCACCCCTCTGGAATATATTATATGACCAATAAGGCATATAAATTCCTCTAAATCCCTCGACGAATTTCTCGTCCTTATACTCCTTGGGGAGAAACCATGACTTCTTTACCTTCTTAAAATACTCCTTTTTACAGTCTTCTTTTGTCTTTATAAACGGAATAACATAATCAGGCTTTAATTCTTTTTCAAGTCTTTGATAAAAGATAGTTGCTCCGCCGCAAAACGGGCAAAATCCTGTAATATCATTATCCGTACTTTGAAGTTCACCGCCACATTCCGGGCATGTATAAATAACGGTTTCATAGTCGTTGTTTATTTCACCGTCACTATTCTTTTGGTCAAAATCATACGGGTCAAAAGTTGAATCACAGAATTTACAATGCATTGCCTGTTTTGCAATATCATACTTAAGATTTCCGTTACAGTTGGGACAATTAATCAAAAGTAATTACCTCACTTATTAAACTCGATTATAGTTAATCAGACATCCCTTAAGAATAATCTGTCTTTCCTCGTCGGTAAGTTCACCAAGAGTAAGCTTAAATTCAGAAAGTGTACCATTCTTTACAGTATATGCGCTAATACTGTCTGCTTTGGTTTCTACTGCCTTCTTAACATCGGGTACAAAGATATAATCCAAGTTTTCAAAAGGAAGTTCTCCGTCTTCAATAATAAACGGAAGCATTCCCCAGTTAATAAGATTCGAACGATATCTCTTGGTTGCATATTCGTTGGCAATGTTAGCCCAACCTCCAAGCACCTTCTGGCAGGAAGCTGCCTGTTCTCTTGCAGAACCGTCACCGGGTTTAACAGCAAATATTGTCGAACCAAAACCAATATTCGAACTGTCAACATGGGCAAACAACTTCTTAACAGCATCCATAACTTCCTTAAGTTCAGGTACTGCTTCAATATAATCTTTGCCTTCCATCAAGGCTTCTTCGGCCTTGCGAATTTCCTTTGCTCTTCCGACATATTTAGGATCCTTACGCGACAATGCAAACTCTGCAAGGCCTAAAGGATTTGATCTGTATGAGGAAGTTTCACCGGAAGGAATAAGTTCATCCGTTGTAGTTACCGGATCATGAATCTCGGATACCACCTTAAGAACAAGGTTTTCCGGAAGTGATGTCATCTTCGGCCAGTCCTTAATATTGGGACCAAACTGAATTTCTGTATCCGGATCTGCAATTCCCTTTGAATCAAATACTCTGTTTTCGTATATCTTTGAATCAAAATGGTACTGATACTTATTAAAGGTTCCGTCAAACTCGGTTGCAGGAGTTAGCTTACCCTTGTTGGCTGCTGTAGCTGCTATAGAACGTGCATCCATAAGAGCTACCGACGAAATCTGACCGTTCTGTAACTTAGAACCTTCTCTGTTCGGGAAGTTACGTGTTGAATGACGAATACTAAATGCATTATTGGCCGGAGTATCCCCTGCGCCAAAACAAGGTCCGCAGAACGCTGTCTTAAGAACCGCTCCTGTTTCCATAAGTGTTGCAGCTGCACCGTTTCTTATTAATTCCATATATACGGGCATAGATGCCGGATAAACGCTCAATGTAAATCCGTCAGAGCCGATATATTTGTCCTTCATAATATCTGCGGCTGCACAAATATTCTCAAATCCACCGCCTGCACATCCTGCGATAATACCCTGGTCCACATAGAATGCACCATTGCGTACCTTCTCTTTAAGACTGTATGGTACGGCTCCGTCAAGAGATACAAGAGCTTTCTTCTCAACATCATCAAGAATATCAAGAAGGTTTTCGTTAAGTTCATCAATAGTATATGTATTACTTGGGTGGAAAGGCATAGCTATCATAGGCTTAATTGTGCCAAGATCGATAGTAATCATTCCATCATAATATGCTACCTGTCCGGGATTAAGTTCTTTGAAGTCACCGCTTCTTCCATGAATATCATAGAATTCTTTTATTGTGTCATCGGTTCTCCAAATAGAAGAAAGGCATGTGGTCTCGGTTGTCATTACATCAATACCGATTCTAAAATCGGCACTTAAAGCAGAAACTCCCGGGCCTACAAATTCCATTACCTTATTCTTAACATAGCCGCTCTTAAAGACCTCTCCGATAATAGCTAAAGCCACATCCTGTGGGCCTACGCCTTTAACCGGTTCACCTGTAAGATAAATACCTACCACACCCGGCATATTAATATCATATGTCTGATTAAGAAGCTGTTTTACAAGTTCCGGGCCGCCTTCGCCCATAGCCATTGTTCCCAATGCGCCATATCTTGTGTGGGAATCCGAACCCAAAATCATCTTGCCGCCACCTGCAAGCATTTCTCTTGCAAATTGGTGAATTACTGCCTGATGAGGAGGTACATAAACACCGCCATACTTTTTGGCACATGTAAGACCAAACATGTGATCATCTTCATTGATTGTTCCGCCAACTGCACATAAAGAATTATGGCAGTTGGTTAATACGTAAGGAATTGGGAACTTCTCAAGTCCCGACGCTCTTGCTGTCTGAATAATTCCAACAAACGTAATATCATGGGAAGTAAGCTTATCAAATTTAATCTTAAGCTTATCCATATTTCCGGAAGTATTGTGAGATTCCAAAATTCCGTAAGCAATTGTATTTTTTGCTGCTTCTTCTTTAGAAACAGTCTTTCCTGTTTTTGAAGCAACTGCACTTAACGCATCAGCGCTGTCTTCAATTACTTCCGTGCCGTTTATTAAATATGCACCGGCATTTAATACCTTAACCATCTATCCTCGTCTCCTATCCTATAATCTTGCCTGGTCAACATTCTCCTTAAACCAGTCATACGCAAGCTGCACGCCTTCTTCAAGGTCAACCTTATGTGTAAATCCAAGTCCGTGAAGCTTATCTACATTAGTGAGTTTACGAGGTGTTCCGTCAGGCATATCTTTATTCCAAACAATTTCGCCTTCATAACCTACTATCTTCTTAACAGTCTCGGCAAGCTCCTTTATTGTTACCTCCTTACCTGTTCCGATATTAACATGCTGTTCACCGTCATAGTTCTCCAAAAGGAATACACATGCATCAGCCATATCATCAACATATAAGAATTCACGAAGAGGAGTTCCCGTACCCCATAATTCAACAGAAGGTTTTCCCTCTACCTTAGCATCATGGAATTTACGAATCATTGCAGGCATAACATGTGAACCTGACAAATCATAATTGTCATGAGGTCCGTAAAGATTAGTAGGCATACAGCTTATAAAATTATCGCCATACTGTCTCTTGTAGAATTTACACATTTCAAGACCAGCTATCTTAGCAATTGCGTAAGCCTCATTTGTTTCTTCCAAGGGTCCTGTAAGAAGCGCATCCTCCGGAATAGGCTGCGGCGCCATACGAGGATAAATGCATGTGCTTCCCAGGAAAAGCAGTTTCTTAACTTTGAATCTATGGCAGCATTCAATTACATTACATTGAATCTGCATATTTTCGTACGCAAATTCTGCAGGGGTTGTATTGTTTGCGTTAATTCCGCCAACCTTTGCAGCTGCTAGAACTACAATATCCGGTTTCTCTTTTTCAAAGAATTCTCTTACAGCAGCCTGATTCGTTAAATCAAGTTCCTTATGAGTTCTTCCGATTACGTTCGTATAACCCGAACGCTCCAGCGATCTTACGATTGCACTTCCGACAAGACCACGATGTCCTGCCACATAAATTTTGTCATTTTTATTCATACTCTTTACCTCTATATCTTAATGGGTTACATCTTTGAACCCATTTTTTATGCTATCTCCTATAAAAATATCCTCTGCCTTAATAGGCGCTGAAGGAAATTTATCATAACCCAGCCTGTCACCTTCGGTGGGATAATAAAAAGTCACGTCATGAAGTATATATTCTTCAGCTTCGTATTTTCCGTAATCCTGTTGACAAAGCATATACTCTGTCGAAAACTCCGTAACAAATTCTTTCGAAAACGAAATGGCCTTATATACGAAAAACAAACATATAAATGCTTTATATATAAGTCCTTTATCATGCTTTGAAATAAAAAGCATATAAATATCGGCAAAGCACAGTGCCGGTGATAACCATAAAAAGACACATCCGTATCTGATAAGCGGTGATGAAAACAGCCATCCCAGGAAACACAAATTAACGGTAACTATTATCAGATATTTCTTAAAATCCGAAGATTCTTTTTTGATTACGGCCCTTGCAATCATCCCGATAAGTATTATCAATCCTGCTATTGCCATCAAAAAAGAAACTTTGTTAATCGTATCAAGACCCTTAAACCAATCCGGCAACCAGGATAACAGGCTTTCGCCGGCTCTTGTTACATCCTTGTGACCTCTTCCGTACATCTTGATTTCAGTCGCGTCATACCAGGCTAACCCATTGGGAATTTTATGCTCCGGATTAAACAAATCAACCTGATACACCGGATAAACCAAATATCCGGATAATATATAGTTCCTTATTAAAAACGGAACCATTGCGATTATTCCCGATAAAAGGAACCTGATTACAGAACGTATATCTTTGTTCTTAAACAAAACAGCAATCGGATAAATCGCTATAAATACTATAAATACGCCTGATATTTTAGTCGTAATTATTATTATTCCAAGCAGTGAAAGTAACGCATAGGGATAATAATCATCAACCCCATCTTCCCAAAGATCAAGGAACAGTATTACTGTCGACAGGACCATTAATATCGTCACATAGTCCGAGGCCGGGGCAACCATTTCATCAAAAATGTTTAAGATATAATAAAGTGCCACTATTCTTGCGGCATTTGAAAGTTTTATCTTAAAGAAGTTATCTTTCGTAAATAATTTAAGGCAAATTAACATCAGTAACAGTGCATACAGTCCGGAAATCGTATGAAAAGACTGAATACCCAAAAAGCTAAAACTGAATAATGCCGAAAGACAAAATGATGAACTGTTATAGGCCAGTCTGCTGTGAAGATTTCCAAGACCTTTAACCGCTCCGAATTCTTCAATCCAACGTATGCTCTGCGCGTGGTACAAATCCGAGTCATAATGCATATAGCCCTTTGAGGTGCCGTATGCAAACAAAACAATAAGTATCACAACAAGTATTGTTTTTCCCGGTGTCAGTTCTTCCCCTAATCTCTTAACTTCTGCCTGAAGCTTCTTAGAAAAAAATATCGCACACAGTAATGTAATAATCAGCATTACAATGTTTGCAAGAAGCGATACCCTGTAAAACAAGCTGAAAAACTGTGCATATACCGTAAGTACTCCAAGTCCGGCAAGCAGTATTGCAGGTCTGCTCTTTACAAAGTAACTACTTTCCCTGCCGATAACGCCAAGGAAAGCAGTTCCCCAAATATAGCTGATTATTATTATGTATATCCAACTTAATAAAACTGATAGCATCTACCTATTACTTTGAAGCCTTAAACTCCTCACAACCCTTGCCGACAATTGTCTTCATATCAGAATCCATCATCATATATACAAGACCTTTAAAATCAACGTCTTTCTTCCATCCGAGAGTTTTTTCCGCTTTAGAGCAGTCGCCCCAAAGGAATTCAACCTCTGCAGGACGATAAAATTCGGGATTTACATCAACCAATAACTTTCCTGTAGCATCGTCATATCCCTTTTCGTCTACGCCGGTACCTTCCCAACGGATTTTAACACCGATTGTTTCAAAAGCAGCTTCAACAAACTCTCTTACCGTATGAGTCTCATTTGTAGACAATACATAATCATCCGGCTTATCCTGCTGAAGCATCATCCACATACCCTTAACATAATCACCGGCAAAGCCCCAGTCTCTTTTGGCATTCATATTACCCAATGATAACTTGTCCTGCTTACCTGCCATAATGCTTGCAATTGCAAGTGTAATCTTACGTGTAACGAAGTTCTCACCTCTTCTTGGAGATTCATGATTAAATAAAATACCGTTACAAGCAAACATATTATAGCTTTCTCTGTAATTAACAGTAATCCAGTAAGAGTAGAGTTTAGCAACTCCATATGGGCTCTTGGGATAGAAGGGAGTCTTCTCCGACTGAGGAGCCGTTTCCGGAATACCACCGAAGAGTTCGGATGTAGATGCCTGATAGTATCTGCAATTACCACCGTTTACTCTGATTGCTTCAAGAAGTTTAAGTGTGCTTACACCTGTTGCTTCTGCCGTATACTCAGGAACTTCAAACGAAACTCCTACGTGAGACTGTGCTGCCAGATTATATACCTCATCCGGTCTTATTTCGGCAATAAGTCTCATAAGATTGCTTGAATCCGTAGTATCCGCAAAATGAAGGAAGAATTTAACCTTGTTATATTCCGAATTGAGAATATGATCGATTCTTGCTGTATTCGAGATACTGTGTCTTCTGACAAGACCATGTACTTCATATCCTTTTTCCAATAATAACTCTGCAAGATATGAACCGTCCTGTCCTGTGATACCTGTAATAAGTGCTACTTTCTGCATAAAAATATATCCTTTCAATTATTTATCTTATTGTTGCATAAAAAATTTCATGCTACACATAATTATTGCTACAATAATTCCCAATGTTGCCCCGATTAAAACCTGCAACGGTGAGTGACCGATTAATTCTTTTAACGCCTTATCCGGCCCGACTTCCTTACCCATCTTCTTGAAGGTTTCAATTAAGTCGTTAAGTACTTCACCCTGACGCCCTGTTTCCCTTCGAACTCCCATTGCATCATACATGGTTACGGTTGCAAATATTGCGCATATTGCAAAAAACGGTGTGGATAGTCCGCATTTAAATGCTACCGACGTTGCCAAAGCGCATACCGTTGCCGAATGAGCACTCGGCATTCCTCCGCCGCCTATTATTCGCTCCGCAACAAATTGCTTGTTAAAAATCATATGAATGATTGTCTTTGATATCTGAGCAATGAGCCAAGCTGTAATCGGTGCTATCAAAATGACATTATGAATAATTTCATTCCAAGGAGTCATTATTTCATCTCCTTTAAATATTTTTCGATGGCATCATGCCAGTCTGCATACATATATCCGCCTGTAAGCTTGAACATATAGTTTTCAAGAACCGAATACTTCGGTCTGTCTGCCGAATCCGGATTCATCTGCTTATACTGCTCGGAAGTAACCGGAATTACTTCTGTCGATTTTCCGGCAAGTCTGAATATTTCCTTTGTAAAATCCGCCCACGAGCATATTCCCTCGCATGTACCATGGAACAAACCATAATTTTCCGTGGGTACCAAAGACTTTATTGCCTTTGCCAATTCTTCGGCCGAAGTAGGTGAACCAAGCTGGTCATTAACAACCGTAACCTTATCATGGGTCTCCGAAAGTCTAAGCATGGTTTTAACAAAGTTCTTACCATCGCCGTAAAGCCATGCCGTACGAATTATGTACGACTTATCGCAGAACTGGCGAACAAAATTTTCACCTGCCAGCTTCGATTTCCCGTACATCGAAATCGGATTTGGAGTATCAAACTCCGTATAAGGCTTGTCACCGTCACCTTTAAAAACATAATCCGTAGATACATGCATAAGTCTTGCTCCGACCCTCGAAGATGCAATTGCAAGATTTCTCGGTCCCAAAGCATTGATTCTATACGCCATATCCTGCTTAACTTCACACAAATCTACCGCCGTCATGGCTGCGCAGTTAATAACTGCATAAGGTTTTGTTTCGTCAAAGAAGGAAATAACATCATCCAAATTGGAAATATCAAGACTCGGTATTCCTTCAATACCAAAATCCGTATTAACCAATTCATACTCCGAATCGCCTGAATACAGACCGTTTATTGCCCTTCCAAGTTGTCCGTTACATCCTGTGATAATTATTTT
Organism: Lachnospiraceae bacterium; assembly: GCA_045629045.1. Classification (GTDB taxonomy): domain Bacteria; phylum Bacillota; class Clostridia; order Lachnospirales; family Lachnospiraceae; genus JAILLW01. The sequence goes on from JAZQQM010000016.1 coordinate 37,775, forward strand.
TTTCATAAAAAAAGACACAGCCTTCCTAATTTTATATATACCTTCACTATTTTACTATTTTCGCCCCATATAAACAAGCATTGCTTGTATTATTCCTACTATATTGCTATAATTTTTTAAACATAAATTACGCAAATAAAGTTAAGAGGCATTAATTATGAAAAAACCTAAAGTTCTCTTGCTATTTCCTATAACTTTTGCGCTTCTGATTGGCGGATGCAGCCAGCAAAAACCTGTACCGCAGGTAATTGTGGAACCTATCATCGAAACGCCGGCCCCGGAGCAGCCTGTTGAAGCTAAGCCCGCCGAACCCGGTGACACCCCTCCTGCCGAGGGGATGGTCCGAAGTCGACTTACCAACGAATGGATTGACGAAGCCCAAAATAACATGCGTCCGATTGCAGTTATGATTCCGAATTCCAGTACCGCAAGTCAGTACGGAATCTCTGATGCAGATATACTATACGAAATAAATGTTGAAGGTGATATGACAAGATTGATGGCTATCATCGACAACTGGCAGGATAAAGAAAAAATAGGAAATATACGAAGCGGTCGCGATTACTTCACATACTGGTCCTTCGAATGGGATTCTATATTTATCCATTACGGCGGTCCTTTTTACATTTATGATGTGATAGGTCGTAAAGATACAGACAATATCGACTGCATCTCGCAACCCGACATTGGAAAATATAATAACGCATATACCGACCTTACCTATCGTGAGCAGGCCAAAAATGATTCCGACAACGCTTTTACTTCTGCCGACCGAATCAAAGAAGCCTGCAGTGACCTTGGAATTTCTCTTGAGTATCGCGAAGGCTATTCCGATCCGGAGCATTTTAAATTTGCTCCTGCCGGCAGTCCTAATACTCTTGAGCAATACCCTTCTGCATTTAAAGCTGAAAAGATTGATTTTTCCGAAGCATACCCTATGACAAATTCTTATCTTGTCTATGACGAAGAAACAGGGCTTTATGCAAGATATCAGCACTTTATTAAGGGTACGGACGAGCCCCATATTGACTTGGCAAATAACGAACAACTTAAATTTAAAAACGTACTTGTTCAGAATACTTATTATGAAGTCAGGGATCAAAAGGGATATTTGGCATTCAGATGTCACGACACTACTCACGACGGATGGTATTTTACCAACGGTAAAGGCATACATGTTACCTGGGAGAAAAAATCCGATTACGGTGCAACAAGATACTATGATGACAAGGGAATGGAAATTGAGTTAAACGACGGCAAGACTATGATTTGCATCATAGAAGAAGGTGACAAAATACTCGTTGACGGTAAGTCATATCAGGGAAATGTTATTAGTGTGAATAACTAGTAAATAAAACAAAAGCTCCGACATACGTCGGAGCTTTTTTTATGTTCAATTATTCACCTAAACCATCTTCAACAGCAGTTACAAGAGCTTTTAATGCCGCCTCTTCATCTTCACCTTCACAGGTAAATTCAACTTCATCACCGCACTTAACACAAGCACCCAAAACACTCAATACACTCTTAGCATTCGCTGTATTTCCTCTGAATGAAAACGTAATGAGCGATTTAAACTGCATCGCTTCCTTACATAAAATTCCTGCCGGCCTTAGGTGTAAACCCGTAGGGTTTTTAATCACCACCTTCTGACTAACCATATCAGTCATTCCTCCAATAAAATCTTCTTGTTAACTATAACATTTTTAGTCATTCTTTACAAGATGAAGCGTAGCCTTCAAAGGATCCGCTACTCTTACACCATTAGGAAGTGTAAATGAAACCTCTACACTGTAAAATCCTTCTTGCGGTTCTGACATTTCCTGACCTTCAAAATACTTGGTAACATCTACCGTTGCATTAATATTATCCTTATTTAACTGGGACAATATATCATTAAGTCCCACTAAATCAATTATTGTTCCTTCATCAATTCCGATAGTCGCTTTAAATCCTGCCGGGACTTCGGATATCTTAATATCTTCAGCAGTCAATCCTACATGCTTGGTGGCTTCAGCTTCAATATGTACCGTAACGGTATACTTGGAATCTGCGGCATCTACAAGATAAATACCGGACGGAAGATACTGCTTTACATCAACCTGTGTAACATAATTACTTCTTAAATCCGAAATATTAATAGCCTCTTTAGGCACTCTAATCTCTGTAAGGTTATCTATAGTTTCTTCCTTACCATACACATAAATGGTTTCTTTGTCGGAATCAACTTCACCTACCGCGCAATATCCCGGAGCTGCTTCTCCTTCAGCCGTAAAGAAAATCGGAACTTCTTTTGCCTTTGAAATCTTTACTGTGACACCGGCGCTTCGCATATTCAAAGTAACTTTATTTGTGTTAATCGGCTTTTTATCAGAATCATACAGCTTAATCTCCGCATTTGTTCCGATATCCTTCTTAAAGCCCGTTACATCTATTTCAACCGCAGCATATGCTATTGAATCTACGACAGATTCCGCACCTGAAATCTTAACCAGATTCTGTGATGTATCCGTATCGGTAATCACATAACTTTCTTCCGGACTTCCGATAATATCCATATCAAGCGCAAGTGTCTTTGTCTTTTTATTCTGTATGTCAAGTTTTACCGTATCGGAGCTGCCGGAAATATTAATTAACTGCTCCGGATTCTTCGTTGTTGAAAGCTTAATCGAAACGGTATCAAGACTGCTCAAATCATTTACATCTGCCGTCGCAATTATATCTTCTTCATCAATATTTACTATCACCGAGCGAGCTGCTTTTATAGTAACCTTGGAAATCACATCGGAATTATCAAGCACCTCGTATACTCTTGCGGAATCAGTGATTGTTTCCGTATTAAGCAGCTTAACCGGTATATTGTAGAAAGACTGCGTAACCGCAGGGTCCGAAACTGTTGTAACAATCGCCCAAATTAAAATGGAAGCAAGCAAAGAAATAATCTTAAGGCCAATGTTTCTGGTAAGTCTATTTTTCATTCTTAGCCCTTCCTTTCCAAAGAAGGCGCTTCTTGGGAGCTTCTTCCTCTGTTTTATTCTGTATGGTTCTTAATTTTTCTTTAAGGCCTTCGGAATCAAGATTTCGCGAAAGCAAACCTTGATAAGCAACACTGATTTTGCCGGTTTCTTCCGATACAATAACCGTCATTGAATCAGTCGCCTCCGAAATACCGACACCTGCTCTGTGTCTTGTTCCTAAGTCTTTACTAAGCATCATATTATCCGATAAGGGAAGATAACATGTTGCCGAAGTTATTCTGTTTCCTCTAATAATTACGGCTCCGTCATGAAGCGGAGTATTATGTTCAAAAATATTGATAAGTAACTGACTTGTTACCACACCGTCAACTTCAATTCCGGTTCTTTCATATTCCGAAAGCGACTGTTCCTGTTCGATAACAATAAGAGCTCCTGTTTTTACCTTACCCATTTCTACACAGGCTCTGGCGATTTCAGCAATCGTCTTGTCTGAAAATCTACCGTCACCGGAACCTGTTTTGGTAAGTTCAAAAGGAAGAATTGAAGAAAAATAATTTTTACGTCCAAGTTCTTCAACCGCTTTACGAAGTTCAGGCTGCAAAATAACTACTATTGCAGTAATGGCTACAGAAAATACATTATTAACAATCCAAAGGATTGTGTTCATTTCAAAATATTCTGCAATCAGCACAAAAACTGCGATTACCAAAATCCCCTTAAGTAATGAATACGCCTTGGTTTTTTTAATCCAAACCAAAATGCTGTAAATCAAAAAGGATATAATGATAATCTCAGCTATATCTGCCCATCTGATACTTGACACCTGGGAAAAGTATGTTTTGAGAGTTCTAAAACTATCGACCATTACTCATCCATATCATAGCTTCTGGAAGGCGGCCTTTGTGCCGGTCTTCTGTTAGCTGAATTAATCTTTTTAACTGTTTTTGAAGATACAGACATTGTAACCTTCGGTACAGCTTTAACATAGTAATAATATTCATCATCTTCGAACTGAACTTTTTCAGCCCGGTTATAATCAACATTAAAGAATAGGAATTGCATTACAAATCCCGCAGCAACGGCAAGAATTGATCCAAACAGCAATCCTGCTATAGAAATATCGGCCTGTAAAGATAAATCACAGATAAGAACTATCACTGCATCAATAATAGTTCCGCCAACTATTGCTATTGGCCAACAGTAATCCATCGGAAGGTTCCTGACAATATATACAACTATTGCCGTAATTGCAAAGGCAACTATAAGGACAACCATCACCTTGTTATCAAGAATTGCATCAATTATCAATCTTAATCGTGTGCCCATTTCCTCGGTTTCCATGGAAGTCAAAGTCGGTGCAACGCTTGTCATGGTTCCAAGCACATAATAAATGATTACACCACATGCAATCGATACGATTGAATAAGGACCTCCTATAAGTCCCATTACTATAGGCATTATATAAGGGATACCCATAATACAGGTAATAGGCGTAATAACCACAACCACAGTATCCTTGGGGGAAAATCTGAAGTAAAGTAAAAACAATACAATCATCAATACCAAAACCACACATGCACTCTCTAATGACAACGCATACATATGGAGCACAATAAATACAGCACTTATCAAAACTATAAAATTGATAGGTAAAAATGAACACATAAGTGCTGCGATAATTACGATAGCAAAATTGTCAATCTTCTGCATATACCCCAATTTACCGTTAATTGTCAAAAGGGCTATAAGTGCCAGCAACAACTTTACAACAGGTTTTAAGTAAGCATCGTACTTATTGATAAAATTACGTACGTACTGCTTAACTTCCAATAAACTAGACATGAATTTCAACTCCTCTAATTGCTCATATTCTCAAGCTTGCGAAGATTTGCATAATATTGCTTAAGTTTCTTCTTAGCTTTGGAATATCTATATGTGTAGATTGCATAAGCAAGTACAGCATATATTCCGACCGTACAAAGATATATAATAATAATACTCTTACCTGTCTCCATAAGGTCCATTTTATATATATCCGCCATCAAATTCTCAAAGTTATACAGCAGATATACTGCTGCCACAAGAACAAAAGACAGCGTAGCAGCGATAATGGCCTTCAGAACCTGAAAGCCAATATAATCGCTACGAAAATAGTTTACAATATTCATGTTTTTCTTGCCCTCATGCTGTTCAAAAGTGGCAAGTTTTGTCATTAATATGACTTTTTCTTTATTAATCATGACTATCCTTTATTATAAGAATCTCATCTTATTTCCATCAGATTCTCTCTTCTTAACTATCGGCTCCGGAGCCTTCTTATTAAGTCCGAATGCAGAATTCAGTCCCTGGGTCATATTTGTGCGACATGCATCGCAGAAACGACCTGATCTGATCATTGCTCCACATCCTTCGCAAGCGATTCTGATAGGTGAATCATCCGAGAACTGTAATCTTTCTTCTCTAATCCACTGACGTACCTGTGCTACTTCAACTTCAACATTTTCCGATAATTCCTGAATATCACATCCCGGATTATCCTGGACATAAGCCTTAGCCTTCTGGAATAACTGTTCCTGAGCGGTCATACAATCAGGGCAAATAATGGGGCCCATAGCGTAACTAAACATCTTACCACAGCTTTTACAGTTTCTAATATTCATACTATTTTCCTTTCTACACCCCTCTTCCTACAGTAAGGGTCATAAAATAGACCTCACACGGAAAAGTATTTATTAAAGTACGTGATATTTCATCAATCGTACTACCGGTTGTGTATATATCGTCAATGATAACACCTGTCTTCAATTTTACATCATTCACCCCTATTTTAAAAGCCTTTTTTAAGTTATTTTGGCGTTCTTTAAGGCTCAATTCCTTAAGAGGATTTGTCTTTTTTGTGCGTACCAATATTGATGTGTCTGTGGGTATTCCGGATAATCGGGAAAGTTCTTTTGAAATGAGTTCAGCTTGGTTATAGCCGCGTTTTTTTAATTTAGATGAATGAATCGGAACCGGTATAAGATAATCGGGATTAATTGTCTTTAGCCAATCACCCTTTTCTTCATAAAGTACTTTGGCATAATATTCGGCATATTCAACCCTTCCCATATTTTTGAATCGATAGAGTGAATCGGATACGCTTCCGTAATCAAATACGGAAACCCCTTGTTTGAAATAATGAGGTCTTTTAAGACAATCTTCACAATATTCTTTATCCTCGACCAATGCTTTACCGCATTTAAAGCAATAGGGTTCTTTGATATAGCATACTTTTTTTGAGCAAGCCTTACATATATGCTTTGTCCCATGTATCAGCACTTCGTCGCATATCGCACAGCGACGTGGAAATACCAAATCCTTTATATTCTCAGTAATTTTCGACACTCACTACCTCTTTAATTCTTTCTTCCAAGCTACTGTACCTTTCGTAAATATTATCATTATCAATCATTTGATTAATTGTGGCCGAACTTCCCAAAATAGTTACGCATTTCTTTGCTCTTGTAACAGCCGTATAAAACAGATTTCTGTTCAGAAGCATCTTGGGCCCCGACAAAATAGGCATAATTACTGCCGGGTACTCGGACCCCTGGGATTTATGAACGGTTACCGCATATGCAAGTTCAAGTTCATCAAGTCCGCTAAAAGGATAGTCAACCACACGGCCCTCATCAAATTCAACCGTCATTATTTGTCCGTATCTGTCAATATGTTTTACAATCCCCATATCACCGTTAAACACGCCTGTACCTTCATCTATGGGAATATTATATTTACTTAATATCTGCCAGGTTAACTGATAATTGTTCTTAACCTGCATTACCTTGTCACCTTCTCTAAACAGGTGATCTCCACGTTCATATTCTTCTTTCGAATCATCTTTAGGATTTAAATATTCCTGTAACACATTATTAAGAGTTTCCACTCCCAAGGCACCTTTTTTCATCGGGGTAAGTACTTGAATATCAAGCATCGAAGCATTAACATACGATGGCAATTTGTCCTTAATCAGTTGAATCATATGCTTGTATATTACCTGATAATCATTTCTTTCGAGGAAAAAGAAGTCTTTACTCTTATTATCCAAAGATATATGCTGTCCGTTATTTATTTTGTGTGCATTCACCACAATATCGGATTCTTCATCCTGCCTGTAAATACGCTTTAATATTACAGTTGAAAACGCATCGGAATTAATAAGATCACGAAGAACCTGACCGGGACCAACGGACGGAAGCTGATCCACATCCCCCACAAGAACGAGTCTTGTTCCTATAGATACGGCTTTAAGTAATGCATTAAACAGATGAATATCTATCATCGACATTTCATCAACTATAATTACATCTGCTTCCAGCGGATTCTCCTCATTTCTTTCAAACATAGGCGCTCTTGCATCCGATACCATTCCCCCGTTAACTTCCAAAAGTCTGTGAATGGTTTTTGCTTCATATCCGGTAGCTTCCTGCATTCTTTTGGCAGCTCTCCCGGTAGGCGCAGACAGTAAGATATCCATACCTTCAGCATCAAAATATCTGATGATTGTATTTATTGTGGTTGTCTTCCCTGTGCCCGGGCCTCCGGAAATGATTGTAACACCATGTTTTATTGTTTCCAGAACAGCTTCTTTCTGCAGATCGTCAATTTCCAGATTTTGATCCTTAACAACCGTATCTATTACCGTATTTATATTCTTTTCCTGTCTTTTGAACAGTTCTTCATCCATTACGATATCAAGGTCATACAGCATTCGGGCACAGGATAGTTCGGCATAGTAATAAGCGGATGCATATACATTATTCTTTTTAATAATTACCTTCTTATCAACTGCAAGATTTTGTACCTGCGGAGAAATTTCTTCCGGTGAAACTCCTACAAGTTCGGAAGTCCTTTCAAGCAAAACCTCCATAGGAAGATATGTATTGCCATCTGCGGAAGCACAGGAAAGCGCATAGAGAATACCGCATCTTATTCTATATTCGGAATCGGCATTTATCCCCATTTTCATAGCTATATCATCGGCTACCTTAAACCCAATACCGGATATATCTTCAGCCAGCATATATGGATTTTCTCTTAACACACCATATACTCTGTCTTTATAAAAATCATATATTTTAACAGCAAGATTATTGCTTATACCATACTGTTGCAAAAATATAAAGGCTTCTCTCATTTGCCTTTTTTCGTACACCTGAGTTCCTATTTCCTGCGCTATTCGATTACTGATACCCTTTATCTCTGCTAAACGTTCCGGCTCATTTTCCATTATATAAAATGTTTCTTTGCCAAAATGTTTGACAATTCTCTTTGCCAAGGCTTCGCCAATGCCCTTAATAGCTCCCGACGACAGGTACCTTTCAATACTGATTTCTGCCTCCGGCATAATCTCCTTATATCTTTGTACCTTAAACTGAGTGCCGTATGTTGGGTGGTCAACATAGTCTCCCTCAAGTTCTATGCACACTCTGCTATCGATTCCGGGAAAGGTTCCCACGCAAATAAGCTCCTGCTCGTCATCGGTGACAAGCAGAAGGACAGTATAAGCATTTTGGGCATTTACGTAGATTATGTGGTCGATATAACCTTTGATTTTTTCCATCAGATAAAGAATTTATTATAATCCGTAATTTCGTTTCATCTGTTCATAAAGACTCTGGGCAAGTCCAAGCCCCTGGGTCTGAGTAGAAGTTTCGGCAAGCTTTTGTATCGTTTCATCACCGAAATAACTGATCATACTTTCGGAATAATTTGTAGTATCTCCCTCTTCTTTGAAACAGTCTACGGTTTTTTCCATACTTTTAAAAACCTGCTCCAGAAAATAACTTTCGAATTGTTTGCAAGCATCCAAAAGTTCATCATCTGTTGCGTTTGTATAATCCTTATTCGAAATCGAATCCGCTACCTTATTTGAAATTGTATTCTGCGACTGAAAATATTCAGCATACGCATTTGAAAGATTTCCTACATCCATATCATCCATACCATTTCACGTATCCTACGTGAATCTATTTCAATTTACATTATCTCTTCAAGTTATTGGCAGTCTGCATCATTTCGTCAGTGGTTGTAATAGCCTTTGAATTCATTTCATATGCTCGCTGCGCCACAATAAGATTAACCATTTCTGTTGCCACTTCAACGTTTGAACCTTCAAGGTAGCCCTGAACTATTTTTGACTTGGTAACGTTTTTATTTGTAGCCTCATTTATTGCGGCACCTGAAGCTGCCGTAGCCTTCCAGTTAGAGTCCCCGGTACGCTCCAACCCTCCTGGATTATTAAACTGATAAACGCCGATTACCATTCCCAGGGACTTAGGATTATTGCTTGCATCGGGATAACAGATTGTTCCGTCACCGGTAATCGTAATCTTACTTGTTACATACTGATTTCCAAGAGTAATTGCCTTACCTGTCGAATCAAGTACAGGAAGACCATCCTGTGTTGTAAGCATCATTCCGGAAGTACCGTTAGTTGCCCATGTAAAATCACCGTTTCTTGTATACACTACTTCACCGTCAGAATTACGTATTCCGAAAAAGCCGTCTCCCTCAATGGCAAACGCAGTGTCTGAAGCAGAATCAAGCAAACTTCCCTGTGAAAAAATATTATTGATAGAAGAATTTCGTACACCGAGACCTACCTGTGAAGTAGTCGGTTTAGGATCTCCGTTTGCAGTTGTCGTTGCAGTCTGAAGTGTTTGATAAAGGAGTGACTTAAACTGTGCTGCCTGAGATTTGTATCCTGTTGTGTTTACATTGGCTAAATTGTTAGCAATTGTATCGACATTAGTCTGTTGCGCGTTCATGCCGGTAGCTGCAGTCCATAAACTTCTAACCATGCCCTATTCCCCCTTTATATCTTTCCTACCTGGTTCGCTGCTATTTCCAGCGTTCCGTCAATAGTCGTAATTAGTTTCTGATTGCTTTCATATGCTCTTTGAACGGTAATCATATTTACCATTTCAGAAACTACAGAAATATTTGAACTCTCAAGAAAGCCCTGATAAACACCTGCCTTGGCTTCCTTTTCTTTGGCGCCGTCAACGGGTTCATAATAATTCTCACCATAGTGCTTAAGATAATTATAATCCTCGAAGTCAGTTATCTGAATAGTATCTACTACCTTACCGTTTTGAATAATCTGTCCGCGAACATTAATAACTGTATCCGCAACATTGGGATCAATGGTAATGTGCTTACCATCCGCATCCAAAACATAATCACCGTCCATAGTTCTTAATGCGCCCTCTGCATCCACTGTAAAATTACCGTCTCGTGTATACTTAACCGACGTATTTCCGGCCCTATCGGTAAATTCAACTGCAAAAAATCCGCTGTCTGTCAAAGCCAAATCATAAATTCCACCGGTTTCTTTCATGGGTCCCTGACTAAAATCGGTATATCCTTCGCCTATCTTAACTCCGGGATTATTCACACCAAGGCGCTTAGCCAATCGGTAACCTTCCGACGCATCTTTAATTTTGTACGCAAGCATATCATCAAAGGACTGAGCCGTAACACCTTCTTTTTTGAAGCCGTTAGTATTCGCATTAGCCAAATTATTGGTTAATACATCCATCTGCTTTTCTTGTTGAACCATGCCCGTCCAGGCTGTGTACAGTCCTTTAACCATAGATTACTCCTTAGATTTCGCCCTTATATCCCGACAGGAATTCAACATACTTACCTGTTCCGATAGCAACTGCTGTCATAGGATCTTCGGCTGTCATTGTATTAATACCTGTCTTTTCAGAAATAAGATCTTCCAATCCGTGCAATAAGCTTCCGCCACCTGTAAGGACAATACCTCTGTCGGCAATATCGGCTGCAAGTTCCGGAGGCGTCTGCTCAAGTACACCGTGAATTGCCTCAACTATCTGTGCTGTGGCTTCATGAAGCGCTTCTTCTGTTTCTTCAGAAGTAACTGTAACTGTCTTCGGAAGACCTGTAATGAGGTTACGACCTCTTACATCCATTGTTTCATTCGGAGAACCCCTAAAGGCATTTCCGATTTTAATCTTTAAATCTTCTGCGGTTCTTTCACCTATATGAAGATTATGCTTCTTACGCATATATCTTACCAATGCTTCATCAAAATCATCGCCTGCTACCTTAATTGATGCAGATACAACAGTTCCGCCAAGAGAAATAACTGCAATATCGGATGTACCACCACCTATATCAACAATCATATTTCCGTAAGGTCTTGAAATATCGATTCCTGCGCCGATAGCAGCTGCAATAGGCTCCTCGATAATGGAAACTTCTCTTGCGCCTGCCATTATGGTAGCATCTTCAACGGCTTTCTTTTCGACTTCGGTTACTCCGGAAGGTACACATACCGCAATTCTCGGCTTACGGAATGTTTTCTTACCGAGAGCCTTCTGAATAAAGTATTTCATCATCTGCTCAGTAACCTTATAGTCAGAAATAACGCCCTGTCTAAGAGGACGGATAGCAACAATATTACTCGGTGTTCTACCAAGCATAAGTCTGGCATCTTCGCCGATTGCCTTAACCTTATTGGTATCTCTATCAAAAGCTACAACCGAGGGCTCCTTAAGTACAACTCCGCGTCCTCTGATGTAAACCAAAATACTTGCCGTTCCTAAATCAATTCCTATGTCTGTGTATGATGACATCCTGTGCCCCTCCTATATGTTAAATAAATATAAATTCTCATTTTTTGACTAGAATATTATATCTTAAAAGCCAACATATTTAAAGGAGTATGATTGATTTTTTTGTATAAATTAAAAGACGCATCCGTTCCCTTAATCCATTAAGGAATCAAATGCGTCCCTGCTATCTCATATATCGGAGAGTTTATCGTTTTTCTTTATATTTTCCGAGCATTTTTTTGATATATTTGCCCGTGTATGAATTTTCACACTTGGCCACCTCTTCAGGAGTTCCGGTAACAACCACCGTACCGCCTCTGTCACCTCCGTCAGGGCCCATATCAATGATATAATCGGCCGTCTTAATAACATCAAGATTATGTTCTATTACTACTGCCGTATTTCCTTCTCCAACCAGTCGTTGAATTATTTCAACAAGTTTGTTTACATCATCAAAATGCAATCCGGTTGTGGGTTCATCAAGGATATATATGGTGTTCCCCGTACTACGCTTACTTAATTCTGTTGCCAGCTTTATTCTTTGGGCTTCACCGCCTGATAATGTGGTCGAAGGCTGTCCAAGTTTCACATATGACAAGCCCACATCATTAAGTGTTTCTATTTTTCTCCTTATGGTCGGAACATTTTCGAAGAAAGTAACAGCTTCTTCTATTGTCATCTCCAACACATCATATATATTTTTGCCCTTATACTTTACTTCCAGTGTCTCACGATTATATCTTTTGCCCTTACACACTTCGCAGGGTACATATACATCCGGCAAAAAATGCATTTCAATCTTAATTATTCCGTCACCGCCACAGGCTTCGCAGCGTCCGCCCTTGACATTAAAACTGAATCTGCCTTTCTGGTAGCCTTTAGCTTTGGCATCAGGAGTCTGTGCAAACAAATCACGTATCAAATCAAATGCACCTGTATATGTAGCCGGATTAGATCGTGGCGTTCTTCCGATGGGAGATTGGTCAATATTTATAACCTTATCAAACATATCAATTCCCAACATTTCTTTATGTTTCCCGGGAATTACTCTGGCACGGTTCAATTCCTTTGCAAGACGTTTATAAAGTATTTCATTAACCAAAGAACTCTTTCCGGAACCGGATACTCCGGTAACACAAGTAAACACTCCCGAAGGAATCTTAACGTCTATTTTCTTAAGATTATTCTCGGCCGCACCCTTTATCGTAAGATATCCCGTAGGTTTACGCCGTTTGGCAGGCACCGGGATTCTCAGTTTTCCCGAAAGATATTGTCCCGTTATCGACTCGGGAACCTTCATAATCTCTTCGGCAGTTCCCTGCGCCACAACCCGACCGCCGTTAATACCCGCGCCCGGACCTATATCTATAATATTATCTGCCGCAAACATAGTATCTTCATCATGTTCCACAACAATTAACGTATTACCCAAATCGCGCAGATGTTTTAGCGTTTCAAGCAGTTTGTCATTATCCTTCTGATGAAGCCCTATGCTGGGTTCATCAAGAATGTAACACACACCTACAAGCCCCGAACCAATCTGTGTGGCAAGTCTGATTCTTTGAGCTTCGCCGCCGGAAAGGGATGCTGTGGCTCTTGATAAAGACAGGTAATCAAGACCAACATCTACTAAAAACCCTACTCTGGAACGGATCTCTTTAATAACCTGTTCGCCTATTGTCTGCTGCTGTTTTGTTATTTTCATATCAGCCAGAAAGCTGCTTAACTCCGAGATAGACATGGAGGTAATCTCATATATATTCTTCTTGGCAACAGTAACTGCAAGGGACTCTCGTTTAAGACGCTGACCCCCACATTCCGGACAGGGGCTTATACGCATAAACTCTTCGTATTCAGCCTTCATGGTATCGGAAAACGTCTCCTTATATCTTCTTTCGGTATTTTTGACTATTCCTTCAAAAGATATAGGATAGGTTCCTTCTCCACGCTGAGATTTATAGTGAACTTTAACCTCTTTGAATCCTCCGTTAATAAATTTATCCTGAATGTCTTTGGGATAGTCCTTAAACGGCGTATCAAGGCTAATCTTATACTCTTTGGCAATTGCTTCCAAAATCGCATTTGAAAAGCTTCCCGACTTATTGCAGGACTGCCAGCCCGTAACAGCAATTGCGCCTTCATTAATCGATAATCTCTTATCAGGAATCATAAGTTCAGGGTCAAATTCCATCCTGTAACCCAAACCCACGCATAAAGGACATGCACCAAAGGGATTATTGAAGGAAAAACTTCTCGGTTCAATCTCCGGAATACTGATTTCACAATCGGGACACGAAAAACTCATACTGAAATTAAGCATCTTGCCGCCTATAACATCAACGCTTAATAATCCATCCGTAAGTTTGGTTACACTTTCGATAGAATCCGTAAGTCGACTTTCGATTCCGGGTTTTACCACAAGTCTGTCAATAACAATATCTATAGTGTGCTTTATATTTTTATCCAGTTCAATATTTTCGGTAAGTTCATACATATTACCGTCTACTATTGCACGTACGTAGCCGCTCTTTCTTGCGCTTTCGAGAGTCTTTTCATGACGTCCCTTCTTACCGCGCACTACCGGAGCCAGCAACTGAATCTTGGTCCCTTCTTCCAAGGCCATAATCTGATCAACCATCTGATCAACGGATTGCTTGGAAATAACCTTGCCGCAATTAGGGCAATGCGGAATACCTATTCGTGCATACAAAAGTCTCAGGTGATCATATATTTCTGTAACGGTTCCCACGGTAGATCTGGGATTTCTGTTGGTAGACTTCTGGTCTATTGAAATAGCCGGGGATAAGCCTTCTATGGTCTCAACATTCGGCTTTTCCATTTGTCCCAGGAACTGACGTGCATATGAAGATAATGACTCCATATAGCGGCGCTGACCTTCTGCGTATATCGTGTCAAAAGCAAGTGATGATTTTCCGGAACCCGAAAGTCCCGTCATAACTACCAATTCATTTCGCGGAATATCTACATCAAGGCTTTTTAAATTGTGTTCCGACGCGCCGCGTACTTTGATATATTCACGAGGCTTAATTTTTGTTACGCTCATAATTTTTCTCCGATATCTATATATCTATGAATCAAGATTTCCCAAGTTTTTCTTAAGTTCAACCATACGGTCTCTAAGTTCTGCTGCCGATTCAAAATCCAAATCTGCTGCTGCTTTACGCATTTGCTTTTCAACCTTGGCAATAAGTTTCTCAAGTTCCTTACGATCCATAGATTCGGGATCCTTGGTAAATCTAAGTTCTTCCTTTGCAATTTCTTTGGAGATGCTTATAAGGTCACGTACCGACTTCTCGATACTCTTGGGAGTAATTCCGTGTGCCTTATTGTACTCATCCTGAAGTTTACGTCTTCTGTTTGTCTCCTCTATGGCATTTTTCATAGAGTCAGTCATATTATCGGCATACATCACAACATGTCCGTTAACATTTCTGGCAGCACGACCTATTGTCTGAATCAGTGATGTCTCAGACCTAAGGAAGCCTTCCTTATCGGCATCCAGAATGGCAACCAAGGCTATTTCCGGAATATCAAGACCTTCTCTAAGCAGGTTAATACCCACAAGCACATCAAATACATCAAGTCGCATATCTCTTATTATCTGAGCTCTTTCAAGAGTATCTATATCAGAGTGCAGATATTTAACCCTGATACCGACTTCCTTAAGATAATCAGTCAAATCTTCTGCCATATGTTTGGTAAGGGTGGTAATCAGCACCTTATTATGCCTGTCGGTTTCATTACGTATTTCTTTAATCAAATCATCAATCTGACCCTCTATAGGGCGAACTGATATTTCGGGATCAAGTAATCCTGTAGGTCTTATAATCTGCTCTGTACGTAACAGTTCATGATCCTGCTCGTATTGGGCGGGAGTCGCCGAAACAAACATGACCTGATCGACCCTTTGTTCAAATTCTTCAAAGGTTAAAGGCCGATTGTCTTTAGCCGACGGAAGTCTGAAACCATAGTCAACAAGGGTTGTTTTACGGCTACGGTCGCCTACGGACATAGCTCCTATCTGAGGTATTGTCATATGCGATTCATCTATAATAATCAGAAAATCATCGCCAAAGAAATCTATTAATGTGTAGGGCGGTTCCCCTTCTTTTCGTCCGCTAAGGTGTCGTGAATAGTTCTCAATTCCGGAACAGAATCCTGTTTCCAACATCATTTCCATATCAAAGTTGGTTCTCTCGGAAATACGCTGGGCTTCAATAAGCTTGTCTTCACTCTTAAAATATCTTATCTGCTCTTCCATCTCGGCAGAAATATCTTTAACCGCGTTTCTAAGTTTTTCGGCAGGCACAACATAATGCGAAGCCGGGAAAAATGTAATGTGATTAAGAGATGCCGATGGCCTTCCCGTCACAGGGTCTATTTCGGAAATTCTGTCAATCTCATCTCCGAAAAACTCTATTCTTATTATTACATCTCCGCCTTCTGCCGGATTAACTTCAAGGACATCACCGCGTACCCTGAAGCAGCTTCTGTCAAGGTCCATATCATTACGTTCGTAACGCATGTCAATAAGCGCACGAATTACATTATCTCTGTCCCTACTCATTCCCGGGCGCAAAGAAAGCATCATTCCCTGATAATCATCCGGGGATCCGAGCCCGTATATGCACGAAACCGAAGCCACTACAATAACATCCTTTCTTTCAGATAAGGACGCCGTAGCGGACAGACGCAATTTATCTATTTCATCATTAACGGATGAATCTTTGGCAATATATGTATCTGAAGAAGGAACGTAAGCTTCCGGCTGATAATAATCATAATAAGATACAAAATACTCAACTGCGTTCTCAGGAAAAAACTCCTTCATTTCCCCATAGAGCTGACCTGCCAAAGTCTTATTATGGCTGATTATCAATGTAGGCTTATTAAGCTTCGCTATTACGTTAGCCATGGTAAATGTCTTACCCGAGCCTGTAACTCCAACAAGGGTTTGGAACTGATTGCCTGCTTTAAAACCTTCCACCAGTTCTTCAATAGCCTGGGGCTGATCACCGGTGGGCGCATATTCGCTATGAAGTTTAAAGATATTATCACTTTTACCCATAAAATTTCTATCCGTAACGTAAAACAAGGTGTGGCATTCCATCCACACCTTGCTATTATACTACTGTTATTAAAGTATGTCCATAAAAATCAGAACATTTGTTTGGGTTGTGCTTAACCCTTAACCGAACCTGCCGTAGCTCCCTTGATGATGAACTTACTAAGTGCAATGTAAACTACAATAACCGGTAAGATAGAAAGCAGAATGTATGCATAAATCTCACCCATATCGAATTTAGCATAGTCGGCACTACGTAATGTATAAATCATAATAGGAAGTGTCTTAAGTTCAGCCTTATCAATAATCATAGCCGGAAGGAAATAGTTATTCCAGCTTGCTACGAAAGAGAAAATAAGTTGAACCGCAATTGCAGGGCTCATTATCGGCAAAATTATCTTGTTGAAAGTGTAGAATTCCTTTGCGCCGTCCACTCTTGCGGCTTCTACAATTTCCAGCGGAAGAACCGATTCCATGTACTGCTTCATATAGAAGAATACGATGGGGGCTGCAATACTTGGCACAATTAAAGGCCAGTATGTGTTAATAAGATTAAACTTATTACATAACGAAATGAAACCTACTGCAGAAACCTGTGAAGGAATCATCATAACTACCAGGATGAACTTAAAGCAGAAATTCTTAAGTCTGAACTGATAGCAGTGGATACCATAAGCGGTTAACGCTGAAAAATATACTGACAAAATCGAAGATGCCGCAGCTACCAGGAATGAATTCTTCATTCCCACAGCAATATTAACCAATGCTCTGTCGTTTATAGCATTCTTTATATTCTCAAAGAAGTGAGTTGAAGGAACCATACTAAAGCCACCCTGCAACTGGCTGTTGGTCTTAGTACAGTTAATAATCATCAATACAAAGAAGAATAAGCATATAAACGTAACAAGTCCAAGTGCAACATATACTATAAATCTAAGAAAAAACAATTTTGTTTTTGCACTTTTAGCTTCTATTTCAGGTAAATCGTAAGGCATAATCATCTTCCCCCTTTCTTCGGTTTCTTATACATTGAGGGTTCATTCTGATACTGTTTGGCAATAAAGCTGTATACAAACAAGCTAAGTACCATTGAGAAAATAAATATCAGAACAGATAATGCGCCTCCCATACCATAGTTCTTCGAGGTACCCATATAACTGCTAAGTTGCATAATAAGCGTCTTCGCAGCGTTGTTGGGACGTCCCGTTCCTTTGGTAAGGACTTGCGGTATATCATACATGTTGATACCACCAATCAAGGCAGTAATAAATGCGTAGTTAACAATCGGCATAAGCATCGGGATTGTAATCTTGGTAAATACCTTCCAAGAGCTTGCGCCATCAATTGCAGCGGCTTCAAATAAACTCTGATCAATTCCCATAATACCTGCCATCAAAACGATTGTGGTATTACCAAACCACATAAGGAAGTTCATTCCGGCAACCAAGGCCCATGTTCCCCATGTAGAAGTTTCATAGTTCCAATTAAGGAGTTTTCCTATAGGACCTGCTTGGTTAAATACCGAATAGAACAACATTGAAATAGCCGATGCCATAATAAGGTTCGGCATGTAAATAACTGTCTTAAAGAACTGCTGTCCTTTAATCTTTAATCTTGCACTGGTAAACCATACCGCTAATAAAATAGCCACTACAAACTGAGGTACGGCACCAAGTACCCACATAATCATTGTATTGCCAAGGTACTTAATCATTACGACAGTACCGTTATTGTCCGGTTTAAATAAAGATACAAAATTCTGTAATCCAACGAAGTTGGGACCTACCTCACTCAGACCTTTTCTGTATTTTTCAAAGAAACTGTAATAGATTGTCAAAAACTGAGGCACTAACGAACAAAGTATATAAACTATAAAGAACGGAGCGATGAAAATATAGCCCCATTTGGCATAACTTACGGACTTATGTTTTACCGCACCGGTAGATTGATTTTTCTTACTCATAAGACATTCTCCGTATTGTTTAAAAATCGCTGCGCCGAGACTCTCGACGCAGCGAAATCATCTTTAAGTATACAGTAAACTCTAAATTATGGAGTTACGATATCAGGATACTTTTCGTTGATATATGTATAGAAGTTAGCCCAAGCTGTATCTTCATCAACTACACCAAAGAAGTAATCCTGGAATGCTGTCTGGATACCTTCGCAAAGAAGCTGATCGTAAACAGTGTGGTATTCCCACTTAATGCTGTCTGTCATCTCTGAGAATACTGCGATATCGTTCTGTCCACCAAGGAACTCTGAACCATATGAAGCATCATTAGCGAAGTTAGCAGCGATTGCCTGGTTGTTAGGATACTGACCTTCTACAGAAACCATTGCATTGATAACATCCTCATTTGAAAGGAATGCGTTCATGATATCAGCAACGATGTCGCCGTTATCTGTTCCGTTAGCTGCAAGCATCCAAGTACCGCCCCAGAAGTGAGCCTGAGGACCCTGAACTACTGCCCAGTCGCCCATAGCCTGTTCGTGAGCAGGTCCCATACAGAAGTTGAAATACCAAGCAGGTCCGAAGAAGCAAAGAGCTTTTCCGTTAGTTTCCATTTCAGCGTTCTTTTCTGCATCCCAGATACCAGCGTTCTTAGTAGCGTTCATATCTGCAAGAGCCTTTGTCTGCTCAATCCAAGCAGTTACCTCTGTAGGAACTGTAAGGTTGTTGTTAGCATCAACCCAAGCTGATGTACAGTTATTAGAGAATACACGGAATGTTTCTGCGAATGAAGGAGTCATAAGGTAACCCTTAGAAGAAACATCTGATGCAACTGCCATGAAGTCATCCCATGTACCTAACTTAGCCTGAACTTCAGCGGGATCGTCTGTGCCAAGTAATTCCTTAGCAAGTGAACGACGATAGATTAAAGCTGAAGGACAGCACTGGAATGAACATCCCTTAACGACGCCGTTAGCGTCTGCTGCTGCAAGAGCTGTATAAGCGTAGATCTGAGACTGATCAACTGTACCGAGTGCATCGATACCTGCTGTGTAATCAGAGTCAGCGTACTTTGTGATGTAGTCAGCTTCTGCAAGGAACATATCAACCTTGTCATCTGCTGCTGCGCCAGCCTGGTTGAGGAGAGCCTCATCAAGCTTCTGCTGGTATACACCATCGTCTGAAGGGTTAATAATCCAGTTGAATGTATAACCTTCGTCGATCCAGTGCTTACCGGGTGCTGCTTCGAAGTACTTATCATCCTGATAAGGAACCTGAGCTGTGTAATACTTTTCGAAGAATCCCTTGAACTCTTCGTTCCAAGCGTAGATATTGAATACCTTACCACCTGTTGTTACGTCATCTGTTGCTGCTACGTTTTCACCACTTGTGGCGTCAACTGTAACTTCTTCTGTTGCTGCTGCAGGTGCTTCGTCTGTTGTTGCTGCTGCTGCAGGTTCTGTAGACGCACCACAAGCAGCCAACATTGAAACAGCCATAGCAGCTGTTAACAGTGTTGCTAATACTTTTTTCATTATTCTTTTCCTCCCTTATAGTATAAAAAAAAGTGTTTTTGCATAAGGCTAGCAGATAGCCTCGATAAATACTTTATATCACATTGAACAAAAAAACAAGCATATTTTAAAAAAAATTGTAAAAAGTGCAATAAAAATCTTCCTAATTATTGCTATTTAGGAAGAAATTGCTATTTTTTAAAAAACGATTTCTTATTCTATTTTACTAGGTTTTTGAGCATATTTATAATCGTGATATCAGTTGACATATCATAGTGCATTCCTGTTTTGGGGAAATCGTTTTCAGAATCATCGACCGTATCAAATCCGGTTGTCATAAGATAAGAATACAGATCAACCACCTGAACACTTAATGTATCTTGGAACTGTTCATTATATTTTTCAATGGTCTCATTGGTAAGATCATTTTCCAAATAAAAATATCCGTCTTCTGTTATCGGACCTGCATTCAAATGATACATTTTAACTATTCTCGGTATATTCTCCTTTATCTGCTCATCTCTTTCCATATATGTTACAGGTGCTTTGGGATTTTCATTAATGTCGTTAACGCCGAACATATCTACGTAATAAAAACAGCTTCTTTTCTGAATCTGCTCATTATTTATTATTAAATCATTCATTGCATCAACCGCTCTGTCAAAGGACCCCTTCTTTATGGAGCCTCCGCCTTCACCGCAGATTGCTATGGTTGTCTTACCCTTTTGAAGGACAACCTGTGTAACTTTATCATAATTTTGTGCATAAAGAAGCTTAAACCCAAGCTTTTCGTTTAAGGTTCTGCTAAGAGAGCAGGCTCTGCTGTCACCGATTATCAATACACATTTATCGCCAAAATCAATATTTATCGTGGCATCGTTATTAACCTGGGCCAACGAACTTACATCACCTGCCAAGGCTATTGAAAGACCGATTAAAATTGTAATTATTACTGTAAAAACATTCTTCTTTGTCTTCATAATTACTCTTTTGAATTAAAATCCACCATTACCATCGTGATATCGTCAAACTGATCTGCACCATCTATGAACCTGTCGATATCAGCCTGCACACCTGCTAATATTTCCTGCTGAGAATCTGACTTATGTGCATTTATATATGTATAAAGTCTCTCTTCTCCGTACAGTTCATTATCGTTGCTCGTAGCTTCCGTAACACCGTCGGTATAAAGATATATTCTGTCCCCCGGCTCCATATCGAATTCCCAAAGCTTATACTTAATGCCATCCATACCTGCCAATACAAGTCCGGGCTTTGTTCTTAAATATTCAAAGCTTTCCGTGTCTTTATGATAAACAAGCGGAGGATTATGACCTGCATTTGCATAAGTAACATGTCCTGTCTTATAATCCAATATTCCCATCCACACGGTTACGAACATTCCTGCTTCGTTACTCTCGCACAAACGATCATTAGCCTTTGTAATAACCTCCTCAACACTAAGGTTATTCTCAGCCATATTTTTAATCATTGTCTTGGCTGTCATCATAAACATTGCCGCAGGAATTCCTTTGCCGGAAACATCAGCTATCATAAATGCAAGCTTATTGCCCGGAAGTGTATAAAAATCATAGAAATCTCCGCCGACCTCTTTAGCTGTATTCATGGTTGCATAAACATCAAAATTAGGGATAGCGGTTATTGCCGAAGTCAATGTGGGAAGCGCAGACATCTGAATATCCTTGGCATATGCAAGTTCCTTGTCTATTCTGGCTGCAGCCTCTGCAATATATCTTTTTAATGTATCCACTGTTGAATTGATGTCATTGGACAACGAAGCAAATTCATCGGAGCTTCGCACATCAACGGTAACATCAAGATTACCCTCGATTATTTCGCCCAGCGAGCTGTTTATTCTGCGAATATTATCAACTACAAGCTTCTTGATAAGGAAATAAATAATGCCGAATAACAATCCAAATACAAGAACTTCCATAAATGAATTGGTATATACTTCAATATCTCTGTATTCAAACGCTTCTGCTTCCGGAACAACGGCTATAACGTAATAACCTTCAACGAATTCATACTTACAGTATGCATTATAAGTACCATCATCCGTCACCGTGCAATTATAAAGTTTTCCGGGTACATATTCATCAGAAGACATTTTAAGTCCTATGTCACTCAGACTCTGTCCCTCATGGCCATGTGAATTGCTTACTATTCGTTCTTTCTCATCTGCAATAATTAAGTATCCTGTCAAATCAACACGCCTGTTCAGCGTTAAGTCTGATACATGAGCGGCCAAATCCTTTTGGAATTCGTCCGCATCATAGCCAACCTGAACAAAACCGCCGTTATCAAGAATATACGCTGCATATTTCATGTAGATTGTGTCACCGTTATCGGAATAGGTAATAGGACCGTAATCCTGAACGCGGCTACTGTATTTGAACTTAATTATATCCATGAAATATTCGGCTTGTTCACCGCTATTCATGTCAAACCCTATAAATGCGGGATTGGTGGAGGACGTTATTATACCGTCTTTATTCACAACATTTATTTCAGATACTCCCACAGATTGAGTCAACGAAACAATATCACAATCTGCATTTGCACTAATCTCGTCTGCGCATCTATAGGCTTTGTCCAAAATATTCTTGTCGGAAGAAATCGTGATTTCGTTTTTAACGTCTTCTATATTGGAATCCATTAAGGCTTCCATTTTGGAATAATTCATATTCGTCTGCAATGCTGCCACGAATAACGTTGTTACCAAAAAAGCCACCACGACGGTAACCAAAAGGGCAACCTGCACCTGCTGTGAAATATTTCTAATCTTATTATCTTTCTTTTCTGCCTTTTGGGATATAAGACCGACCAGCAAAAGAGCCATGCCGGTGGCCAGTGAATTGGCAATTACCATAGGTCCGGTACATTTACGTACGATTACAAAGGCCTTAGATGCATCATCAATATGTGTTAAGAAAACAAGCATCATATGAAATACTTCCATTATTACGCCTAATGAAAGTCCAATACCCCAAGTTGGGCACTTATCATCAAATAAATGTTTGCGAAGGCCTGCTGCCAATAATCCCGCACAAACAGTAGACACAGAACAGGCTACCTGAGAATAGGTGCCGCGTCCCCATCCCGCTGCAAACCATCTTTCAACGCCTCCGATAATTCCGGAAATAATACCCGAGGGCGCGCCGAAAATCAATCCTGCACATAAAGGCGCAGCATCTCTGGCGTTAGCAGTGGCGCCTCCTATATCAACACCAAATTCAGTGCCGCATACGGCAACCAAGCCAAAAATAACTCCTATTATCGCCTGTTGAAACCAATATGAAGTTTTTCCAAAAACTGTTTTCTTTTGAAAAAGATAGAGCACTACCGAAACAGTTATGGGAATCAATGCCAATAAACCAAGCCTAAAATAAATCATTAATCCTCCTTAGTCAGGACTCTTTACCGTAATCATATTATTATTAATGACATAAGCAATTCTGTCTGCAAGAAGTTCTCTTCCCGCATCATTATAGTGCATATGATCGACCATATATTCTTTGTAATTTCCTTCATTGATCGTTCCGTAATAATTATCTATCAGTGAGCAACCACAGCCTATGGTTGCATCAATTTCCTTCTGAACATAATAAGGCAAAGTTCCGTTTCCTATATCTTTGGTAGTACCGCTGTATAATTTTCCATCCTCATCCCGGTATTCCGCATATGTTGGTGTCATAACAAAGGTTCTTATGAAAGGCCAGTTTTCATTAACCGTATCAAGAAAATATCTAAGTCCTCCCGTAAATGCGGCCAAATCCGTGGGTACCTCTTCATTGTCACAAGGCATACCAAGATTATAGTCTGTGCTGTCGTACATAATAACCAAAACATCTACCTTGTTCATATCAAGGTTCTTTATGGCATCTATGGATTCTCTATAGATTTCCTTTTCTTCTTCTTCCACATAATTGTAAGCCGATTCCATAGGCTTAAACTCTCCGGATAAAAGAGCAACTCCGATTGATGGCAGATTGTAGTGATCCCAAGGATACGAAGTGCTGATCGGTACATTATGATAACAGGTTGAAGATTGAGGAAAAGCAATATCAATAACCTTACCGCCTGTTTTTTCACCTATCAGATTAGCAAGACCTTTTGAAGAGCGGTCATCCGTAAATGGATTATTACCTATACACAGAATCGTTAATTCTCCGTCATCTTCATGACCTTCGAATCTTGAAGACTCCATGGGAATAATCATATCCAGAACCTCAACATCAAATTCCGACGGATCAATCTGTTCTACCGTATCTTCTTTGTTATACGCGCCACTATTCCAACGAATCAATCTATATGCCGCAACTCCGATAATTACCAAAATCAGTCCTATAATTACTATTTGAACAATTGTACTTTTCTTCATTCTTATTGACCTATTTTCTCTCTTAATACTTCTATAGCCTTTGTTATTTGATTGTCTTCCCCTGACTTTTCGGCAAGTTCCTTATCATATTCAATCACAATATCAGGCTCAATACCTATACCCTGAATATTTTTGCCCGAAGGGGTATAGTACGCACTTGTTGTAAGCTTTATTGCAGAACCGTCATTCATGTCAAAGAATCCCTGAACAATTCCTTTACCAAATGTAGTTGTACCGATAAGCGTTCCTATTCCGTAATCCTGAATAGCCCCTGACAAAATTTCCGATGCGCTTGCCGAATAGCCGTTGATAAGAACAACAAGAGGCATATCAATCTTATTCTTACCGTCACAGGTATAATTGGTCCTTTTTCCCTTAACATTTTCGGTATATACGATTATTCCTTCCGGTAAGATGCGTCTGGCAACTTCTACACAGGCATTAAGATTTCCGCCGGGATTATATCGCAAATCAAGAATCAATCCCTTTATGTTTTCGGCACGCAAATCAACCATAGCCTCATTAAATTGGTCTATTGTATTCTCATCAAACTCTTTAATTCGAATATACCCGATCTCTTCATCCTCGATTAATATTCCCGCATCAACAGAAGTAGTCTCTATCAATTTACCTCGCTTAACATCAAACTCTACGAAGTCATCCTCACGGAACATCTTAATATGAACCATGGAATTTTCGGGACCTTTAATCAAGTCAACCACTTGTGAAAGACTAAGTCCCATGGTAGATACACCATCCACTTCGTATATGATGTCACCTTCGATTATTCCCACCTCTTCCGCCGGAGATTGCTCGAAAACTCCGGAAATAATAGGCATGTCTGTCTCCGTATCAAGAGCCACATAGCATCCTATTCCGTAAGATATTCCTTCATAATCATCCATTTCCGCCTTAAGCTCTTCAGCCGAATAATACTCGGCGTATGGGTCGTTAAGTGATTCCACAATTCCTTTGTAAATTCCCTCGGTTATATTGTCGGTTGACACGTCATCGGAATACTTATAAAAAGATTTATCAATGATTTTTACCATCTCATTTATTTTTTTGTTTTCTTTTTCACCAATGAGATTGTTCTTATTTTGAAAATGGGATACTGCAAAGCCCACTCCGACAATAACTCCCACAAGAGCCACGCCAATAAGCAGTCCTATAACCATACCGCGTACCTTGGCATTTTCCACGGACTCTTTTGTAAATATTTCCTCTTCCATCCTAATCTCCCACAATTTTATCTGCTTATATAGTTCCAGGGGCTGACATAATTACCATTCTTCCTGACACTAAAATGCAAATGATTTCCGGTAGAACGGCCTGTCGATCCAACTGCCGCTATCTTCTGACCCTTAGAAACCTCCTGCCCTTTAGAAACATAAAGAGCCGAAGCATGCATGTAAATTGTATATAAGCCGTCACCATGATCTATCATAATGTAATTTCCCATGGTCGAACTGTAATCGGCCGCAACTACCTTACCGTTGTATGCCGCAAGAATCGGACTACCTCCGGGCGCTGCCAAATCAACACCGTTATGGAACTGCTGAGTTCCCAAAATAGGATGAATTCTGTAACCAAAATCATCCGAAACACGTTTCATGTTAGGACATGGGAATGTAAACATTCCGCCGTCATATCTTCGACCCTGTTCTGCAGCAAGCTTCTTGCGTTCTTCTGCAACTGCTGCCTCCAAAGCCTCAATCTCTTCATTTTCAGCCGCAATTTGAGCCTCATATTCGGCTATTGCTGCCGTCTTGTCCTTAATATCCGAACTTAACTTATATATTTCGGCTTCCTTTGCCTCAATAAGTTCATTTAATGCAGCCTCTTCTTCTTCCTGCGCTTTTTTCGTCTCATCAAGAAGTGCTTTTTCTTCTTCAAGGGCCTCCTTGCACAAAGTAACATATTCGGTATAGGCCACATACTCGTCAAGCATACGTCTGTCATACGCCGACAGACTCTCTACATATTCTGCCTTATTAAGCATATCTCCGAAGGTCTTTGCCGAAAATACAAGTTCCATATACATAGAATCACCACGTTCATACATAAACTTGATTCGCGACTTCATTGCCTCGTACTGTGCAGTCTGAACTTCAATTGCTTCCTCAAGTTCTTTTTCGGTATTGGCAATCTCGTTTTCCTTAATCGCTATATCATTGGACAGTTCTGTGATTTTTGACTGAATAGTACTAAGCTGTCCGTCAAGTTCGGTAACATAATTTGACAAATCCGTCTTTGAACTTTCAAGGCTTGCTTTCAGCTTCTTAACATCCGTAAGACCGCTTTGAAGTTTCTTTTTTTCTGCCTGAGCCTGCTTAATCTCTTCTTCCTTTTTACGAATACTGTCATTGGTCAGTTCATCGGCATAAGTCACATTACCGCATTCAAAGGCCGTCAAAGATATCATTATTAAACTTAATACAACGCAAATAAGTTGCTTAAATCTTTTCATGAATCTCCCTGTTATACTCTAAGATGCTTTCTTACCGTAATTGCACTACCAAAGAAACCTATACCCACGCCGATAATCAAAGACACCGGAAGTAATGTATTAAAAATTTCCTGTACCGACAAAAATACGAGTATTTCATTTAATGATGTAAATTCCGACTGAATATAAACAAGCACTTTGTTATACAAAAAGTAGATAATTACATCCGGAATAAATGCTCCGACAGCTCCGATAATCATACCTTCAATAACGAAAGGCGACCTTACGAAAAAGTCGGTTGCACCTATATATTTCATTATCGATATTTCTTCCTTACGTACGGAAATACCGATTGTAACCGTGTTGCTTATCAAGAATACGGATACTGCCAGCAGAATAATTATGATACCTGCCGAAATATATGCTATAAGTGCATTTGCCCCCGTTAAGGTTGACGCTGTAACTTCCGATCTGTTTACGGTACGAATGCCCTGAACGGACTCCAGATAAGATACTAATGCCGGCTGCATGGAAACATCTGACATATATATTTCGTAACTTGCCGAATCTGCAAGGGGATTTTCAGTAAATCCGTCCGAATATTCTCCTAAGTATTCAACCTTAAATGATTCCCAGGCTTCATCTGCCGAGATAAATACCTTCTTTGCTACCTCAGGTCGCTTATCAATAAGAGCACCTATTTCATCGATTCTTTCCTGGGTAATTCCCTCATCAAAGAATACTGTAACAGAGACTCCTTCCTCAACGTTGTGAACTATGTTCTGGAAGTTATCTATAACACAGTAGAACAAACCAAATAAGAAAAGGCAGGCGCCTATAGTTGCAATGGAAGCAAGAGAGAACCACTTGTTTCTGAAAATATTAATGAAACCCTGTTTGATGGTATAGAATAATGTACTAATCTTCATTTACGTAACCACCTCTCTCTTCATCGCTGACAATAACGCCCTTTTTCATGGTTACAACACGTTTTTTCATGGTATCCACTATTTCTCTGTTATGAGTTACCATCAATACGGTTGTACCGTTTTCATTAATCTGCTCAAGCAATTTCATGATTTCCCATGTTGTATCCGGATCAAGATTACCTGTAGGCTCATCCGCAAGCAAAATAGCCGGACGATTAACAAGTGCTCTTGCAATTGCGACTCTTTGCTGCTCACCGCCGGATAACTGACGGGGGCGTGCTTTGTATTTTCCCGCAAGTCCCACCGTAGCAAGTATACTCGGAACGTTTCGCTTAATTTCCTTATTGGGGACCTGAATAATTCTCTGTGCAAACGCAACATTCTCATAAACATTTCTGTCTTTGAGCAATCTAAAGTCCTGGAATACTATTCCCAAATTACGTCTGTATTTAGGAATTTTACGATGACGGAGTCGGTTTAAATCTTCTCCCATAACCATAATCTTACCGTCCGTTGCGGTAAGTTCTTTAAGAAGAAGCTTAATCATCGTAGATTTACCGGAACCGCTGTCACCGATAATAAATACGAATTCGCCTTTCTTAACTCTTAAGTCTATGCCGTTAAGTGCAGGAGCTCCGGTTGCATATGACTTACTGACATTTTCCAAGGTGATAATATCGCCATTGGGATTTAGTCTTAACTTCTTTTTGTTTCGTGCTTCTTTAGACAATTTAGCCAACGTCGTTCTCCTTTACCTGTTAATAATCAAAGTTTTCCATATATTTCATATACTTAATAACCATCAAAGATATATGGAAGGTAATTGCATCATCAAACTTCCTTATATCAAGACCTGTAGATTTTTGAAGTTTATCCAGTCTGTATACCAATGTATTTCTGTGAATAAACAACTGTCTTGAAGTCTCTGACACATTAAGCGAATACTCAAAGAACTTATTAATTGTTGTAAGTGTTTCCTCGTCCAGATTATCCGGTACATTGTCCCCGAATATTTCTCTTATGAACATTTTGCAAAGAGGAAGGGGTAACTGATAAATCAATCTTCCTATACCAAGTTCTTCATATGCGGCAACTTTTCTTTCTTCATAGAAAATCTTGCCGACATCCATTGCCATTCTGGCTTCCTTGTAAGAACGTGATACTTCTTTTAACTCCTTAACAACTGTTCCGTAAGCAATTCTTATTCCCTTAAGTCCGTCTTTTGTAAGACCTTTTAATATGTACTTAACCAGTTTATCAATATCTTTCTTGGAAGAACCTTCAGAAAGATCTTTTATAATTACAACGTCCTTTTCATCAACGGCAGTAACGAAATCATTATTATTGGAAACAAATAATGCCTTAACTGATTCCAATGCATTAACTTCTCTTGTATTCTCACATTCCAAAGTCATAACAACTCTGGGAACATCTGAATCGATATGAAGTTTTTTTGCCCTACTGTATATATCAATCAACAGTAAATTATCAAGCAACAGATTCTTAACAAAGTTATCCTTATCAAATCTTTCTTTGTAAGCAACCATCAGGTTCTGTATCTGAAAAGATGCCATCTTACCCACAACCCGAACATTATCCCCGGCTCCTAAAGCAACAAGGATATATTCCACAAGATTTTCATCAAAAATCTTGAAATACTGACATCCCTTTATCTCCTGCGAATCTGCAGGGGATTTGGCAAACTCTGCTGCCTCACTACGAAACGAAATTGGCTCCGTAATTGTAGTAGCAACTTCCTTACCCTCTGAATCAAGCACAGAAAAATCGACCCTTGAAATAGTCTTAAGACCATCAATCGTATTCTGCAAAATTTGATTTGAAATCATATACTGCCCCTCTCTTTTAAGAAACGATTTCGTCAGTTTTACTAAAAAAGTTCAGACTTTTTAATATAAATAAAACAAAAGCCATTTCACATTTTAATATATTTTCACAATAATTACTACCCAATATTGTGAATTTATTGTGTATATTTTCCATATTCAATATGATAAAATAGTTCTACCAGAAAACCGAAAGGAGTGATCGTATGGATATTGCCGGTTTATCAACACAATTATCACAGGTTAATATTCAAAACCAATACGGCGTTGCGATGCTAAGCAAGTCTCTTGACAGCTTGGAAACGCAGGGTGCCAGTCTTGTAAGTATGATGGATCGCTCTATGGAGTTATCTGTCAACCCTTATATCGGAAGCAATTTCGATATGTCGGTATAGCTGGTATTAACGTACGTACGAAAAGAGCTACTTTGTATTGATGCAAAGCAGCTCTTTTTGTGTCTATTTCATCTTTATTCCGTTTTCTTCCAAAGATATCATTCTTTGTTTATAAAGGTTACCCACCGCCTTCTTAAACTCATTCTTACTCATTCCCGTCATTAACTTAATTTCATCGGGAGATGATTTGTCTGTAAGCGGCAAAAACCCTTTATTTTTTTTAAGAATACCCAGAAGTTTTCTTGCATTGTTTTCGTAATCGCTCTGTTTCTTCTCGTCTTTGGATATCCACATGGTGGAACTTAATCTTCCGGATTTGTCCACATAAAGTGAAACCGTAACTTCTTCGCCCGGTTGCGGACGTCCTTTTTGTTCCTTAAAAGGCAAAAACAAATCCTTTTCAAGCCCCCAGTCAAGAAAAGCCCCGATATTACCTACTTCCTTTACGGTAAGGGTTGCACTTTCGCCAAGATGAATAAGCGGGTCTCTTGTTGTGGCAATAAGTCTGTCCTGGGAATCCCTGTAAACGAATACATCTATCGGATCCATAATTTCCAAATCCGAAGGCACCTCTTTTTTAGGAAGAAGCACACGGTTTTCTTCCGACTTATCACTCGCTGTTGTATCCGCAAGGTATGCGCCAAAATCAAGTTTTTTAACAATTGTTAATGTCTGTCTTTTTCCAAGTTCAATCATCTGCTAAACTCCATAACCGCACAGGAATTTCCTTCACTGTCTTTTATAAGACCCACGACCGAGTAATCAGTCTGCTTATAACACACATTGACTTCTTCATCCAGTCTTGCCATATTACGATATTCAACTCGCAGCCTTTTATAATCCTCAACAGGCAGCTTGTCAAAAATCATTTTGACATACTGACCGTTATTAACATGCATATTTGCATCAATATGTGTATGACCAACTACCACCTTTTCCTTAAGCTCAATATCTTCGGGAATGACTATTCTTCCCTTAATATTTTCCATATCAAGTT
This sequence comes from Lachnospiraceae bacterium, assembly GCA_045629045.1. GTDB lineage: Bacteria > Bacillota > Clostridia > Lachnospirales > Lachnospiraceae > JAILLW01. Next base: position 68,950 of record JAZQQM010000016.1, read on the forward strand.
TTTCTTCAAGCACGAATCCCTGTACTACCTCCGGTGTAATTCTGGCCGGTTTGCTTTCCTTGTAGTTAAGCAATGTCCAAAGTGTATCAGCCATTGCCAGAATCTCACCGTCAGCTGTCTTCATAATGAAATTTCTCTTAGCAAAGAATCCCTTGTATTCATAGGGGAATGTACCGATGACAATTTTTTCGCCCAATTTAGGATACCTAAGAACATCTATCTGCCAGGTCGATAATACCCATACAAGATTCTTTTCATGTAATGCTTCAACACCTACTCCCAAACTTTCCGACTGCAGTGTCGAGCAATCCTGAAAGTAGTTGAGCAATCCATAAATGTTGAGTTTTCCTCTATAATCGGTTTCACTGTATCTAACAATACTGTCAAATGTAAACATGGTCGCACACGCTCCTACTTAGTTTCGAATTTGTAACCGATTCCCCAAATTGTAGCAAGTCTCCAATGCTCATGATCGTTTATTTTTTCACGAAGGCGCTTAATGTGAACGTCCACCGTTCTTGTGTCTCCTACATATTCATACCCCCACAGCTGATCAAGCAGTTGCTCTCTTGTAAATACATGATTCGGAGATGAGGCAAGGAAATACAACAGTTCAAGTTCCTTAGGCGGCATATCTACAATTTTTCCCATATACTCAACAGAATAATTCGTAAGATTAATCTTTAAATCCGGATATGAAACTTCTTTTACCGCAACCTCTTCTATAACGGTCTGGGTTGAAGCCTTACTTCTTCGGAGCACGGCCTTGACTCTTGCAACAAGTTCCTTCGTATCAAAGGGCTTTTCCATGTAGTCATCGGCACCCAGTTCAAGTCCTAGTACCTTATCAAATACTTCGCCCTTGGCAGAAAGCATAATAATCGGTGTCATGCTTGTTGCCCTAATCTGTCTGCACACACCGTACCCGTCAATTCCCGGAAGCATAATATCAAGCAAAACAAGGTCCGGATTAAATGTGCCGAACATTTCGATTGCGCTTTCTCCGTCAGGCGCTATCTGTGTTTCGAAGCATTCTTTCGTAAGATACAAAGATATAATCTCTGCAATATTTTCATCATCGTCTACAATAAGTATTTTCTGCTTATTAATCATCTTCTACTCCTTAAATGTTACAATCGTAACTCCTGCATCCCCTTCACCGTATTCACCGGTTCTAAACTCTTTAACATATTTTACCTTTTTAAGGTATCTTTGAACAGCCATTCTTAAGGCACCCGTTCCCTTACCGTGCACAACACGTACCGTACTTAAATGTGCAAGATATGCATCATCCAGATATTTATCAAGTTCATTAAGGGCTTCGTCCACCGTTCTTCCCAAAAGATTGATTTCGGAAGAAATGCTGTAGGCTTTAGAATCGTTTATCGTATTTGCAAATTCCGCATTCTTCTGTGAAACGTAATTTTTTGATTTCTTCTTTTCGTTTTCCTCAAGTACGGAAGCGTCAATTCGCATCAGATTGGACACTGTCGTTTTGGTACGCAGCAATCCGCACATAACATACAAATTTCCCTTACCGTCGGGAAGAGAATTAACGGTACCGTCCATGCCCATAGAAACTATTCTTACCGTATCACCTATTTTAATATCTTCTGCCTTTATCTGTTTTTGAGGGGTAACCTTTTCCTGCTTCAATGTAAGATTACTGTTCTTTTGGCCGATTTGATTGCGAAGCTTCTCACGTTCTTTTTCAAGATCCTTCATAGAAGCATTCGGGCCTGCCTTTTGGAACAACTTGATTGTTTCATCCGCAGTCTTCTTGGCTTCTTCAAGAATCTCTTTAGCTTCGGCATTAGCCTGTCGAATAATCGAATCTCTTCTTAACTCTATCTTTTCGTTCTTGGCATGAAGATTATCCTGCAATTCTTTAATCTTAGCTTTATATTGGGCTACTTCCTCCCGTTCCTTCTCGATAGTTACGCGGGACATTTCCAGATCCGCAAGCAAATCTTCAAAGCTTGTTTCCGATATTCCTATCTGTTTTTTGGCAGCTTCAATTATTTCATCACCAAGTCCGAGTTTTGATGAAATTGCAAACGCATTTGATTTACCGGGTACTCCGATTAACAATCTGTATGTCGGAGAAAGTGTATCAACATCAAATTCACAGCAGGCGTTTTCAACAAAAGGGGTCGAAAGTGCATACACTTTGAGTTCACTGTAATGAGTTGTCGCCATTGTGCGAATACCTCTTGAATGAAGATTATCAAGAATCGCAATAGCAAGAGCCGCTCCCTCTGTCGGATCGGTTCCCGCTCCCAATTCATCAAAAAGGCAAAGTGAATCTTCGTTTGCATACTTAAGAATTGTAACTATGTTTTTCATATGCGAAGAAAATGTGGACAAGCTCTGTTCTATACTTTGTTCATCTCCTATATCCGCAAACACTTTCGTAAAAATTGACAGTCGACTTCTGTCAAGTGCGGGTATATGAAGGCCCGCCTGACCCATAAGGGTAAGTAATCCCACTGTTTTTAAGGATACTGTTTTGCCGCCGGTATTAGGTCCGGTTATAATGAGCAAATCAAAATCATCACCCAAATGAATATCTATGGGAACTACTTTCTTGGGATCAAGAAGCGGATGTCTTCCCTTTCGGATACTTATCTTATGTTCCGTATTAAAAATAGGACGGGTTGCATTCATATCAAGAGCAAGGGCTGCCTTTGCAAATATAAAATCAAGCAAAGTCATCATCTTTTGATTATCACGAAGTTCTGCCGTATGCTCTGAACACAGCCCGGATAATCCTTCAAGAATCTTGTCTATTTCTTCCTTTTCACGAATTGCCAATTCCTTAAGGTCATTATTTAAATTAACCACAACCTCAGGCTCAATAAAAAAGGTGGAACCGGTTGAAGACTGGTCATGAATCATTCCTTTGACCATGGACTTATACTCTGACTTAACCGGAAGACAATATCTGCCATCCCTTTGGGTAATAACGGCATCCTGAAGGTAAGTTCTGTACGAACCGTTAAGCATTTTCGTAAGCTGTGAATGTATTTTATCTCCGGTAGCCGTTATGTTTCTTCGAATATTCTTAAGTTCGGCAGATGCATCGTCTGCTATTTCATCCTCCGACAAAACACATCGTAATATTTCTTCCGAAACAGGTGTTAAGGGTGAAAGCATTTCAAAATAATCCGTAAGGGAATTTGAAGGTTCGTCTTCATCTTTCTTTCGTCCGTAGGCTTTTACCCTGTTAACATTCTGAAGCATATTGGCAATACTTAAAAGTTCCGGAGCCGTAAGCGCCGCCCGAACCTCCAGACTTTTAATTGCATATCCCATATCTTTGTTCGCGCCAAAGGATATACTTCCCTTGGAAATAAGCATACCCAATGCATCATATGTCTCAAGCTGGGCTTTATCAATAAGTTCCAAATCCGTCATGGGATCAAGCTGCCTGCACATATCCCGACCGGGGTCGGAAGTTGCTTTATCTGTTAATCTGTCAACTATCTTATTAAATTCGAGAGTTTGTAATACTTTTTTATTCATAGTGTTTCAATTATAGCATATAACATCATTTCTTTAAAAAACAAACTACATATATTATAATAAATAGAGGTATTTACTCGGGGGGGATTTACGTATTCCGGATGAAATCTGATATCTTTTTACATAAAAGCAAATCATCTTCATATCTGCACACCGTTCACATAGGGAGCATCGTCATCTTAATTGCGGCAATGCTGCTTTCGGGTTGTGAGCAAAAGCATGAAGCCTACGTATCAACCTCCACCGAAATAAGAGATAATACTCCACGCTGTTTAGTTCCCGAAGCTTCGGGTGAAGTTGTTTATTCAAATGATTTAGCCCTTCTTGATGCTTCAAATGTTTCGGAAGGTTATGTTGTTTTCACATATCTTGGTAACAGTACCGATGTTAAGCTGCAAATTACCGGTCCTGACTATATGCAATACACCTATGACATTCATGACAATAATTCCGAAGCATTTCCGATTTCTGCAGGAAACGGAATGTACACCATAGGTGCCTTCGAGAATATAGACGGCAATCAGTACTCAACCATATTTATGGAAGAACTCGATTTTAACGTCACCAATGAATTTGGTGCCTTTTTATATCCGAACCAATATGTCAAATTCAACAAAGACAATAATGTGGTTTCACAGGCCTCATTACTTGTTTCAAATGCCCATGACGATCTTGAAGCTATTAATTGCATATATAATTACTTAATACAAAACATTACTTATGACACATACAAGGCCGAAACGGTCCAAAGCGGATATATTCCGAATGTGGATGAAATATTGGAAATCAAAACAGGCATCTGCCTTGATTATGCCGCAGTAATGGTCAGCATGTTACGTTCACAGGGTATTCCCGCGAGGATGGAAGTCGGCTATGCGGGAACCGCTTATCATGCGTGGATAAGTGCCTATGCCCAAAATGTCGGATGGATTAACGGTATTGTAGAGTTTAACGGAACCGACTGGTCCCTTATGGATCCAACCATTGCTGCCAGTCAGGGTGAAAAGAAACTTAAGTCATTTATAGGTGACGGAAAATCATATCTTACCAAGTATATCTATTAGTCGGAGGATTTATGAAGAATCACAAAATACTTTCAAATGCGGAAATTGCTTCTTTTTGTAAGCAGACAGCTATGATAATCAAAGCCGGAATTACGCCTGCCGAAGGTATGGAAATTTTGGTCAATGATACTATTTCCGAAGAAGGCAAAACCCTTCTTAAAGAAATTTCCGCATCCTGCAATCAAGGTAACTATTTCCATCAGGCAGTAAGCAAAACAGATGTATTTCCCGATTATGTAACAAGACTTATCGCTCTTGGCGAAGAATCCGGTAACCTTGATTCGGTTCTTATATCTTTGTCCGATTATTATGACCGTGAAGATGAAATTTCAGACAGCATCAAGTCTGCCGTTTCCTATCCTCTTATTATGATTGCAATGATGTTCCTTATCATCATAGTGCTCATAATGAAAGTACTTCCTATTTTTAAACAGGTATTCACGCAACTGGGTGCCGAAATGAGCCCTCTTGCCCAAAAGCTTATGAATATCGGTTCGTCACTTAGTAAGTATGCCATTACCATCACAGTAATTTTGGCAATTATCATCCTGGTAATCGTTCTTCTTTGCAGAGTACCTTCACTAAAGAAACGATTGAAAGCTTTCCTTGCGAAATTTCCTCTTACCCGTTCATTCTATAGCAACGTTGCATCAGGCAGATTTGCTTCCGGAATGTATCTTGCATTTTCAAGCGGTATGGATATGTTCCATGCCCTTGATATGGTGACACAGCTTGTGGAAAACAATTTACTTATCAAAAAAATAGATACTGTCCGTAATGAAATCAAAAATAATGCCACTTTTGCAGAAGCTGTTATGAGCGCCGGTATCTTTAACAATTTATATTCAAGAATGATTGCAGTCGGATTTAAATCAGGTTCTGTTGATACGGTTATGCTTCAAATTTCCGAATACTATGAACAGGCAACCGAAAAACAGCTCCGCAGAATTGTATCTATCATTGAACCCACCTTGGTAATTATTCTTTCACTTATTGTCGGAATAATTCTCCTTTCGGTTCTTCTCCCTCTTATGGGAATTATGTCCAGCATCGGTTAAGGAACAATTATGCATAGATTTACTACCAAAGAAACTAAACAACAGGATAGGAAAAGCAAAGCAAAATACCTGTATCTTTTGCTTCCGCTTATTTTGATCGGCTTTTTTTATCTTATTAATTCGGTAGACCAGTCTACCATTGATAAACAACGTGACAGTCTCGATATCGCCATCAATAAAGATATCCTTCACTGTTACGCCGTCGAGGGTTATTATCCTCCGTCACTTGATTATCTTAAAGAGCATTACGGATTAACATATGATGAAGAATTGTTCTTCATTGATTATCGTCCCATCGGTTCCAACATTCGTCCCGATGTCACTATTCTTATTAATGATAACTAAGGTTTAGTATGAACGAAAAGCAAGACAGACACATAATTGACATATTGTTCGTTATAGCCCTCTTCGGAATCTTCGTCTTAAGCGCTGTTTTTTTGATTTCAATCGGAGCGAGCATATACACCAAAACTATGTCCAATATGAACAATAACTTTAATTCAAGAACAGCTGTTGCCTATATTACCGAAAAAGTGCGCCATTCCGATTCCGCAAACAACATTTCCATAGGAACATTTGACGGAAATGATGCCATCATTATAACTTCAGATATTAACGGCAAAGAATATATTACATATATCTATGAATTCGGCGGCAAACTTATGGAGCTTATGGTTCGCTCCGACATAAAACTGTCCGCTATAGCCGGTCAAAAATTACTCGATGTAAATGATTTTGTTATAGAGCCTGTCAATTCCGGATTGGCCCATATAAGCCTTAAATTAGACAATGACGAGAATTACGATTTTTATATAAGTATTCATTCGGGAGGGTCCGGTAATGTATAACAAATCTTCAAAAAGCAGCCTTTTCCTTATGGAACTTATTATGTCGATATTGTTTTTCTCATTGGCAGCTGCCGTATGCGTTCAGCTCTTTGTTCAGTCACATACTCTGAGCAAATCCAGTGTAGAACTTAATCATGCGGTTGTGGAATGTGAATCGTTGGCAGAACTCATTTACGGTACCGACGGTAATCCTACTTTAGACGGACTTAGTGTATGGGATGGCGATACCATTACATACTCCTATGATAAAGATTTCAATAAACAGTACGGAGTTATTCCGGATACTCCCTATTCCCTGGTATGTAACAGGATAACAGATCCCTTAAAGCCGAGGCTTGTTACTTATGATATTTCATTTATTAATCAAAAAGACGATAAGGTAATCTTTTCGATTTCACCCGCCTACTTTATCAAAGGAGGTACACAGTAATGAAAAAACGTTCTTCCTTCGGTCTTAATATTGGTTTATCTTCTATTCTTGTAATAATAGTAATACTGTGTCTTGTATGTTTTGCAGGGCTTTCCGTAGCATCAGCAAATGCAGATTACCAGCTTTCATCAAAACTATCCGACAGAACAAGCGCATATTATAATGCGGCAACTAAGGCTTATACAGACCTGTATACAGCAAAAGAGTCGTCCTCTTCAGACAACTCTTTTGATAAGTCATATCCTATTAACGATAACCAGATACTTCATGTCAAAGCAACTCTTCTTGATGAACACGAAGGTTATGAAATATCATATTGGGAAATCGAAACAATCAAAAATCCCGAAATCGACAATTCATTATCTTTGCTCCTTGGCAACTAATTCGCCGTGAATTACCGTTCTTTGGGTACTGTGTAATCCATGGCAGGTTGACAATGTTACAATCCTTAACTCATCCGTTATATCCTTTGCAAAGAACTCTTCATCTTTGTATGTTGCAACAGACTCAATATAATCTACATATGCCTCCTTATCTTCCATCGTATAATCCAAAAGCAAATCATAGGTTTTAGTCTTTGCGCCTGCATAATATGTACATACTATTTTATACATATAAGCATAATCTTCGGTAAATATATAAAAGTAGGGGTCTTCTGCAATCATCTCCGGAGAATTGACCAGTTTCTTCAAGCCTCCGAACATGGAACCGTCCTTCATATTATGGCCGTAAATAATTGTATTAAAGCTGTCAAAATTAGACTTACAGGCATAATCCATAAAGATTCCGCCGGCTCTGTCGGATTCCATATCAAAAGAATGATTCTCATAATAATCATCGCCTCTGTCAAGCACAACAGGATAACTGATCTGAAGCGGTTCATAAAGTATCCATCCTAAATAATCCGAATTAATGTTTTTAAGAGAAACCGTATCTACATCAAGATTAACTTTGATAGCTTTTTCTTCCTGAACAGGTTCTTCCTGAATATTTTCCTTTTTAGCTTCAAGTGCTTCAAAAGTCGGAGCATCATTTACCGATACATATTCTTCAATCTGCTCATACTTTTCCCGACTGTTGTGATACTGCATGTATGTATAAACCAAACCTGTTATGGATACCACAATTCCTATAATAGCTACTATCAGCAATAATCTAATTATTTTAATTTTATTTTTTTTCATATTCCGACCTCGTAAATCATATATGGATTATAGCACAAAAATAGCCACCTCCTAAGAGGTGGCTGAATATTGCTGATATTTAATATCCGAATTCATTAGCCCAGTACCACTGACCGCCTGCCATATGAATTGAAATAGCTGCAGATTTGAACTCACCATCAACTATATTAGCTAAATGTGTAGGTGAATTAACCCACCCGTTAACTGCACCGTCTGCACTGAAATATCCTTTGGCTAAATTCTCGCCATATACCAATGCTGAATTAACAGTCCAATAATCGGTTCCGTCGGGACGTGTATGTGACCATACGCTAACTGCTTCAACTGCACGAACACCGGCTGCCTGTTCAAGTCCGTTATTCCAAGTATATGCTTTTAATCCTCTGGCAGTACGAATCGCATTAATCTGATCAAATGCTGCCTTAGCTGCTGCCTGAGTCTCGGGACTTCCGTTAAGTTCTCCTGCCAATGCAACAATGTTAGGATCAATATATACCAATCCGCCGTCCCCGGGAGTTCCGTCACGTTTAACACCCGAATCAAGAATATCACCACTCTTAGGTAATACGAACAGTGCTATAGCTCCCAAAACCAATATGGCAGATAATGCAATTGAGGTAATAGCTGTAATTTTCTTCTTATTCATGTAAAAACCTCTCTACCAAAATTCCCCTACTAAAGTACCATACTACTTCTAATATCATCATACTACTTTTGGCAATGAATACAAGTACTAATTTTAAAGAATATACCATATCCTGCAATTTGTGGCAGGAACCAAAAACATATCACTTTTTTCTATTCTTCCAGGAGGGCCTGATATACGTCCCGCTTAGTAATTCCGCGGTCTTTAGCCACTTTCTTCATAGCTTCTTTTTTATCAATTCCCTGTTCAAGGTATAATTCCATATGCTCCTCAAGGCTCATCTGTTGCCAGGCAAGTTGCTCTTCAAGTACCAATTTTGACTTATCTGCTCCTGAAAGTACCAGAACATATTCACCCTTTGGTTCATTATTCGTATAGTAATCCACAGCCTCACTCAAAGTTGTCCGGTTAATGGTTTCAAACTTCTTGGTCAGTTCCTTACATACTGTAATCTGTCTGTCTTCAAGATTATCCCTTAGTTCTGTAAGTGTCTTGACCAGATGGTGGGGAGCCTCATAAATAATTATTGTTCTTGTTTCGGTCTTTAGTTCTCCGATAATATCCTGCCGCTCTTTTTTGTCTGAAGGAAGAAAAGCTTCAAAGCAAAATCTTCTCGTAGGCAGACCGGATATGATTAAAGCACTTATAAGCGCGCAGCATCCCGGTAAAGATGTTACCGGAACAGCATTTTCATGGCATTTTGATACAAGTACCTCACCCGGATCCGATATTCCCGGAGTTCCGGCATCGGTAATCAGCGCTATATTTTTGCCACCGAGCAATTCATTAACCAAATAATCGGCTTTATCATATTTGTTATATTCATGATATGCCGTCATCGGAGTCTTAATTTCAAAATGATTAAGCAACTTAATACTGTTTCTGGTATCCTCAGCCGCAATCAAATCAACTTCCCTGAGCGTGTCTATCGCCCGCGAAGTCATATCAGACAAATTTCCTATTGGTGTAGCTACTAAATAAAGAATTCCCGACACAGTTTATCCTATCTTAATTTCTGTCATATATTGCATGAATATCTTCCGTATATTCACCTACGCTCTTATATACCACCAGCGGTCGCTCAACCACAAGGTTTGCCTTTCCGCCTCTTAATCCTTCAATAAGAACCATATTAGGTTCTTTATCCGCAAAAGGATATACCATTCTCATCCTTTTGGGTTCAATTCTGTAGCTGCGCATCAGATCAAAGATGTCCACCAGTCGATGAGGTCTGTGTACCATAAAAAAATTTCCCTGTGGTTTCAGTAGCTTTGATGCCTGGGATATTACATCCTCAAGCGTACACATAAGTTCATGACGCGCTATCGCCTTTACGGAATAGTCATTTACAAGCCCATGATTCTCATTCATATAGGGCGGATTGGTTGTTACAACATCAAAAGAAGCAGCACCAAACAATTTAGCTGCTTCCTTAATATCACCTTCAACAATGGATATCTTATCCTGAAGTGAATTGTATTCAACACTTCTTTGGGCCAACGAAACATTAATAGGCTGAAGTTCCAGGCCTACTAAAGAAGCTGCACTTGTCTTAGCACTTAACAAAATAGGAATGACACCGTTTCCGGTTCCAAGGTCCAGCACACGGTCACCTTCTTTTGCTTTTACAAAGGCGGATAACAATACAGCATCCATCCCGAAGCAAAAGCATTCCGGATTCTGAATCAGTTTTAAATCATTTATTTGTAAGTCGTCTATTCTTTCGCCCGGATTAAGTTCCATTATATCTCCCATGACTTACTTCGTAATTTCAAACTAATTGTCATCCAATTTAGACTTCATGTCGCTCTTTTCCATCTTCTCAAGTTCTTTTAAATCTTCTTCGGAAACATCATTCCTGTTATGATGCTTACGATGTTTAAACTTAAGATCGGCTGCTTTATATTCCTGTATTTCTTTTTCACCGTCTTCTTCAACGATGACCTTAACAAGCTGACGAAGCACGTTAACCGATACCACTTCGCCCTTCTTTCCGTCATTTGCCGTAACGAAATCACCCACGAAAGGAAGATTTCGATTAAGTTCTTCATAGGTATCTTCTTCATGCTTAAGACAGCACATCAATCTTCCGCATACACCCGAAATCTTAGTGGGGTTAAGGGAAAGGTTCTGCTCTTTAGCCATTTTGATTGAAACCGGAATAAAATCAGATAAATGTGCATGGCAGCATAAAGGTCTTCCGCAAATTCCGATTCCTCCGCGAATCTTTGTCTCGTCTCTTACACCTATCTGTCTTAATTCGATTCTGGTTTTAAATACCGCTGCCAGATCCTTAACCAGTTCTCTGAAATCGATTCTTCCGTCGGCGGTAAAATAGAACAATACCTTATTATTATCAAAAGTATACTCTGCATCAATCAGTTTCATCTCAAGCTCGTGCTTATGAATCTTCTCAAGGCAGATTTTGAATGCTTCTTTTTCTTTATCTTTATTCTTAAGCGCCTGCTCATCATCTTTGGCAGATGCAATTCTAAGAATAGGCTTTAAGGGTGCCACCACCTGGTCCTCGGGAACTTCCTTGGGATCTCCCACCACGGTACCGTACTCAACTCCTCTTGCCGTTTCTACAATAACGTGATCCGTTTTCTTAATATCGTACGTGCCCGGGTCAAAGTAGTAAATTTTGCCCGCAGTTCTGAATCTGACACCTATAACTTTTACCATAATCTATAAACCTCCATCTATAACCACAAATATTTTAGCTTTACGCTTAATTTTCTTTTATTGTAAGCAGCAATAATTCCATCGACAATTCAAAATTAACATTGGCACGAAGTCTTTGCTTACACTTTTCGAGAGCCTCGATAATTGTTTCAATACCCTCGTATGTGCTCTTATCGGCCGCCTTACGAATATACTGTAATTCCTCACGGAATACAAGTCCGTTGGCATCATGTGTTGCCTTAAACAGCAACATATCTCTGTACCAGATTGAAAAGATATCAAGATAATCGTTCGCATCAAACTTATACTCATTTATCTTCTTAATGGACATAACAACTTCGTTGATTTCCATATCATCAATATTCTTAAGCAATGCCAGTGCTTCGTCTTTAACCTTATCAAACTCTTCCGACTTGGCAAGGAGACGTGCCTTACCCACATTACCTCTGGCAAAAGCCACACAGATTTGAGCCTTATAATCCGGCATCATAAGATGCTCCATAAGGAAATCCTTTATTTTATCATCTTCCACCGGCTTAAAGTTAAGTACTACACATCTGCTTAATATAGTGGGCAAAAATAAATCAACATTATTGGTAAGAATAATGATTACCGCATACTCCGGAGGCTCTTCAAGAGTCTTCAAAAGAGCATTTTGGGCCTGTACCGTCATCATTTCACCATCATTGATGATGTATATCTTTTTAGGCCCCTGATAGGGCATTATCGCTATATCATTATTAATCTGGTCACGTATATCATCCACACCGATAACATTGGGTTTCTCATGAGAAACGAACTTAATGTCCGGATGATTAAGGCTTTCGGCCTGAATACACGAATGGCATTCGCCGCAAGGTTCCTCATCTTGCGGATTTTCACACTGCAGTCTTTGGGCAAATATTTTTGCCATAAACTCTTTACCGCAGTTTCTTTCGCCATTAATAATATATGCATGCGACACTTTATTCAGTTTAATTGCATTGGCCAAATGTTCTTTTAACTGTTCCTGACCAACAATATCCGAGAATTTTGCCACAATTCCACCTCCTACTTATGAGACACCACTTTATGTAAAAATATCAAGTAATAGGCCTCTGATCTCACCTATCTTATTAAGAATGGCCATATGGTCTTTTTCATCTTTCATGAGTTCTTTGGCAAGTGCATCCAGGTTCTCATCGACCAGTCGTATTATTCCGTACACTCGATGACGACCTTTTTTATCGAGGAAATTTTCTCTGCTAAACTCATGGGACCTGCTTACTATCTCATTCATGAAGTCTTTAATCAGACTCCTGTATTTCTTCATATCTTTGATATCACGCTTCTTAGCCAGCTTATCACCCTGCATGGTAATTTCTTCCATCATGGAAGTAAGTCGCTCCTGCAAGCCGGCATCATCAATCTGACTCATAAGAGTAAACTTAAAACTTGCATCGGTTTCCTGTACAGGCTTAGCAATTTCCGGTTGTGCAATTGGTGCCGAAGCGTTTACTTTAATATCCATCTGTCACCTATATGAATTCAAAAAGATATGCTTTAATCTCTTCCAAACACTTATTTAAATCTTCATTATTGAATCGTTTCGTAATACCGGCTTCTTCCATCTTATCATCGGAAAAATCTTCGGAATCTGCCAGAAATCTTCGACACATTTCCTCATATTTGGGAACTTCCTGTGTCATTTCCCTGTTAAGTGCTCTTTGAAGTCTTATGCCGTCATCCAAGTCAAGATAAATCGGAAGGACCTTATCCGAACCATAATACTCGGCAGTTCTTACATAAGACTCTAACGTACCGATTATTAAATAGTTATGATTCTCAAGGTCTATCATTCCATCATCCACGGTAAAATACCGCCATAGACCGTAGTATGTATTATACTGTCTGTCTTCGATAACCTTACCGTCCTTCTTAAGTGCAAAGAAGGTCTCATCATCTACGAAATTATATTGGACTCCTTCTTTTTCGCCCTCCCTTATAGGACGGGTTGTATACAGTACAACTTTTTTAAGCTTTAATTCCTGCGTCTTTAGCAGTTCTCTGTAAATCGTATCTTTGCCTGATGAGCTCTTGCCTATCAGATATATTAACTTACCCACAAGTTACTTTCCTCGTTTATGTATTTTATTACGCGCTGCCAATGCCCCCTTGCGCAGCCTAAGTGTCTCAAGCGTCGAACAATATTTATCCGCCATTGTCACTATCCAGGCCTCCCTGTATTTGGGAATTCTCGAAACAGTAAGCGGCCACATATGTTTACTTATTATGTCTTTTTCACGGTCGGACAAATCATAATCTCTGGAAGCATTCTTTAAGGCTATTCCCGGATGATAAAATCCATGAAGTCCGTTATAATCTTCCCTGGTAGTATCATGCCAATCGTACAAAAAGTAATCATGCAACAGCGCACCTCTTACCATCTCGCGTTCATTAACAGGGATTTTAAGTGCCTGAGAAATAATCAGACTTTGTTTGGCCACATCAATACAATGACGATGAACCGGAATAGTTCCATGCTGAATACATTCCCTGGTACTTTGAAACTGTTCGGATTCAAGAATATCCTGTGCATGTTCCTTAAGCTTCTTATGAAGTTTTCTGTGACGCTGGTAACGTCTTTCCAATCGTTTTGACACTTTCATAGCGTATCTTTAATTATATCATATATTTGGGCACTTTCGGCCAAAAATATAGGGATTAAGCAAGATATTTAGCTATTCCTATGACAATTGTCATAGTAAATACGGAAAACAAAGACGAAATTGCAACAAGTTTGGATGCCATAGTTTCATCCACGCGGAATTTAATAGAAAACATAACACTTATAGCGGCTACCGGAGTGGCTGCAGAAACGATTGACGACATAAGTAAAGTGCCCCTGTATCCTGCAAAATACAAAATCACAAGTAACAGTCCGGGAGCAACAATAAGCCTCAGAAGAAGCGCTATCCATTCGCTTGTAAGATGAAAAATTTCGCTAAAGTCAAGCTTTGATATAGTATATCCGATAATCAGCATCGGAAGCGGCGTATTAAGATCTGCAATATATGCTATAGGAGACCCTATAACCTCAGGCAGTGCGGTTGATGTAAAAAAGAATATTAATCCTACCACTACAGACAATACTCCCGGATTTAATACAGCCTTTTTATTTTCGAATCCTTCCTGACCTTTGCCCATACTGTATTGTCCGAAAGACCAAACCATTATGTTAAAGACAGCAAGATATCCTGCGCCATAGAACACACCTTCACTTCCGAGAAGTGCTTCGATAAGAGGCAACGCCATAAATCCGCAATTAGAATATACCACCGTAAATCTTAATACCTTGCGTTTTGCCATATCTTTGCTTCTCACAAACAAAAATCCCAGTGCATAGCAAAGCAGATGTGAAATAAGCGAAGCCAGCATCGAAAGTAACAGTTTCTTCAAAAGTTTTGGATCATATGTCCTCTGAAAAGCATCAATAATAACACAGGGTGTAACAAAGTATAGCAGAATATCATTAATACTTCTTACACCTTCCTGTGTGATAAATTTCTTCTTACCTCCAAAAAAGCCAAGACCTATCATTATAAACAGAATCAGCACCTGTGTTCCTACTATTGTGAAACTCTCTAACATAATTGTCTCCCGTGACTTCCTTTGAAATCACTTGCCTATTTATCTTTATAAGATCCTTTAGTAAAAAGCAGCACTATATGGCTGTGGTGAGTTATAAAAATAGCAACTATCATAAACAAGTGTGCAATAAATACACTTACCAATACACCGTTTGATTTAAGAAGATAACCCTTTGAAAATCCGTAATAACTCATAAGTGCCGTATATGCCAATCCTACCAGCATAATCGGAATTTGCTTTAAAGCATCCAGAATAGTCTGGAAAAATTCCCTGAAAGATGCATCAAAATAAACAAATCTACCTATCATCAATCCAAGGAAATACATAATAAATCCATCATAGTTATTATTTTCATATATATATTTTATATATACGAATATCAAAATAACATAAAGCATTCCCACTACACGAACCGAAGCTCTCTCCTGCCTTGATACTTTTCTTACAGGCACAAGTACTCTGTCCAAGAGATTGTTAAATATGATAGAAATAACTATTAACAATAAAAGTAATCCGTCTTTATGATTCTCCCAGATTTCTCTGTACGGTTCTATTTCCAAAAATCTGTCCAGCAGATAGTAGATTGATAAAAACGAGAGAATAGACGCTCCCGAAAAAATTACAGAATAAAAACGCTGTATCGCATTAAGGGAATGATTGGTAAAAGCCGTCTTTCGATTTCCGCCGGCAAAAGCACATACTACTTTCGTATATATAAGAATAAGTGCTATACAAGCTGCGGCACCCCCCATTGCAACACCAAAGAATTTAAGCATATCCTGCCATACAATATAATGATCCAAATATTCCTGTAAAGACATAAAAAATGTTTCCTCTTTTTATTCAAAATCAAGAAACATTTTAGCATACTTTATTTTATTTTTCATTAGACAGAATCTACAACATAAGTATTGTGTTCTTCGCATCGGCATAATTATTTTCCAACATTTTAATATGACTTAGGAGTTCTTCATCTTCAAAATGTTTGGCGCCGACAGGGCATATCTTTATACAACCCTGACATTTAATACAGGTACCCTGTGCTTCAACAAGAGAGTCTCTGTAACATCCCATCGGACACACACTTTGGCACTCTCCGCAACCGGTACATTTGCTTTCATCAGTCACCGGCATAGCTTTTAAAAATATGGCAGGTTCACCGTTTTCCTTAAGGGGTTTATAATATTCCGATTCTTCCAGGTCACGACCGGGAACGGCGCTTAACGGAAGTTTCTTTATACTTTCTTTTTTAATTTCCTGCCCCAGCTTTTGACCGTATTCTTCCAAACTCCGTATATCTGATTCGGAAGGCATATCTTTTGCCAGTTTATCGGTAAATGCATGTTCCGAAGGCACAGCAACGCCACCGCAAAGAATCATTCCGTTCTCTGTCATAATGGTCGACAATTCCTTAAGTGAATCATCAAAAGCCCTGTTTCCGTATGTTACAACCGGAATCGCAAAGGCACCGTCACCGTATACGGAACCTGAAATATAAGGTTCAATTTTATTGGGAATTCTCCCCGCATAGGTAGGTAATCCCAGAACAACCACATCACCCTCGCCAAAAGCGTATACCCCATGGCGATCGTCACGTGATGTTATATCTATTGAATAGAAATCCCCATCGGACAATTCTTTGGCAATTCCTTTGGCAACAGCACGAACTGCCTTCCTTGTACTTCCCGTAGGGCTAAAGAACAACGCAAATACTTCTGATTTCATATATCTTTCTCCAATACCGATATTTTTTACGAGTTTCTGATTATTTCACAAAATTCTCTTATTTCATTTTTTCTGTTTTCAAGATTCTCCTTATATTCTATTCCGCATAAACCTAATTTCCCACAGGATTCTATTTCCAAATGTCCGTGAAAATGCTCTATGCTGCTTATTATCCTCTCACATTCCGGCATGCCGGGACCCGTTCTTAGAGCAATTGTATATCCTTTTTTCCCTCTCGTTAATCTCGCATGTGGTTCATGAGTATTACACCAGGGTGTACATCTGTCGATAAAAACCTTAAATTGTCCCGGAATATCTGCCCAATAAGAAGGGGAAACCGCTACGATTTTGTCTGCCCATTCATATGTTTCCATTAATTTGTTTACATCATCTTCTTGAAAACATTTCGCTGTTTCGTGGCACTTCCTGCATCCTTTACACAACTTAATCTCATAATCATCTATACATACTGTTTTTACTTCATTTTCTTCTTCAACATACGCTTTAACAAGTCTGACAATTTCGGCTGTGGCTCCGTTTCTTACAGGGCTGCAGTTAATTACTAATATATTCATTCACATATCACCTTCAGATAAATAATTTTCTTAATTATACACAAGAGTATGCTTTCCGAAAACAAATATATAAAAAACCCCTAAGCATTATCCTGCTTAAGGGGTAATCAGTTCTTTATTTTTTAGTTTTTACTTCGCTTGAGACTTTCTTTCTAAGTCTCATATACACTCTTTCAACTTCGTCAATCGAAACATTCGGAAAGGATCTGAAACATTCATCAAATTCCAAACCGCTCCTTATCATGTTCTCCATCTCAATCAAATCACGTTCTTGCATATAGAAATCCCCCTAACATAAAGATGTCTATATGTATATCGACATTTATTAAAAAAATTAAACCCTTTTTCTGTCTTTAATGTATTCTATTGTTTTAGCAATTCCTTCCTCAAACGGTACCTGTGTTCCGCAACCGACCAAATATTGTTTATCAAGGCATAAACACATTACCTGCCTATCACCGTAAGGAACATCTCCAAGGCCAAGTCTTGCTTTACATCCGGTAATCTCGTACATTTTAGTAATATACTCTTTCAACGGTCTTCTGTCTGCACTTCCTAAACAATAAGTCTTCTTATCTTCGCCTTTATCCGCAAGATAAAACAACATTCTTGCCGCATCGTCACAATATAAATAATCCCATATCTGATCCCCTGCGGTAAAATGGGTTTCTTCGTTGTTCAACATTTTGGTTAGTGTAGAAATAACCATGGTATTTTCACCGTCATAAGGACCATACACACTAAGAATTCTTGTCCATATGTGCTTAATTCCCAATTGTTCACACCTTAACCTACTCATATATCCGGCAGAAAGTTTAGCTATACCATAACCGTTTTCGGGAAATGCAGGTGTCATTGGAGTAAGCGGTGCATCTACGCGGCCATACTCTGCCTGAGAACCGGCACCGATAAATACCTTACATCCTATTCTTTTGGAAAGTTCAACAGCATCTATCGTATATTTTACATTTTCAACTTGATTTTTTATATTGTTTCTTGCATCACCGAATGTTCCATTCCATGCCAAATGAAGAAAAACATCATAAACAACATCATTATCCTTTACAATATTCATTTCTTCATATTCCGTTAAATCGGCTTCAACTACTTTTACATATTTGCTCTTCGGAATTTGTTGAATTCGCTTTGAACCGGGATGGCAAATTGCCATCACATTTATTTTCTCTTCAATACATTTCTTGATCATGGCCATACCAATAGTTCCTGTAGGACCAGTAATAACCAAACCTTGCATTCTGATTTCCTTTCTGAATAAAACAAAAGCCCCAAACATTGAAATGTCAATGATTAGAGCTAAACAAAGTGCCCAGAGCCGGAATCGAACCAGCGACACGAGGATTTTCAGTCCTCTGCTCTACCAACTGAGCTATCTGGGCAAGTGAGTTGTTCTGCACGTACTAAATAATAATAAATCAAAGACCGATTGCCTGCAATCGCGGATTTGATTTTTATTATTTATCTGGACGCATTAGCGGCCAGATGGTCATCGAAGCGACTTAGTCGCGAGATGGGCAAGCACGTAAGTAATTGCTAAGCAAGTACGTAAGTAATTGCTAAACAAGTACATAAGCAATTGCGAAGCAGGTACTTAGTAGCGGGAGTAGGATTTGAACCTACGACCTCCGGGTTATGAGCCCGACGAGCTTCCAGACTGCTCTATCCCGCGTCATTTAAATCAAAAAATAAAAGCCTCACGGCTAAGTGGGCGGAGATGGATTCGAACCATCGAAGGCATAGCCAGCAGATTTACAGTCTGTCCCCTTTGGCCACTCGGGAATCCGCCCATTTTGATTTAAACAAATCAAATAGCCGATAGGGGGACTCGAACCCTCAACCTGCTGATTACAAATCAGCTGCTCTGCCAATTGAGCCATATCGGCATATATGAGTGGGACCTACAGGGCTCGAACCTGTGACCCTCTGCTTGTAAGGCAGATGCTCTCCCAGCTGAGCTAAGATCCCACGTGCTTATATATATTAGCATCTATCAATTTCACTCGCAAGCAAAACATAAATGCCAAACGACCCGGATGGGGTTCGAACCCACGACCTCCGCCGTGACAGGGCGGCGCTCTAACCAGCTGAGCCACCAGGCCATTGAAGTTAGTACCTTCAAAACTGAACACGAGAATTAGAATCTATTATCCTACATTAAGCTTTGCGTTTCCATCAAGTCTAAGACTTTATGGGGTCGTTTTCGCAACTTTCGCTTTGCTTCAAGTTGCTTGCACTCGCGTAGCTTAACCTTTGGTTAAGCTATCGATCTATTAGTAACCATCAGCTGAACATGTTACCATGCTTACACCTTGGTCCTATCTACCTTGTCGTCTTCAAGGGATCTTCCTACGTTGGATATCTCATCTTGAGGGGGGCTTCACGCTTAGATGCCTTCAGCGTTT
>JAZQQM010000017.1:0-5411 GCA_045629045.1 Lachnospiraceae bacterium
ACTTCAATTTACAATTTCCTGGCATAATTCTTTGAAGAACTTGAAATGTAAAAATATCTTTATCTAGTAACCTGTAATCTTCTTCATTGAAAAATTTATCCATTTATTTTTTTCTCCATCAAAATCTTTTCTCTCAAACGACTTACCTCTGTTTGCGCGAACATTTTTTATGCCGATTTTTCACCAACTCCAAGCCATTTTTCACCTGAAATCATATACTATTCGCGCACGTCTTGGCTCATTTTGAAATTTTATCCCCCTGCGTTTTGTAATACATTTTTATCAAACAAAAACACAGGTACATATTTTCAAAAAGTGACCGCAAACCCGCATAAAATCAAGGTTTTCTTGATAGCAAGCAAACGGTCTCAACCTGTTGCTCTTTAGTTCTGACAAATATCGCACCACTTTCACCATCGTAAGTAACAGGGAAATTGAAGTGAATTGTTTTTATAAGATGCTTGCCATCTCGTTTTTCTCCATACAATTCGATATGCGATACCATTGCCTGCAGCAACATTTTCCTGTCTTCCGGTGTCATCATATCATAATACTTACTAAAGCCTTCGAGCATTTCGAAAATGGATTTTTGCGTCATAGAGGATTTCTCAACCATGGCAAGCTCTCTTGATATTTCATCGAATCGATTCTGAGCATCATCAAGCTTTTCATACAAATCATCCAGAATACGATTCATGCTTCCGACCTTTTGGTCGTAATGCTTATCATTAATATCCAGTTCTGCCATTCTCTTTTCCGTCTGCATAAGATTTCCGTTATATTTCATAATCTCTGCTCTGACCGCATTTTGCTTTTTTTGTAGTTCTTTAGCATCCGTTTGGACATTAATCTTCCTGGCTACCAGTTCAACAAATTCCGGAATCGTTACCATTGAAGATATTACTTCCCTCACTTCGCCTTCAATCTTTGTACCGCTGTAATACTTATTTGCAAGAGAGCAGGCAATACCGTTCCGATCTCTTCCGGAAATGCAGCGGTATGAAATATACCGAGGATAAAAACCTTCTTTTCCGTTCTTCTTTTTACGCGGCGGTGCCGTATATCCAAATATATTCTTTCCACAGTCCGGACATCTTATCAGTCCCGTAAGCGGATATACCGTAGTACTGTCACTGCGGGTCTGACGATGGGAAATGTTCTGTTTCAGCCTCTCCTCTGCTTTCGCAAAAGTCTCACTGCTTACTATTCCCTCGTGTTCGCCATTAACAAGAATTATCTTGCTCTCATCCTCCTGTTTAACGACCTTGGTTTCATTATTCGTGCCTTCAATTTTCACTGTATGGCGACGACCATAGGCTATCATTCCCGCATACACCGGATTTTTGAGAATACCACGAACTGTTCTTTCGGTAAAACCTGAGATTTTTACATTTCCACGTTGCTCTCTGCTAATATTTTCATCATTGAGTTTCTTTGTAATATATTTTATGCTCTGCCCGTCTTCCGTAAACAATCGGAATATTTCTTCTACAATATCAGCTTCATCCTTTCGAATTATGAGCTTTTTATCTTCCAGAGAATACCCAAACGGCGCCTGAGCGCCATTCCAGAGACCATTTCGTGCCTTCTGTTGCCTTCCCGCCAATGTCTGTTCGTGAATATTCTCCAGTTCAACTTCTGATACCGCTCCCATTATATTGGCAATCATTTTTCCGGTAGCCGTTGATGTATCTATTCCGTCCTTAACTCCAAGAAGCCCTACACCATAGCTTGCCAGTTCCTGAAGATACTTTGCCGTATCACTTGTGCTTCTTGCAAATCGTGAAAGCTTAAAAACAAGAACATACCGGACATTATCCTTTTTGCTTCGAACGTCCTTCATCATTTGGTTAAAGGCAGGACGATTTTCAGCGTTTTTGCCGGATTTTCCTTCATCCGTATACTTTCCCACAATATTTATATCACGCTTTTGGGCAAATTCGCGGATTTCTTCTTCCTGTGCCTCCAGAGAAAAGCCGTCAACCTGAATCAGCGTAGACACTCTTGTATAAATATATGCATTTTCCATAAACAGCTGTTCCTCCTATATGTTTTTGTCAGTAGTCACCACCTATTTATTCTATTATAAGTGATGAGAAATCGTTTTTCAACGACAAATATATAAAGAAGAAAACATCCCGTATCCTATATCCCGCTTTCTCCAAGCAAACAATCGCACAATATAAACAGTTTTCCGACACATCATATTGTATTGGGGTTGTTTTTTTTCATTGTATGTTGTATACTTCAGCCATAGCTGTTGATAGGTATATATTTTTTTGCAGAGTGCTTACCAGTTAGGTAATAAAAACACTTGATATTTTTCAAGGCAAATGGTATAGTATATGTTGAGGTGATACTTATGAAACATCCAGGTGAAATATTGCAAGAAAAACTGAATAACAGTGATATGTCCCGGAGAGAACTGGCTCTTAGAACCAATGTTACTGAAAAGCACATCTGTACCATTGTAAATGGAGATAAAGGTATTTCTACCGCTTTTGCAAAGAAACTTGGCTATGTATTTAACGATTCCAATTATTGGATGAAGTTACAAGCTGAATATGATGACTTCCAAGCAACCCTTCAAGAAGAATTTGAAATCTCGCAGGAAGAAATGGATCTTCTGAAGCCGTTACGAGATATTATGACATATTTCATCAACCATGGCTATATGCATAATAATTGCGGTGACGCGTCCAAAGTAATTCAACTAAGAGAACTTCTCCAGATTAGTGATTTAACACAGATACCGAAAATTACATACAATGCCGCCTATCGTGCACAATTGACAACAAATATCAAGGTTGATCCTTACGTTTTATTTGCCTGGCAGCGTTTATGTGAAAAGGAAACAGAATGCATTTCCATAAATAAATCTATAGACAAAGACTTACTGCGTGTAAGTGTTGGAAGAATCAAAAAAGCAATGTTCGGAGACATCAATAATGGGATTCAAGAAATCCAAGGAATTTTAGCAGAATGCGGAATTGCCTTCCAAGTCGTGCAGAATTTCAGAGGTGCGCCGGTTCAGGGTTTTATAAAAGAAACCTCCTCCGGTCGACTGATACTCTGCCTTACAATTCGAGGAAAACGAGCTGATAGATTCTGGTTCACATTATTCCACGAAATTGCACATATTCTTAACGGAGACAACAAAAATCGTTTTGTCGATTTTGATTCCGTTCAAGGAAAGGCAGAACAATTGGCTGACCAATACGCGAGCGATACACTGATATCTCCGGATAAGTATCGTAAGTTCATATCATCAGGAGATTGTACATCATGGAATCAAATCACAGCTTTTGCAGAAGCTGTTGATGTTAAGCCATTCATAGTTCTCGGCAGATTGCAGAATGACGGGTATCTTGATTGGGCAGATTATCCGGATAAAGTCGCTCGTTATGATTGGGCCTAAAAAGAAAGTTTATGAAAGGTGGTGGTTTTATTGCTTGTAATAGACAATAAAAAAACATCTTGCTAACCATTGCAGTGATTAGCAAGACATTTTCCTCGAATATTTCTATTCGAAAATACCATTTCCATTATAGATAACTTCGAGGAAAAAGTCAATGTATATCCTCTTTTTACAAAAAGAGGATTGTAACTCAATGTATTTGCGTATTCTTAAAAGGAGGATTATATATGCAAATTTACATGACTTATCTTCGGAGGTATTTTTATGAAAAAAAAGAAAAATTTAAGAAAGCTCCTTAATTTAGGTATACTGGATTATACGAATCTCACTCCTAAGTATGGCGAACTGGATATGCCCTATATACGGTGTAAAATAATACCGGATATCGATTATATGGCAACATACAGTCAGCCATCAACATATTTTCATAGTAAGGGTACCTGCGTAACCTTCTTTGAATATGATATTTCCTTCGACGGATTATATGGATTATGGAACGGGATTTATTACGGTGTTAAAGAAATTCAAGAGTATTATCTTGAACGTTTTCAAGGTATAAAGTATTTTATAGCACCCGATTTTTCAAAATGCGGTGATGTTTCAGAAGCCGAAAATTATCATCGGCAGTTCAAATCAAGAATCGTGTCTATATGGTTGGCCATGAAATTAAATGCAATAGTAATTCCTTTGGTATCTTGCGCTAACAATATCGGCATGAAATATATGCTTGACGGTATGGATGATTGTACAGTAGTCGCTTTTAATGCAAAGGGACCAATGGGCGACCCTGTTCAGTTGGACATATTTATCCGTTCCATCAAATACACTGTGGATCGGCTAAAAAAACTGAAGGTGATTTTTGTTTATTCCTCTTCCCCCAACAAAGAAAAAGTTTGCGAAATTTTCAAATATGCCATTGAGTCAGGAATCGAGATACGAATTCCCGATAATATGCTCCAAACGAGGAATCGTCTTAAAGGGGGTGATTCCAATGGCTGCAACTAATGACTCCGGAGAAGGCCACGGAACAAATGGATCACCGCAGGTAACAACAGAGGAACTGCTTTATCCTGCTCAAGTTGAATCAAATGAGAACAACAGAAGCAATGAAACTCCTCCCATATACGCTCCCTCCCCTAAGCATGATAAAGGTGGCTGGGGAAGTAATAATCCGATCAAAACTCAAGAAGAAGGACAGAAGTTATTGGATTCAGGTTATACCGATGGTAAGCAAATATATAATATAACTGATAATGGAACTATCGTTAAATTTCAACCTGATAATACTCCAAATAACGGATATCATTCCTATGAAGTATCGAATCCAAGGGATATCCCCTCAAGTATTTTAAAACAAATGCTCAACGATAATAAAATTTCTAAAGCAGAGTATAATAAAATCAGGAAAGGAAAGAAATAATTATGGATACCTCAAATATTTACGATAACCCGTCTTTTTCACTTATGTACACGTTTTATGATGATACTCATGAAACAGAAATTGCAATGATGGTAAACGGCGAAAACATTCTTGCCTTCACAAGAAATAACCGCCAAATGACCACAAAATGGAATCTCAATGATCTTGCTTTCTGGCTGCGTGATTTTTTGGATAACCTAAAAGAAGATCCATATCCCGTAGAAACTGAAGGTGAATATGCAGCGATAAAAGATATTAACGCACGTGATTTTGATTCAGACGATGATGAGGAATTTGACGCTTACTATGACAAACTTGATGAATGGAATGAACATCATAGGTGGCATCCCGCATCTGGCGGTGCAATCTTAGCCGATTTGTATTTTCAATTGGTAGATAATAATATTGAAATTTCTTGGAACAACCAGGAATCGGAAGACGGAATCAATTTCAACTGTAAACTTGGCGGGGCAAAGATACCTAAAAAACAGTTTATTGAGGAAGTAGATTCGTTTTTGAAAGCTTATGCAGACCAGTGGTTTTAAGCGTATTAATGATGATAATTTCAACCAA
>JAZQQM010000018.1:0-7027 GCA_045629045.1 Lachnospiraceae bacterium
GTATTCCATCGCAGCCTCTACGCATTCTTTTATCAATTCTTCGTGTTTCTTATAATCATCAAAGCCACCAAGTTTTACTCGGTACTGTTTCCATCTGCTCTCATATGTAACATCCAATCCGGCATCCTCAATCTTTGATGAAAGTTCTGGATTTTCATTTGTTTTAAATATGAAGTGAAGGAATGACTTCTTAGGCTTAAAAGCAATAAAGTTCTTTGCTACTCCGTCCTTAGCCAAGCCAATGTAAAACTTATTGTATTTAAGTTCATAGCCAATTGTGTATTTATCAAGGTCGGCAAAAATACCATCCACATCCTTCATGATATTCTTTGTGCTGCGTTTTTCCCAATAATTACGGTCAGTAACTTCGTATTCGTCCTCTTCATCAGTTCCCGGATTGATACGGTCTATTACCTTTGTGAAAGCAAGAGAAATGTCATCCCCTACCTTATAAGCAGATACCTGTAATGCTATAAGCGGAATTGCTCCATTAAAGAGACTGATAACATTCATGAATCTTCCTGTTATTTCCTCTGCTACGATAACGGCACAATGGTCATACTGTGGATATCTCTTCTTTTCTGTATCCCAATATTCAATCGTTCTGATGATGTGACTTGGATCCGTAGCACCAAGCTGAATCTCTATTTCATAACGAGCATCATTGTCTACTGTTCCCATCAAAATATCCAAACGGCCACCTGCAGGCTGGATTCTTTCTCTTTGAATCGGAGTAAGTTCTCCAAGACCTAAAACTTCTGGATGCTCAAATATAAACTTCTGAATCAAATCCTCTTTGATTTCAGGATGATTTTTTAATGATATTTTCTGAAGGTTTACCAAGTTTGCCATACTTATCCACTCCTCATAATAATAATAGTAGAAATGGTTACACTTTCTCCAATATTACATTATAACATTACAGGTGCAATTTTACCAGTAAAAAAGCACCCAAGCATTTCTGCCTGAGTGCCAAAATTCGTTGATTCTATTTAGTTTTATACCACCTTGAACATATTCTGTTTTAATGGTTTATCATCCTTATCTGAAAGTCCCATCTCTTTCCTTGCTCCTTCGAGGGTCTGCATCTTACGAAGTTCGTTTTCTGCATCCTCAAGTCCAACATGGGTATAGTCATATCCAGCAGCCGTAAGTTTCTCCTTACGCTCCGTGCCATTGCCCCAATCCCCACGAATTACTTCTTTGGCGAGTTCATCAATGGACTTTTTGCTATCATCGGTAGTTTTTACAGTTTTACCGACCGTACAATAGGTAGGATTTGAAAGCCAGATCCAACCAGCTCCACTCTTAAGTCTGCCCCATCCACCGTTCTGAACCTCCATAATAGTAAATGTGCCTCTACCAGTCTGCCCGTTGACCTTACCTTTCATAGATGGCTCTGAGCGATAATTCAAATCATCAATGATAACCTTCACAGAGAAAGGTGTAGCAGGGAACGAAGTGACTGTATCTGGATTTGATGGAGTATCATCCGGGATAGTCGAACTATCGGTATCATACTGTGTCAAATTCCACTTTTCGATGATGTTACAGAGATTATCAACATATGAAAGGCTTGTAGCATAAACTTAAAAAATTTCATTGATTTTAGATTCTCAATGTGTTAATATTAATGATACGATTTGATATGTTTTGGCATATCTATAATCCCCCTAAGCAACGCCAATTGCTTAGGGGGATTATCTTATACCCAGCTAATCTCCTGAAGAATACTCTGTTTCATTTCAGCATCCGTCATTTGATCCGCTCTATTCTGAAAAGCTTGAATAAACCTCTCATCCTGTGATATATCATACATCTCGCACAATCTCTCACTAAACCAAAAAACTTCCTCGTCTGTTGCTTCTTCAGTAATAAACCTGAGTGTAAGTTCAGGGTTATCTTTTACAAGAAGCAATGCCTCTTCCCAACATTTTTTTCTTCCATAATCATCTTCCGGGTCGATTGAAATTCTTCTTGCAATTATTTCTTTTAACTTTTCCTTTATCATTTTCGCTTCCTCCTAGAACATGTCTTCGTTTGATCACTATCCGGAAATATTGTACCAATCTGACCATTTGTCATAATAACACCAACCCTAACACCTTTATAAACACCGAATATTCGTGTTCCATCTTTAGGATTCGCATTTCTTTTAAGCCTTGCTACATGTTCTCCTGCTCTTCTTATTTTTTTACTATCCCACGAAGCAGGAAACCACGACATCCCAGTGCCTGTCCGTTTGCGCTTATCGTCATGATCAGGAATATATCCTACTCGAACTCCATTAGGAAAGGTTTTAACAATATGATATTCTATACCATATTTTTCGAGAAGTTTTCTTCCGTCCTCTCCATGACCTCCGCCCTCTAAACGAATTCTTTTTTCACCATTTTTGCAATTTCTGGGCTGCCTCCATTTGAATGCACCTTCATTTGAGTGCACTAACGCAAAATCGCTTGGGTGACGTCTGCTTCCTTTGGTGTTCATATATCTTCCACTTTTAGTTGTTCCCATGATTACTGCCTCCTTTTTTTAAGGAAATCCAATCCTCATAGAATACAAACTTTGTTCTACTTAATAAGTCATCAAAAATATGTTTTGACATCTTGCCATAAACTATTACCATCTCCGGTTCTAATTCATCAAGCATTGCAATAAGGCCTTCTCTAAACAGTCTTTTATCTTCCGCCGACCTAATCTGACCATATTCACCAATCGCAACAATACTATGCTTTTCTACTCCGAGAAATGCTATTTTTTCCGGCAATTCACACGTCGTATAAGTTCGTTCATCTCCCCACCTGATATTTGGGATTACAGTAAATCCCTTTTCTTGAAGATAATGTCCAACAGCCCTATTAAAATATACATCTGCAATCTGCAGACACAGAGGCATATCGATAAAAAGTGAACAATCCGGGCTGATAATCCCATTAAATTTTTCCAAATCTCCGATAAATTCATCCGGATTAGTTATAAAATTGGAAAAATTATCATCGTATTCATAAAAACATAGTATTTCGCCGTTTCCATCAACACGATTTCTTACCGAAAATGGCACTAAATGTTTCGGTATTTCAATAATATTCTGCTTTCTAATAATAGGAATTTCCATAATTCCTGAAAACTGGGCATTCTCTACCCAATCGGCTCTAAAGCCGTCATTAATTGTTTTTTGCATAAATATGCCTGCCTTTCAATTTACTAAAACTGATACATTAACAGATATGCAAAAACAATTATACGATTTGATATGTTTTGACATACCTATTAATAAAACCGCGCCAACGGCTATCAGCAGTTTACGAGTTACACAATATTTTTTAATTTACTACAATCATATCTACCATCCCCCTTCCGGACATTTATCTCAACATCCGTTTTTTTTGAATCGATCCTTTAAGAATCTCAGAGCTATATACAATAACATCACCTTTTGATGCACTATAGCCTTTATCATGAAGATATCGCCGTAATTTTGTATCTGCATTTCTATCGTATCCCAAAAGATATACGCTTTGAATTATGTAGTCAGCATATTTGTTATTTATAACTTCGACGCATTCCTTCTCTGAAAATCCAATCTCACGGATAACAAGAAAAAGCATGCGATGTTCTTCTCTGTTATGCAGATTACGTCTTTTGATATCAAACTGTCTTTCTATCAAAGAATATCACCTGCCTGTAAATATGGTATTGCACCATAACGTCCCAGCAAGTATCCTTTTTCGATATTTTCAGTCTTTCTCACTGAAAAATCATCAAGCGAATATATATGAGATTGTGCGGATTTATTGTCCTTCTCCATAAAATAAATCTGGTCACGTCTAAATGTCGACAACGATAATAAAGAGGTGTCATGAGACGTTACAATTAACTGTGCTCCGTTTTTGTTGATTTCCGGATTACGAAAAAGATTAATTAACTGCTTTACCAAAAATGTATGCAAACTTCTGTCTATTTCGTCAATAACAAGAGTTCGTCCATTATCAAAAGCCTTTTTAATTAGTGGTCCTATTGTAAAAATAATCTGAGTTCCTTGAGATTCTTCAGCTAACGGTAATATGCATTCCTTAACTGAATTGTCCGGACCTTTTACTGTATGAGTAGCTTTTACTTCCAATTCAGTTGCCTCACTAGGCTGCACTAATTGTCCATTAATAAATATACCGGGAACATATGGTAACATAGCTGCATTTATCGTTTTCTTTTTAACTTTTACAGATAACTTGGATATATTAATATCCGCATCCTGTAAAAGTTTTTCAGTAAAACTAACATATTCATCGGCCATTTCACTTTGATAATCATTCATAACCATAGCTGAAATTTGTGTTAAGTCAGTATAAGTATCAATAGAATTTGCAAACCATTCATACGCTGACTTTGTACTTTGCGCATTCCAGTTTGTTGCTGTTGCTATAAATAATTTATTAGGAGTATTCCATGCAACTAATTGGCTTAAAGGAAGTTCCTCTCTGGCAGTAAATTCATATTTATCCAATTTTCGCTCGAAAATCTTTGTCGGTTTTCTGGAAGTATATTTGTAAAGATACTCTTCTTCAATTCTTTTTTGAGTGGCTGAAAATCCGTAAATGTACTTATTACCATCTGCAGCAATAAATTGAAATTCGAATTTACTCGGCTTAGTAATTGATTCATCATCAAACTTAAATGGAACAACCGGAATATTTTCATTAATCTGCCTATTATTTGAGTTTCTAATGATAATAATTGCCGAAGTCATTGCCTTAAAAAAGCTTGTCTTTCCGGATGCATTTGCTCCATACGTTACAATCGTATTTACTGCCTTATAGGATTTGTTTGAAATAATATTTTCCTCATGATCTTTATCCTTTGACGGAATCAAACTCATAACAGATTTATCCTTAAATGATAAATAGTTCTCAACTGAAAACTGAAGTAACATCGCACTTCCTCCTGATAACAATTTTTCTATTGCTAAGGACAGTATATCGTTATCTTCGCGAAAAGTCAACATATAAACTCGTATTTTGCATTTTTTGTTCAAAGATGCGTTTTATATGTTCTTTAGACGTTAATATACATCCTCATTAGAATAAATTATGTCTGAACTCAAATTTGAGATTCCAAGTTGATATCATATCAATATTAATCAAAGTCCAAACACGCTTGCGTAGCGCAAAACCGCTTACTTAAGAAGCTTTTCTCATTTTCATAATGCAATTCCTCTTAATTTGTAACTACCTACAAATTAATCCATTCTTTTTCCACCGAAGAAGTATCTTTTGAAGAAGCTCGCAAAATCGTAATTGAACTTGCAGACCGGATTTTGCAAAATAAATATTTATCCGTTCCGGCAACACATATAGACCATACGCTATTCAACCTTAATCCATAACCGTTATCTGCTGCAAAAGAAAAAGGTGAATAACATAGCCACTGTAGAATTGCGGAGCGCAAAAGCCCATTTGGCAAACACACTCATTGGGTGTATATTGTATGTGAGGTGAATGATATGACGATTTATGAAATGAGAACTGCGCTTGGCGATACGCAAAGTGGATTTGCCGAAAGATATAACATCCCTTTTCGTACTATTCAAAACTGGGAGGCAGGTGTGCGTAAGCCCCCGGAATATGTTGTCACGCTGCTGGAAAGCCGCATACAGTCCGATCTTTACAATCGAAAGACAAGAATATTGCCGAAGCATGACGCTCGCAAAAAGGAACTTCCGAAAAGGCGTGACTATGTCGGTGCATTTTCCTGGTTAAAGGCTGTCAGGGAATGTCTCGGAGATTCTTTCATTTTCGCTTTGGATGAGGCTTTGATGTGTCAGGGAAATTTCGGCGGACGAAGTGACGAATATATCGTATGGGGTTACGGTGATGATTCTGTCTCAGACTTTAACGGAGTCGTACTGCTCGGAAATCATATTAGCACTTATGATATTCGTGAAAAGCGAGGACTTCGTTTTACTGATTTTAACCGAACAGTCACAGATGCACTTGCAAACGAAGCAATTTTGGATATGCAAGGTATTACAGAGGCTCTCAGCCGATACTACTTCACCAATGGTGACAGCTTTGACGGAATATTTGTATCCCCCGAATATCGCGAAAGATTTGCGGAGCTAGCCGACAATGCTATAAACTATTATGATAATTAAGAGGTGATTTCATGCAGTTTTCAGCAGAAGAGAAATTAATGTATGGTGCGATGAAATCCATATATGACAGCGGTATCCCCATTGATTTTAAGGGATCGATGGTTCTGAAAGTCTGCCTGATTGAAGCAGGCTATCACGAGGAAATCCGACACACGGTTGATATTGATGCAAACTGGTATTCGGAGTCTCCTCCAACAGCGGAGCAAATGACTGATTCCCTGCAAAATGCGCTAAGAAGAGCCGGAATTGATTTAGATGTGAGCTTATACAGGATGTACGGTGAAGGACGTTCCGCAGGTTTTGAACTTTCTGAACGTGAAACAGGCGATGTACTCTTTACAATGGATATTGACGTAAACCGCCCCGCTGTACAGACAAGAATCTATGAAATTTCAGATATCCGTTTTCGCGGTGTTTCAGTCAATCAGATGCTGGCAGATAAAATCTCTGCCGTTTCCGGAGATAAGATTTTCCGTCGTGTTAAAGATGTAGTGGATTTGTACTATCTGTCACAGGTGTTCCCGTTTCACAGTGCTGATATTAATCAGATATTGAAAGATAACGGCAGAGAGCAAGCTCAGCCGCACTCATCTTCCTTGCTAACACTGGTGAAAGTAGTGAAACGCATTCCAAAATTCTGATTGCATTTTCAACTGGTGAAGTGTGGCACACCAAATCAGTCATACATCCTTTATATGTCGGACAGGCTGTACATTCTGTAATCTTCTCGGGTACAGATACCTTAGCTCTATTTCGATCTGCAATAGCATCTCGCACTTTAGCAAGTATGTTTTCATCTCCAACCAGCTCGCATTCGCGGCCATTATCTTTTTCGTATTTTATAAAATCCAGGACTGTCTGTATTTCCCAATC
>JAZQQM010000019.1:0-90507 GCA_045629045.1 Lachnospiraceae bacterium
ATCTTTGCACTAGCACTTATAGACATACCTTCATCAACAACTCTAAGAACAGCTTCCAACTTTTCTTCATAAGAATATTTAGACATAATAAAATGCACCTCCAAATGTTAGTTTAATGTCTAACATTTGGGGTGCACTTCATAATGTGACTCTTTTTTATTAGTTGCAGGTTATACGCTTTGGCCTTACAAACTTACTTTCTTATCAAGCATATATGAGCATGCAAAGTATGAGATTGCGATAATAAGCAGGCTGTATAATAACTGGGGCAGGACACCTGTCCAATCAATTAATTCGGATACGGTTGAATAACTGATAGTAGGAAGAAGCGAATTCAATTTTGTTACGCCGTAGGCACCTAATATGAAAATAACAGCTGCCACAAATGTACGGGCTTTGCTTGCCTGCATGAAGGTTGCGGTCAAAGTGTATGCAATATAGTAAACGGCAACAATCATAACCAGTGACAGAAGAACTGTAATAAATGTGGCTGCGATGGCTACAAAAAGTTTAGGAAGGCTTAAGCCGAAACTGTCTGCTATTTCAAATACAACGTCAAGCATGTCATCATCAATTCCGACTTTATTCATAATTATTGTAACATCCGTAAAAGCCAGTATACCGAATATAGCCGAGAATAAAATTTCAACTATTGCGGTAAAAACGAATTTGGAACCAACAATCTTATAGCTTGAATTAGGTGTCATATATACCATAAAGCCGACTTTGTTGGATAATTCCTTTGTGTAAGCACCGGCTCCGAGAATAAGACCGCCTAAAGTACATACAGGAGCCATAGCCGAAAATAAAACGATTGAAGCGAATAAATAATTCTCATTTTCCTTAATCATACCAAGAG
This sequence comes from Lachnospiraceae bacterium, assembly GCA_045629045.1. Lineage (GTDB taxonomy): Bacteria > Bacillota > Clostridia > Lachnospirales > Lachnospiraceae > JAILLW01. Next base: position 860 of record JAZQQM010000019.1, read on the forward strand.
CAAACATTAGCTCGGAAATGATGATCAGTATTGTAAATATAGTAAGTGGTACTCTGCTTTTTATAAATTCATATTTTAATAATTTTCCCATGATGATTCTCCTTTATGCGTATAACTGTTTGTACATCTCAACGATGGACTTACCGTTTTCTTCTCTGATTGCTTCGGCATTGCCTGATAAGATAAGCTGACCGTTTTTCATAAAGATAGCATTGTCAACAATCTTTTCGAGTTCGTCAACCAGGTGCGAAGACATAAGAATTGTCTTGTTGTCATCTGCTGCAGCAACTATGGTGTTGATGATTTTGTCTCTTGCGATAATATCGATACCGTTAAGAGGCTCATCAAGCATTACAAGTCTTGATTCTCTGGCAAGTGTAACTGCAATTTTACATTTAGCCATCATACCGGTAGACATCTTGTTAAGCTTCATTTTTGGCTTAAGATCCATTTCATTAAGAAGCTGCTTATATTTGTCCATCGAGAAATCCTTGAAGAAATCCTGATAGTATTTGCCCAGACCTTCGCAGGTCATAAAGTTATAAAAATACGGTTCGGTGGGCATGTATGCGATATGCTGTTTACATTCGGCTTCAAGCGGGTTGCCTTCAAAATAGATTTCTCCCGATGTAGGGCTGCACAAACCTCCAATCATTTTCATAAGTGTTGTTTTACCGCTTCCGTTAGGTCCAAGCAGTGCGTATATCTTGCCGCGCTCCAGTTCCATAGATAGGTTATCCACTGCCAAAACGGATACGTATTTTTTGCTGACATTTTTACAAGTTAACATTTTTCCATTCTCCTTCTAGTCTAGAAATTATTTCTCCCTGATTAAGTCCCAACTGAGTTGTTTCTTTAATGAATTTAGTTACAACTTCCGAAACCATTTCATCACGTAATTGGTTAAGATAGGAAGAATCTTCAAAAAGAAAAGTTCCAAGTCCTCGTTTGGTAAAGCATAACCCGATTCGTTCCATCTCGGTATAAACCCTTGCTGCCGTGTTCGGATTAATCTGATATACCAGCGCCAGTTCTCTGGTGGAGGGCAACTTCTGTCCCGGTGACAGGCTGCCTTTAAGGACATCTTTTTTTATCTGATCAATTACCTGAAGATAAATAGGAGTGTTGTTATCATATTCCATAGACACCTCCTTATTTAGTTATCATTAGGTGATATCCGCTGTATCACTGTATGAGTTAGATAGTACACTATGCGATTAAGTCTGTCAACACTTTTTTAAAATTTTTTTGCTATATCCGTAAAATGCCGGGGCAACTCTGCACGGATTACGGATGAATGAGGCAATAAAGAAGTTATATCCGTAAAATACTGGGGCAACTCTGCCCGGATTATGGATAAATGAGACAACAAGGAAACTATATCCGTAATCCGTGCGGCTGCTACCATAAAATATCACTATAGGGTGTCGGCAAATGGAAGTTTGTAGTATAATCCGTTCATATGAAAAGAATAATTGCAAGAATCAATTCAATATTAATAATGCTGTTGTGCACAGTGGCAATAACTGCATGCAGTGTAAATAATCCTGTAGATGTGCAGACATCCAAACCGAATAATTCACTGGCACAGGAAATACTTAATGAAAAAATTCCGACTCCTAAACCGGAACTGATGCAGAAGAATGAAGAGGTCATAGAATCTTCCGAGCAAACGGAACTAAATGAGGTCACAGAACCTGATAATGCAGAAGAACATGAATCAACAACTGAACAAGAAACAGCTTCGGCAGTTTCGGTGGCTCAGGGTGAAGCCTACTATGACCTGGAACACGTAGTCCTTTATCTTGATGCATTCGGAACTCTGCCTCCTAATTATATTACGAAAAAGGAAGCCCAGGCTCTTGGATGGGAAGGGGGAACTGTGGAGGATTTTCAGGAAGGCGCGGCTATAGGCGGAACTTATTACGGTAATTACGAAGGAACGCTACCCAAAGGATGTGAGTATCATGAGTGTGATCTTGATACACATCCTCATAAGAAGCGTGGCGCCAAGCGTCTGGTGTATTCCGATGATGGCAGATATTATTACACAGACGACCACTACGAACATTTTAGAGAAGTAACGGTAACCGACGGCCGGGTTGAGATAAATTAACAGTTACCGACGGTCAGGTTGAAATAAAGCAAGGAAAATAATTAATAATGAAAACCTATACAATAGATTGCAAAGAAATATTGGATCGCATATCGGCACACGAATATATTGCAGACATTCTTAAATTTCCGGAGTATTACGGAAAGAATCTTGATGCACTTTTTGACTGCCTGACGGATATGGGCGAGTGTACCATCAGGATTATTAATATTGACAGCCTGACGGGTATTAATGAATATGCGGGAAAACTTCTTACGGTGTTTGGAGAAGCAACAAAAGCCAATTCAAACATAACATTGATGATAGAGAACGAAGACGCCGTTGAAATAAATATAGACATAGAAAATACAGTTGGCGATGAGATAATAGTAAATATAGAAACTACTGAGGACGATGATTAATGGAATTGAATTTCTTATTCTTTTTTAATAGTGTGTTGCTTGGTGCCGGCTTGGCGGCAGATGCCTTTTCCGTATCCCTTGCCAACGGAATGAATGAAAAAGATATGAAGAAAGGCCGTATGTGCGCAATCGCAACGGTATATGCAGTCTTTCAGTGGGCAATGCCACTTATAGGATGGATTTGCGTTCATACAATTGTTTCCTATTTTGAGGCATTCGAGAAATTCATTCCCTGGATAGCGCTTATACTTTTGCTCTATATCGGCGGAAAAATGTTGATTGAGGCTATAAAGGGTGATGAAGAGGGAAGCGTAGGCGCCAAGTTGTCTGTGGGAGCATTGATGATTCAGGGAATTGCAACATCCATAGATGCGCTTTCTGTGGGTTTCACCATTGCGGACTATGACTTTATGATGGCGATGGTTTGCAATATAATAATAGCAATTGTAACATTCGCCTTAAGTATGCTGGGACTTAGTCTGGGCAAGAAATTCGGAACGAAGCTTTCGGGTAAGGCAGGAATTCTTGGCGGCGTTATTTTGATCGGTATCGGAATCGAAATTTTCGTGAAAGGTATGTTTTTTTAACTAAGGTGATTTATGGCAAAAGTATATACAAGTGTTGAACAACTTATAGGGCACACTCCTTTAATGGAGTTGACCCATATTGAAAAAGAACTGAATTTAAAAGCAAAACTTCTTGCAAAACTTGAGTATCTTAACCCCGCAGGCAGCACCAAGGACAGAGCTGCTTTGGGAATGCTGGATGATGCAATCAAACGGGGTATTATTAAAGAAGGCGCGGTAATAATAGAGCCCACAAGCGGAAATACGGGAATAGGTCTGGCAGTAGTCGGCGCAGTAAGAGGATATCGTACGATTATTGTTATGCCGGACACCATGTCCAAGGAGCGTCAGCTTCTTATGAAAGCCTATGGTGCAGAACTTGTACTTACGGATGGTAAACTTGGAATGAGCGGTGCAATCGCCAAGGCCGAGGAATTGGCCAAGAGTATTCCCAACAGTTTCATTCCGGACCAGTTTGCCAATCCTGCCAACGCCAAGGCTCACTACGACACCACAGGTCCCGAGATCTGGGAAGATACCGATGGCTTGGTGGATATCTTTGTAGCCGGAGTTGGAACGGGCGGTACTATAACAGGAAACGGCAGATTCCTAAAAGAAAAGAATCCCGATATTAAGGTGGTTGCCGTTGAACCCGATGCGTCGCCGTTGCTTTCGGGAGGAGAGGCAGGCCCTCATGCCCTGCAGGGAATCGGTGCTAACTTCATACCCTCGCTTCTTGATACAAAGATATACGATTCGGTTATGCCGATTTCAAAAGAGGCAGCTTATAAATATGCCAGAATGATGGGAACTTCCGAAGGAATTCTCGTGGGAATATCATCGGGAGCAGCTCTTGCTGCGGCAATTGAACTTGCCGGTAAGATCGAAAATGAAAATAAAACAATAGTGGTGCTTTTACCCGATACCGGTGACAGATATCTTAGCACCGATTTGTACGAGGATTAAATTATGCAAAAGAACAGTTTATCGGGCCTCAAGGTCCAGGTGGTTGAATTAATTGATTTTTTAAGAGGAGCGCTGTTTCCTGATATCTTTGACCCTAATTCAATAGGTGAAGGTCATGAGAAGGTCGACAGGGATACTGCTGAAGTGCTGCTTCGCAAGATCCTTCTTCCCGTTCTTGATGATGCCGATAAGTGCAAAGATATAGCTAAACAGATGATTACGGCACTTCCCGATATTAAAGATGTGCTTATGAGCGATGTTCAGGCAGCTTATGAAGGTGATCCCGCAGCAAGCTCCGTTGAGGAAGTTATGCTGGCATATCCCGGGTTTGAGGCAATCAGTATTTTCCGTCTGGCACATAAATTGTATGAACTTAAGGTGCCGATTGTTCCCAGAATGATGACGGAATATGCTCATCAGATTACGGGAATCGATATTCATCCCGGCGCGACCATAGGCAGATATTTCTTCATTGATCATGGTACCGGAGTGGTTATCGGTGAGACAACAACCATCGGAGAACATGTTAAGCTGTATCAGGGCGTTACTCTTGGCGCCAAGAGCTTTGATGTTAATCCGGACGGAACTTTGGTAAAAGGTATCAAGCGTCATCCGGACCTGGGCAACAATGTGGTTGTTTATGCGGGAGCTACCGTACTTGGAGGTAAAACCTGCATAGGAGATAATTGCGTAATCGGCGGTAATGTGTGGCTTACCCATAGTGTCGAAGCCGGTAGCAAGGTTATGCCTCAGCAGCCGCAGAATGATATCTTTACAATTGATGACTGATAATTATCTGGAACAGAGAATATGTCAGATAACCGGTTTGAAACATTTTTTTGAAATTTATTAATAAGTATAGGGAGATCAGATTGATGAAATATTCTTACAAAACACAGGGCACATGCTCTACGCAGATTGATTTTGATATTGATGGCGATGTTATAACAAACATCGTATTTACGGGAGGCTGTAACGGAAACCTTAAGGCTATTTCAAAGCTTGTTGACGGTATGAGCGTCGATGAAATTGAGGGAAAACTTCTCGGAAACACATGCGGATTTAAAAACACTTCATGTGCCGATCAGCTTGCTAAAGCAGTACGTGCGGCAAAGAATGCACAGTAGTTTATAAAAAATTTAGAATATATACAGACTTCCTTAATTGCATGCATGGTCTAAATAGTAGATAATCTAATACATGCGAAACTTTATTACTAATTTATCGTACAAATTAAGAGAGTTTATGGTGGGTCGATACGGGGATGATGCCCTTAATCATTTTCTTACGGGATTAGGGGTTGTTTTCCTAATTATGTCGATGTTCCCCAAACTTGGATTTGCATATCTTTTGGTGTCACTTTGCTTCGGCTGGTCGCTCTTTAGAATGTTATCAAAGAACGGATACAAAAGGAGTCGTGAGAATGCAAGATATCTTAAGACAATTGATTTCTTTAAGAAGAAGTACTATTTGCTTAAGAATATGTGGCGTGACAGGAAAACTCATGAATATTATAAGTGCCCCAATTGTAAAAGTTATGTTAGAATCATAAAGCCGCCTAAGGGCAAAAACATAGCAGTAAGATGCAATAAATGCAGCTGCGAGTTTAACAGGAGAACCTGATAAATTTCGATGAATAAAGATCCATACACAGTGCTTGGTGTTTCAAGAGGCGCAACTCCGGAAGAACTAAAAAAAGCATATAGAGCAAAGTCAAAATTATATCATCCGGATTTACATCCGGATGATCCTTATGCTGCAGCCAAAATGAGTGAACTTAACGAAGCTTATGATTTACTTACGGACCCTAAAACTAAGGATTATTATGCTTATGGAGGAACTTCCCAAAGAGGTTATTCCAATAGTCGTGCCGGATACGGCGGATATTCTCAGGGATATCGCCAACAGCAGAGCAGCCAGAATACATACAGAACCCATTACGGAAGTTCGACAGGTTATCAGAACAATCGAAGAACTTACGGCCAGGGCTGGTCAAGCAGCTACTGGGGTTTTGATTTTGATGATTTGTTCGGATTTAATTCTTATCAGAATGCGACAGGTCGTGAAGAAGAACTTCGCCCGGAAAACGGTGATCCCGTTGAACTGGTGCGTGCAATAAGAAGCATTAAGGAGAATCACAGTGAGGATGCAGTGGTTATTCTTGCCAATATGCCGGAAGCATATCGAAATGCCAGATGGTATTATGTAAGTGCAATTGCTTACTATAGCATCAGATACTATGAGAACGCCATAGAAATGATTAAAATGGCGATGAAGCTTGATCCTAATAATACTAATTATTCATATCTTTATCAAAAGTATAGCAACGAAACCAAATACCACTATACTTCGGAACCTGAATTCAGGCATTCTTACAGATCCACATCCTTTTTCGGATGGGTTCGTAAAGCAGTACTGTATTTCGTTGTTTTTGAAATCATTATGTTTATACTGAGAATCTTTTTCTTTGGGATGTTTTTATAACCGGTAATATACCTGCATCATATATATAATTAATTCAATGATTATCGACAAATCTCCTAAAAAAGAGTATTCTAGTAGAAGCGTTTTTAATTTAAGGAGATTACAAAAATGATTATCGTATTAAAGCCGAATGCAGATGAGGCTAAGTATAAACAACTCGAAAAATGGCTGAAGGAGGATATGCAGCTTGATATCCACTACAGTCAGGGTAAACAATCTACTATTTTAGGTCTTGTAGGCGATACCTCAAAGGTTGACATTGACACTATCCAGGCTATGGATATTGTAGATACGGTTAAACGTATTCAGGAACCTTACAAGGCAGCAAATCGTAAATTTCATCCACTTGATACTACAATTGATGTTAACGGAATTAAAATCGGCGGAGGTAATTTCGGATTAATCGCCGGTCCTTGTTCCGTTGAAACGGAAGAGCAGATAGTTACTGTTGCAAAGGCTGTTAAGGCAGCAGGTGCAAGTATGCTTCGCGGCGGTGCGTTTAAGCCCCGTACTTCACCATACGCTTTCCAGGGCCTTGGCGGCACGGGAATTGATTTACTGTTACTTGCAAAGAAAGAAACAGGCCTTCCGATCGTTACTGAAATTATGGATTTATCACAGCTTGACTTGTTTGATGATGTTGATGTGATTCAGGTGGGTGCACGTAATATGCAGAATTTCCAGCTTCTTAAGGAACTTGGCAAAATAAATAAGCCAATTCTTCTTAAGAGAGGTCTTGCAAATACAATTCAGGAGTTTCTTATGAGCGCCGAATATATTATGGCCGGCGGCAATGAGCAGGTTATTCTTTGCGAACGCGGTATAAGAACCTTTGAAACAGCCACCAGAAATACTCTTGATATTTCTTCCGTACCTGTACTTAAAGAAAAGACACATCTTCCGGTTATAGTTGATCCTTCACATGCTACAGGCTATTCGAAGTATGTTAAATCGATGTCTTTTGCCGCTACGGCAGCAGGTGTTGACGGACTTATTATAGAAGTTCACAACAATCCCGAAAAGGCATGGTGTGACGGACAGCAGTCAATTACTCCGGAAGCCTTCAAAGATATAGTTACCGGAACAACCAAAATCCGTGAGGTTGTAACATCCTTATGATGAAAGTTGCAGTTATAGGTTTAGGATTAATCGGCGGCTCAATGGCCAAGGCGGTGCATGAAAATGCCGGTCTTGAAGTATACGGAACCGATGCCGATCCCAAAACCGTTAAGATGGCTCTTGATGAGGGTACTCTTACTAAGAAACTTGAATTTGATAATGCATCGGATTGCGATTTGTTTATCGTTGCACTGTATCCAAAGGATGTAGCTTCGGTTATCAAATCATATTCGGAATATATGAAGGCAGGTACTATAGTCGTTGATTGTACGGGAGTTAAATCTCAGGTGTGCAATGAACTGTCACAATTCCTTTCGGCCAAGGGTATACACTTTGTGGGTGGACATCCTATGGCAGGCAAGGAGGTTGCAGGCTATGCAAATGCCGAGAGTGCCATGTTTGCCAACGCATCAATGATTTTGTGCCGTGATGAATATACGGATGAAAATGCCTTTAAGCAGATGTGCGAATTCTTCCTAAAGGTAGGATTTAAGCGTATTAAGGAAACAACACCCAGGGAACATGATGCGGTGATTGCCTATACATCACAGATGGCGCATATAATTTCAAACGCCTATATCAAAAGTGATACACTTTCCAACAGATACGGTTTTAGTGCAGGCTCCTTCAAGGACTTAACCAGAGTCGCATATCTGAACGAATATATGTGGACAGATTTGTTCCTGGAGAATAAAGAATCCCTTCTTAAAGAAATTGATACTTTTATGGAACATATGAGTGAGTACAGGGAAGCATTATCTGCCGAAAACAAAGAAGAACTTATTAAACTTCTGGGACGCGGAAGAGAATTAAAAGAAGAAGATAACAATAAAGAAATCCAAATGGGGTAGTCCGAATAATGAATCTTAGATTATCCAAAGGACAACTTAAAAGCGCTGATATAGAAGCAATTTCATCCAAGTCGTTCGTGCACAGACTTTTGATTGCGGCAGCACTTTCTGACAATAGTGTCACAATTAACACGAATATTATTTCAAAAGATATGGAAGCAACTGTGGGAGTTTTGCGCGCCCTGGGTGCTTCCATTGATGTATACGGAGATAAATTTCTCATTAAAGAACCGGTTACGGGAACGACTAATGTACAGGAAATAATTAATCTTGATTGTATCGAAAGCGGCTCGACAGCGAGATTCATTATGCCCCTTGCGGTATATTTAACTTCAGGTGCTTATATGACAGGCAGCGGCAAATTGCCGGAACGCCCCTTCACGGAACTTGTGGAAGTATTGCAAAAACACGGTGCGGTTATAGATGGTACACATCTTCCCCTTAAGGTGTCGGGAACATTAAATCCGGGTGAGTATGAGATAGCGGGAAATGTTTCGTCCCAGTATATTTCGGGGCTTATGTTCGTACTCCCCCTTCTTGAAGGACCAAGCAAAATTAAACTGACCACAAATCTTGAATCATCGGGTTATGTTGATATGACCCTCGATGTATTAAAGCTATTTGGAATTATTGTTAATCGAAACGGAAATGTGTTTAGTATCCCCGGGGGACAAAGATATCACGGACCTTCACAAATAACCGCCGAAGGTGATTGGTCAAACGGTGCATATTTGCTGGCTTTTGCTCAAATGGCCAAGCTTTTTAATAAAGACATTGACATTAATGTTACGGGACTTAATAAGGAATCACTTCAAAAAGACAGAGCAATTATAGATATTATTGAAAAATTAACCCAAAGAAATGAAACCAGGCGGGATATTGTTATTGATTATGATTGCTCGGAAATTCCGGATATAGTGCCGGCTGTTGCTATGCTTTGTACGGCGGTTAAGGGAAGAAGTTTACTAAGAAACATAGAACGTTTAAGAATTAAAGAAAGTGACAGAATAGAATCAACCTGCGCACTTCTTAGTGCAATTGGAATAGATTATGAGGTGACGATTGAGGACGGCCATGAGATGCTTGCCCTTGAGGGTAAGGGTGACAGCTTAATTAATTCGTCAAAAGATGATATAGTTATTGATAGTTACAATGATCATAGAATTGTTATGGCAGCTGCACTTATAGCCCTTATTAAGGATAAAGGTGTCATAATTAATGATGCAAATGCCATTAATAAATCATATCCGGGATTCTTTGATATGTTAAAGGACAGACTCGGAATGTCGGTTGAAGAATGTTAAATAGGAGAAAATATGTCTTTTTCACTTGGAAATAAATTAAATATTAAAGTGTCGGGTGCGTCGCATTCGGAATCTATTGATATCATAATCGAAGGGCTCCCCAAGGGTGCAAAGATAGACCTTGAGGAGGTTAATGCCTTTCTTAAAAGACGGCAGGGCGGAAATGCATCCTATACCACTCCGCGAAAAGAAAAGGATGAGCCGATTATTAAATCAGGATTAGATAATGATGCGCTAACCGGAGAACCTTTGGAAGCCTCTTTTGTTAACGCCAATTATCGTAAGACCGATTATATTTCAATGCGTACGGTGCCGAGACCTTCCCATGCGGATTATGTTGCTTTTTGCAAATATGACGGCAAAATGGATATGTCCGGCGGAGGATTTTTCTCGGGCAGAATGACACTTCCCATGTGCTTTGCCGGTGCTGTCTGCAAGCAACTCCTGGAACAACAGGGAATTCTTATCGGTGCCCATATATTACAGGTAGGTGATGTGCGGGATGATTCCTATGACCCTGTTGAAGAAATGCTTGAATCAAATATTACCGAAGGACTTCCGACGTTGACCTCAAAGGCTTCCGATGAAATGATTTCACTTATGGAAGCAACCGCCAAAGAGGGTGATTCCATAGGCGGAATTATTGAATGCAAGGCTGTGGGTATTCCCGCAGGCGTGGGAGACCCTATTTATGATAGCTTAGAGAGCATAATTTCATACGGAATGTTCGGAATTCCCGCTGTCAAAGGTATAGAATTCGGACTTGGTTTCGGCGTTGGAAGCGCAACCGGAAGCGGCTCAAATGACGGTTTTTATATAAAAGACGGAAAGGTTAAGTGTCTTACCAACAATTCCGGAGGAATTCAGGGCGGTATAAGTAACGGAATGCCTATAGTTTTCAGAGTGGCAGTTAAACCGACACCGTCAATATACAAAGAACAAAAATCGGTAGACCTTACTACCATGACAGATACGACCCTTAGAATAGAGGGACGTCACGATTCGTGCATAGTGCCCAGAGTTGTACCCTGTGTTGAAGCTATGTGCGCACTTACTTTGTATGATGCCATGCTAATGTCTTAATGAAAGGAATATTTATGAAGTCAGATATTTTCAGACAGAAGAATATTGATAAGATGTCTTCACCGGAAGATTTGAATGAATATGTCAAGGCTACACGTCCCGGTGTGTGGATAATTATTGTTGCAATCATTATTCTTTTGGGAGGCGCAATTGTATGGAGCATTACTGCGAAGTTAAGCTCTTCGGTGTCCTGTGCGGTAGTAGTGAACAAAGGTAATGCACAATGTTATATCCTTGAAAATTCGGGTGAGAATGTTAACAGCGGTATGACCGTAAATTTAATGGGCAGGGATTATGTGCTTGGATCAAAAGATGCCAATCCGGTAGCTTTTGATTCCGAAAATGATGCTTATCTGATGCACATTCTTAATGCTGATGACGAACAAAGAATCTGGACTTACGCATACACTTTGGATGCAGATGTTGAAGACGGAATATATGAAGGCAAGATTGTAATTGATCGAATTACTCCGATTACATTCATTACTGACTGACACTAGTGTCATATAGGATATTTAATGAGCAAGAAGATTGACAAGTTAAGAGAACCTGTAAATAAAAAGGTCGCTAAGGAAACTCCTCTTATTATGCAGCTGGAGTTTCTTGAGTGTGGCGCGGCCTGCCTTGACATGATTCTTGCGTACTTTGGCAAGTGGATTCCGCTTGAAGTGGTACGTAAGGATTGCGGTGTGTCAAGGGATGGTTCCAATGCCAAAAATATACTTTTGGCAGCCCGCAAATACGGACTTAAAGCTGCCGGATACAAACTTGAGATAGACGGACTTAGGAAAGAGGGAATCTTCCCTTGCATTATTCATTGGAATTTCAATCACTTCGTAGTTCTTAAAGGTTTCAAACATGACAAAGTCTATATTAATGACCCCGGACGAGGCGAAATTATTGTATCAATGAAAGAATTTGATGAGTCCTATACGGGCGTTTGTATGTTTTTTGAACCTACCGAGGCTTTCGTCCCGGAAGGAAAACCAAAGAGCATAATCGGCTTTGCAAAGAAGCGTCTTAAGGGCAGTGCCACGTCAATAGCCTTTGTTGTACTTACTACGGTAATCACCTCTTTAATAGGAATTATTCGTCCGGGATTTTCAAGAGTGTTTATCGATTATCTTTTGGAAGGTCGTGCGAGCGAATGGACAACCGGCTTTTTTATAGCCCTGTTTGGCCTTACAATCGTCGAAATCATTTCATCTTTGATAAGCTGTATTTATTCACTTAGAATTTCAGGCAAATTGTCCACAGTCGGAAGTACTTCCTTTATGTGGAAGGTGCTTAGAATGCCTATGGAGTTCTTTACTCAGAGAATGGCCGGTGACATCAAAATGCGTCAGGATACCAACGCATCTATTGCCGAAGAACTTATAAATACTATAGCTCCGTTGTTTTTAAAACTGGCAATGACGGTATTCTATTTCATAGTAATGTTCAGATACAGCGTGATACTGAGCGTTATCGGTCTGTCTTCCATAGTCGTTAATTATTTCGTATCCTCCTATGTAACCCAAAAGCGTATCAATATTTCGAGAATAGCAATGAAACAATCCGGAAAATTGGCTGCGACTACTGTTTCGGGAATTGAGATGATAGAGACTATTAAAGCAAGCGGAGCCGAAGACGGATTTTTCAAAAAATGGGCAGGCTACCAGGCAGGAGTTAATACCGGTGAAATTACGAGCCTTAAACTTGATATGTATATGGGATTAATTCCACAGACTTTTTCGATTCTTACCAATACCCTAATTACGGCTATAGGGATTATGCTTATTATTTCGGGACAATTTACCATAGGTAGTTTTATGGCGTTCCAGGGTATTCTTACTTCCTTTGAGGCCCCTGCATCGGAACTCATTACAGCAAGAAGCACTATACTTGAAATGAAAACCCAGATGGAGAGAATAGAAGATGTTATGGAATATCCGGATGATGAAGTTCTTGAGAACATTAATGTTGACGGAACCACCGATTATCATAAATTGTCCGGAAATATCGAAATTAAGGATATTACATTCGGATATTCGCCGTTGGCGGAGCCGCTTATAGACGGATTCAGTATGAATATTAAGTCCGGAAGCAAGGTTGCTTTTGTGGGTGCTACAGGCTGCGGCAAGTCTACGCTTTCAAAACTGATATCCGGGTTGTATATGCCCTGGAAGGGTGAAATATTATTTGACGGTAAATCAATAAAAGAAATAGACCATGCGGTATTTACGGGCTCTGTTGCAGTAGTTGATCAGGACATAATACTTTTTGAAGATACAATAGCAAACAATATTAAAATGTGGGATGATTCCATCGAAGATTTTGAGATGATTATGGCGGCCCGGGATGCTGATATTCATGAGGATATAATGGCAAGAGAAGGCGGCTACGATTATAAACTGTCGGAGGGCGGCAAGGATTTTTCGGGCGGTCAAAGACAACGTCTTGAAATTGCAAGAGTACTGGCACAGGATCCCACAATCATTATTATGGATGAAGCCACATCCGCACTTGATGCCGCAACCGAGGCCCAGGTCGTAAAGTCAATTACCGACAGGGGAATTACATGTATTGTAATTGCCCACAGACTTTCAACCATTCGCGATTGCGATGAAATAGTGGTACTTAATAAGGGATGCGTGGTCGAAAGAGGGACTCACGATGAACTTATGAAACTGCAGGGCGAATATTCTAAGCTTGTTATAAATGAGTAATATATTGGTGATTGAATGAACTGGTTTGATGAACAGATTAAACTAAGACAAATAAATGATGAAGAATCCCTTGATGATGTTCTTAAAGATATAGCCGGGGCTGTGCTTGGATCGCACAGTGACGAAGGAAAGAGCTTTGGTGAAGAAATTGAGAACAGATTAAGACATTACGGTTTTATGAGCAGGGATGTCAAACTCGAAAAGGGCTGGCACAAGGATGCAATATGCACAATGATAGGCACCTTTGCCGATACAAACGAAAGGGTGGCACTGCTTCCGGGAAAGTATTCGGGGTATTATTATATTGATCCCAAGTCAGGTAAAAAGATAAGAATAACCGGTAAGAACGAGAAACTTTTCGGAAAAGATGCAGAGGCTTTTTATGCTCCTTTTCCCAATAAGAAATTGTCAATACGCGACCTGCTTACATTTATGATTAAGAGATTTTCCGTGTCGGATGTGACTTATGTAGTTCTTATCACCTTGCTTATTACACTGATAGGCACACTGATTCCGAAGATAAATTATATCCTTTTCGGGCAGGTAATCGAAAACGGGATGTCACCTGTGTTTTTTGGCGCAATCATTTTCCTTTTGAGCGTATCCTTATGCTCGATGCTGCTTACTACGGTTCAAACGGCTGTTAAAGCAAGAGTATCCGTGAAACTTAATATTTCGGTTGAAGCGGCATCAATGATGAGAATCCTGTCGCTTCCTGCCAATTTCTTTAATAAGTACAGCGCAGGCGAATTACAGGAATATCAGGGATACTTGAATTCTCTTTGCACGATTCTTTTTAATACACTTTTTACGACAACACTGTCATCATTGTTTTCGCTTATTTATGTAAAACAAATATTTGATTATGCCCCGTCTCTTGTGGCACCTTCATTGATCATTATATTGTTGTCTACTGTATTTTCGGTGATTTCCACATTGTTGCAAGTAAGAATTTCCGAAAAAAAGATGAAATTGGGAGCTGAGGAATCGGGACTTAGCTATGCACTGATTTCCGGAATCCAGAAAATTAAGTTGTCCGGTGCCGAAAAGAGGGCTTTTGTCAAATGGGGCAAATTGTTTGCAAGACAGGCCTCTTTGGAATATAATCCGCCGGTGTTCCTTAAATTGAATTCGGTTATTTCCATGACGATTACTCTGGTAGGTACATTGGTTATGTATGGTATTGCAATTTCAAGCGGAGTTACAAAGGCGGAATATGTTGCCTTTGAATCGGCCTCCGGCATGGTTTCGGCTGCTTTCACTTCTCTGTCGGGAATAGCGCTTACAATAGCAAATATCGGACCTATTCTTAAAATGGCTAAGCCTCTTCTTGATGCGGAACCTGAAATATCGGAAGGACGGGAGGTTATTGAGTCCCTTTCGGGAAACATTGAGATTAGTAATCTCTATTTTAGATACAGCGAAGATATGCCATATATTTTTGAAAATTTCTCTCTTAAAATCAAAAAAGGCCAGTATGTTGCCATAGTCGGCAAAACAGGCTGCGGTAAGTCGACCCTTGTACGATTGCTTTTGGGCTTTGAAAAGGCCACAAAAGGTGCTGTTTATTACGACGGCAAAGATATGAATTCAATCGATCCCAAGTCACTTCGTAAGAATATAGGTACAGTTACCCAAAACGGGAAATTATTTTACGGTGATATATTCTCGAATATTGTTATTTCCGCTCCTCATTTAACTCTTGATGATGCATGGGAAGCAGCAAGAATAGCCAATGTTGCGGAAGATATCGAAGAAATGCCCATGGGAATGCATACTATGATTTCCGAAGGGCAGGGAGGATTTTCAGGCGGACAGAAACAGAGGCTTATGATTGCAAGAGCGGTGGCTCACAAGCCTAAGGTATTGATTTTTGACGAGGCTACTTCTGCCCTTGATAATATAACCCAGAAGAAGGTTTCGGAATCCCTTGATGAGCTTAAGTGCACAAGAATAGTTATTGCACACAGACTTTCCACCATCAAAAACTGTGACAGAATAGTGGTGATAGATGGCGGAAGAATAGTAGAAGACGGCACTTATGATGAACTCATTGCAAATAATGAATATTTTGCAAAACTTGTTGAACGTCAAAGAACAGATTATTAATCACTTTTTTTAAAATGTGGTATAATAGTACTCAGGTATTATTTTTTGTGGTGGGGAAATATGCAAACTAATATGTTTTTTGATATATGTGCCGTTGTTGCTATAGCAACACTTATTTTGGCACTCATAGCTAGAAAACTCGTTAAGGGACGCAATAACTTGCTATTCCTTGCCCTTTCGTGCGTTATTCTTATTTCCGGATTCACGGATGCGGTTACCATTTACTACGATAATATGATTAATATTGATGATCATTACACTATGTTAAGGTATGGTTTTAACTATGTGTATTTTATCGCACGTAATGCAACTACTCCTATTTATCTTGCATATATCTGCTCCCTTATGGGATTGTGGCATAAAATGTCAAGCCCCAAATCGGTATTGTTCTATTTGTGGATTGTTCCCTATGCAATTGACCTGGCACTTCTTGCAGCCAACCAGCAGACCAACTGTATTTTCTATTTTGATGAGAACTACGTATACACCAGAGGACCTTTGATGATAATTCTCTATGCGGTGGCGTTTTATTATCTGTTCCTTGCAATGTATCTTTTGCTTCATTACCGAAAACTCCTTTCGAAAGGAAACTTTGCAATACTTATAGTATTTATACCGATTAACTTTATTTGCGTAATCATTCAGAGTATGTCAAACGTATTCAGAATCGAAGTGTTTGCATCGGCGGTTTTCTCGATTACATTGGCAGTTTCCGTTCACAGACCGGAGGAAATGATAGATTTCGTTGTGGGTCTTCAGAGCCTTAATTCTTTCCTTAAGACCACAAGAACGGCATTTAATGCCAAAAATCCCAAAACCTATTTATTTATAAGATTTACCAATTATAGAACACTTAGAAGTTCATTGGGACTTGATACATATCTTTTGATGCTTCGTAATATTTCCGAAAAGATGGAACAGATGGCAAAAGTTATGTGTCCAAGTGCCGAAATCTTTTATCTTGATAGAGGAGCATTTGCGGTAGTTGCGGAGAAACACAATTATGATCAGCTCCTTGACCTGGGACGTATATTGGCTGCATATCTTTTGGAGCCTATGAAACTTAAACAGATGGAGGTTGTTCTTGATGCAAGAACCTGCCTTGTTTTAACTCCGGATGATATTTCCTCCGAGGCATCGCTTCTTAGATTTATGAATTCCTTCCATGACAAGCTTCCTGAGGAACGTCGGGTAATGTGTCTTTCACAGATTTCGCAGACTAACGAATTCAAGATGAAGAATGACATGGATACAATTATTAACCGCGGCATTGCTGAGAATAATTTTGAGATGTATTATCAGCCGATTTATTCAACGAAGGCTCACAAATTCGTTTCGGCCGAGGCACTTATCAGATTAAAAGACAGTATATATGGTTTCGTTTCGCCGGCTTTATTCATTCCGGCTGCCGAAGAAAGCGGAGCCATTCACGAAATAGGTGATTTCGTTATCGAAGATGTCTGCAGATTTATAGGCGGACATAATTTTGAAGAGCTGGGATTGGAATATATCGAACTTAATCTTTCGGTTGCCCAATGTATTGAGAGTAATCTGTATGAAAAGATAGACGAATGCATGAAGAGGTATGGTGTTCGCCCCGAACAGATTAATCTTGAAATCACGGAGACTTCGGTTGACTATGATCCGGAAACGACAGATGCCAACATTAAGAAACTTCATGATGCGGGACTTAGCTTTTCTCTTGATGATTACGGTACCGGATACTCGAATATTGCAAGAGTTGTGTCACTTCCCCTTGATATTGTTAAGCTTGATAAGACTCTTGTTGATGAAATGGATACCACAATGATGTGGATAGTAATTAAGAATACGGTAAGCATGTTAAAGCGTATGAACAAAAAGATACTTGTTGAGGGTATCGAAGAAAAACGTGCACTTGACAGATTTACCGAGATAGGATGCGACTACATACAGGGTTATTATTTTTCAAAACCTCTTCCGGCAGCCGATTTTCTTAAGTTTATTCTTAAGGAAAACTGCGGAATAGTACCTGAAGAAAATTAAAGTCATAGGATAAAATATGAGTGTTTTATATTTTGATGAATGTGCTGTTGTTATCGTACTTTTGTTCGTTGTTTCGAGCATTGTACGAAAACAGTACAAAACAAGAACCAATTTCATAATGTTCCTTATGATGTTAATGATTCTCATTTCGGCTTTTGCGGATCTTACAGGCGGAGTTCTTAATAACTACGGCTATGAAGCAAAGTGGGTTGAGATTTTTTCCTATGTAATAAATTATACATACTTCCTGACGCATAATATGATGCTTCCGCTTTATGTATTGTACATTTATTCAAGTATCGATATATGGCATATATTTAAGAGAAAAAAATGGTTATGGGCTTTTTGGATATTCCTGACGATTATTGATGAATTCTATGTAATTCTTAACGGTGTATGCTTTGACGTGTTCACGATTACGTCTACCGGAAGATATATACGCAGCAAAGGCGCGGATATGGTATATGTAATGGCCGGATGCTATGTGGTATGGATAATTATAGCTTTGATTCATTATAGAAGACTGGTTAATACGGATAAACTTATTGTGCTTTTCTTCCTGTTTGCAGTAATCGGAGTAGGTGTTGTAGTTCAGTATTTTAATCCCGCATTCCTGCTTGAAAGTTTTACGGTTGCCCTTGCGTTATTGTTCTTCATGGTTATGGTAAGGCGTGAAGAAAATCAGATCGATCCTGTTACGGGAGCAACCAAGTATAATGCCGGTATCGAAAGAGTATCAAAGAATTTCGCAACCCAGAAACCGGTTATGGTTATTCTTTGTAAGATAGTAAATTATAACAATTTATCTATTTATTTGGGACAGGAAATATTTAATCATTTCCTGCATCAGACGACGGATTTCTTAAATGAAGTCGCCGAAGATAACAGCTTCAGAGCTGAAGTGTTCTATTTGGAGAGTGGACTTTTTGCCTATCTTGCCGAGACTCATGACGAAGCGTTATCCTTGAAAGTAGCAAATCGGGTTAAAGATCATTTTGCATCAGAAGTCAGAATCGAAGATTTTGATATCATTTGTGACGCAAGGGTGTGCATAGTTAAATCTCCGGAAGATATTTCGGATTTATCCACATTGTTTACTCTCGGTACCACATATCATCATACGCTTCCCAAGACGAAGGATGTTATTTTGTACAGAGATTACAAGGATGATACGGACTTTAAAATCCGTAACGGAATGAAAGATATTCTTAGACGAGCTGTTGATAATCAGTACTTTGAGATGTATTACCAGCCGATTTATTCCGCTACAGAGAACAAATTTGTTTCGGCGGAAGCATTAATAAGACTTAACGACCCCGAGTACGGATGCATTTCTCCGGGATTGTTCCTTCCTATCGCTGAAATCACCGGTGATATTCACGATATCGGTAATTTTGTTTTAAAGGATGTTGTATCCTTCGTTGCCAATACGGATATTGCTGAGTTGGGAATAAATTATATCGAAATCAATTTATCTGCTTCTCAGTGCATCGAAGTTGATTTGGTTGACAGAATCAAATTGTTGCTTGAAGAAAATAATGTTGACCCCGCTGCGATTACTCTTGAAATCACAGAAACGGCCGCTAACATTAACCCTGAGATAGTAGATAACAACATTAAGAAACTTCATGATTATGGAATTCGTCTGGCACTTGACGATTACGGTACGGGATATTCCAATATTAAGCGTGTTACGGCACTTCCTATTGATGAGGTTAAGCTGGATAAGAGCTTCGTTGATACAATGGACGATCCTGATATGTGGATTGTTATTCAGGATACAATTAAGATGCTCAAAGAAATGGGTAAGGAAATACTGGTAGAAGGCGTCGAACACGAAGACGTTGCGAAGAGATTCATTGAACTTAATACAGATTTATTCCAGGGCTGCGAACTTATTCAGGGATTTTATTTCTGCAAACCGCTTCCTAAGGATGAATTTGTTGAGTTTATAAAAAAAAGTCACAACAAACAAATTTTAAATGGAGGAACTGAATGAAGAAAAAAGGCAAAACGAATGCAAAAGTGGGAATTTTCAACATTCGGAACAAGATTTATCTTTGTTTCATTTTGCCAATCATATGTATGATTGTAGTTGGACTTGTTTCCTACAATCGTGCATCAAAGGGTATGAGTGAGAAGTATCTTGATTCTTCTTCACAGACTGTCAATATGGCGGTTGAATACCTGGATTTAGTATCAAAGACAATTGAACAGGAGTCTTCAAGGTATACGTTTGACAGTAATGTTAAATCATATGTTTTAGGTATGCCCGGCAAAGACGACATTGAAAAGGCAAGTTACTATAATGATGAAAGAATGGTTCTGCTAACATCACAGACCTTCAACAAAATGATTAGTGACATTCATATTGTGCCCAAGTCGAATGCAAATATTCTTACTACAGCCACTGCCAATAAGATTCAGGGTGTGTTTGATGAATACGTGGCAACCTTTGAGGCAGAATACGGTGACAATAAGAATGCTTACCCGCATTGGGTTACGTCTCATCCTATAATAGATGAAGTTATTGGTTTAAGTACCGATGATTATTTCTTATCATATCAGGCATTTGATAACAGCAAGGTATCCTATGTAATAGTCGATGTTAAGGCTGATGCTATGGTGAGTGTGCTTCAGAATATGGATTTCGGAAGCGGATCCTACGTAGGCCTTGTGACACGTGATGGCAAAGAAATTGCAATGAAGTGCGGCGAGGAGAAGGCACTTGATACAGGTATATTTGCCACACAGAAATTCTATGAGGATTCATGTAAGTCTTCGAATGCGGCATATAATGCCACAGTAAATTATAACGGTAAGGATTATTTATATCTTTATCAGCGAAGCGAACAGGGAAACGGAATGGCATTGTGTGCCCTTATTCCGGCTGATGTTGTGACTAATCAGGCGGAAGCAATCAAATCCGTTACTTTGTACCTCGTTTTATTTGCAGCAATTATATCATTTATTATAGGAACACTTATTGCAGGCGGAATTCAGCGCAATATGAAACACATTTCGGCAAAATTGGATGAAGTTGCCGCAGGTAATCTGTCGATAAGTGTTGATGCCAAGGGAAGAGATGAATTCCAGTCACTGGCACGTTCTGCATCTAACATGGTATCAAACAATAAGAGCCTTGTTATGAAGCTTACGGGAAGTGCTCAGGATTTACAGGGTTCTACCAAGAGCGTTAATGATGCTTCAAACGATATTATGGTATGTTCTGAAGAAATTACCAAAGCTATCGATGAAATCAGCATAGGCGTTGATAAGCAATCGGAGCACGCCCTTGAGTGCGTTAATATTACGAATAATCTTTCGGCCAAGATTAAGAAGATTGCCGAAGACGTTAACGCAATCCAGTCTCTTATTACAGATACAGAGGCTATGATTGAAAATGGTACGGAACTTGTTAATGAACTGGCAGATACCGCTACTCAAAGTGCGGGTGTTACGGTTGCTGTAGGTGAGACAATCGAAAAACTCAGAACAGAAACCGAAAGCATCAGTGAATTCGTAAGTAAGATTTCGGCAATTTCTCATAAGACCAATATGCTTTCTCTTAATGCTTCGATAGAGGCTGCAAGAGCCGGCGAAGCAGGAAGAGGATTTGCTGTAGTAGCTGAAGAAATCAGAGTATTGGCAGATAATTCGGCTTCTGCATCAAAGGAAATCGATAATAAGATAATTGAGATTGGTGAGAAGACTCAGGAATCTGTCGAATCGGCAGCAAATGCGGTGAAGATGGTTGACAGACAGCATGAAGCGGTTGACGAGGTTATCGGAGTATTCCGTCAGATAAGTGACAAGATGACACAGCTTGTTGAAGCGCTTGAGGAAATCTCAAAGGCGGCTTATGAGGCAGATGCACAGCGTAAGGAGACGGTTGATGCGGTTGACAATATTTCCGCTATCATTGAGCAGACATCAGCCAGCTCATCACTGGTACGTGATATGTCGGCTAACCTGCTTAGCAGCGTAGAACGTCTCGGACAGACGGCTGATAATCTTGATGAGAATATGAACGGACTTAAGACTGAGATTTCGGCTTTCCGTATAGATTAGCAGTTGTTTAAATATTATATTGATTCATTTAAGGAGCACCTTTTTGGTGCTCCTTATTAAATTATATCCCTTATCTAGCATGGCAATACCAAGATGTAGTAGTTGCAAAGCACCTTGAATTTCCTGTAAAATTGTAATGTTATACTATGCTGATTTGGGGGTTAACATGAGATTAATTAAGAGACTTTCAATTGCTTTGGCAGCTGTGGTTGCCTGTGTGCTTGTTACGGTAAGCGCCAATGCAACGGTTAATTTGGTATCGGTAAGTGCTTCGGCCAAATTATCAAATGCCAATACGGTTGTATATTCGGCCGCTTTGGCCTCGATTCCGGAATCTGATGACGGAATGTTCTATTTATATGCTTTGCAACCGTATGAATATGAAATTAGTACAAGCGATACTGTTGTTGCAACTATGGCAGCAAGTCTTAATCCGTCATTTGCATTCGGACTTTATGATGCTGCCGGAACATCCAGAATATGTCAGAAATTTGCAATCGGTGTTCTTGTTGGCGGCAAGCCGGTAACAATCAGTAACTGCCAGTATATTACCAATCCGGAGGTGGCAGCTACCTGTACCAGACCGTTACAGCAGGTTGGCTTCTTAGAGCCCACCAGCAAAATGGTTCTTTATCAGGTGGGCGAGACAAATATTGCTGCTGTATTAAGAGATAATTATTCGACGGCGGTTATTGTTAACAGATCGGATAAGACATTAATAAATCCCAATTCAAAAGGTTCCGATGCTCATCCTATTAACGGAAAGAAGATGTATTATGCCTTTAATGCATCAAATGCGGCGGGTGTAGCCAGACTTCAGGAGGTAATGACATATTTTACCGCCAACACCAGAGTTGACGAATTTATTATCGGTAACGAAGTTAATAACCGTATCTGGAATTATACCAAGTCTATGGACTGGAACCAGTACGTTAGAGAATATGCTCAGGCATTCAGAGTTTCGTATAATGCCATAAAGAGCACCAATGCCAACGCAAAGGTATACATTTCTCTCGACCAGATGTGGAACATGGATAATCCGGTAGGTTCATATAAGTATTATGAATATATGGATGATATGGATTTCCTGCTGGCATTTAATGAAATTATTTGTGCAGAGGGAAATATTAACTGGTATTTGTGTCAGCATCCTTATCCGCACCCTATGTTATATGCGAAGTTCTGGGACAGAACGGGACAGGCAGGCGCAGATACATATGCTGCTCAGGTTGCTGCCGGTCAGGTAGTTACCTTCCAGAATCTTCCTGTTATGACATCATTTATGTCAATGCCGGGGATGCGTACTCCAAGCGGAAATGTAAGAGAGATTATTCTTCCGGAAATCGGAATTACTCAGGCACAGGGCGTGGAAGTACAGGCGGCAGCCATGATTGCCTGCTATCAGGCAGCCAAGAACAATCCCTACATTAAACGTATATATTTCCACCGAATGAACGAAAAAGGTGCTGCAAACTTCAGCACAACGGGACTTTCGGAGCAGGTATACGGAGAATTGTGTAACGATAATCTGTCTCATAACCAGTGGGCACTTAATTACATAGGAATAACCGATTGGAGACAGGTGGTTTCTTATTAATTGACACCACAAAAATATATAGTAAAATTAGTTATGTGAATATGCGACATGTCGCTTAAAAATGTGGAGGGAATTTAAAATGAAGTTTTGTCCTAATTGTGGCGCCGAACTTGCTGATGATGCAGTATTTTGCGGAGCATGCGGAACTCAGTTGAATGTAGAAAATGTTGAACAGCCGGCAGAAACTGCCAAGTCTGCTGTTTTTAATAAGAAGTTTCTTATTTTTGCGGGAGCGGTTGTGGCTGCTGTTATTATAATAATAGTATTGCTGGTAACCCTTTTCTCCGGTGGTGGATACAAGGGACAGATTAAGAAGTATTTTAACTTCTTCAATTCCAAGAATACCAACGGCTTTGAATTAAATGAGCTTACTATGGTTAAACCCGAATATGAAGTGTACAAGGCTATGTATGATACCTTGATTAAACCCTGCGGAGATGATGCGGAGGATGTTGCAAGCTTCTTAGGCAGCGAGTTTGCGAATAATTCAGAGTATTATGAAGATCTCTATGATGATTACGAAGATGATTACGGTAAGAACTGGAAAATCAAGTATGAAATAAAGAAAGAAAAAGAAATGAAGGACGATGATCTTGAGGACATTCAGGATTACATTCAGGAAAGCGGCGAAGACTTACTGGATAGTGTCGAGGATGAAGACGATTTCGAGGATGAAATGGATGAAATCGTAGAACTTCTTGAAGATGAATGTGATATTAAGATTTCCAAGTCTGATATTAAGAACTTATTAAAGACAGCTAAGGCTTCAGGTAAGACGATGTCTAAAGCAAAGGTTACCGAAGGTTATAATGTAACTGTCAAGTATACTATCGAAGGAAAAGAAGATAAGGGCAGGGGTGAAGCTACACTCAGACTTATCAAAGTTAACGGCGATTGGGTAGTTTACAATGCCGGTCATGTATTGAACTTTAAATAAGCATAACAGCCACTTCTCAGTACTTGGGAAGTGGCTTTTTGAGGGGATAAGGTAAATGAAAAAGATATTAGCAATACTTATAGCGCTTGGAATGGTTCTTGTGCCGGTATTTACGACTGCGGCCAAAGCCGAAACAAAGGCGTTGCTGACACCTGAAGAGTATGAAGTACTTCTGGCTCAGCAAAGGGATTATGTGGCTACACATCCTGATATAACTCCGGAAGAGTATATTACTTTGATGAACGCAAATCCGAATTTTAATTTGCGTGCCTATATGTACTACAACGAGGATTTGATGAGCAAATACACATACAGCTATTGGCAGTATTACAAACAGTATTTGTCCAAAGGATATAGGGAAAACAGAGTATATTATTTCCAGCCCGACGATCCTTTCAATACGGTGACTATCGGAAGATATCAGACTAAATATAATGCCAAGTCTCAAAGAGGGACAAACCTTCATCTGGCATGTGAATATATGAACGGTACGGTAATCAATCCGGGACAGTTATTCTCTTATAATATGGCAGTAGGCCAAAGGACATCGGACCGTGGCTTTAAAATTGCTCATGTATATTCCGGAGGACAGGTTGTAGACGGAATAGGCGGCGGAATATGCCAGATATCATCCACTTTGTATGTGGCTATGATGATTGCGGGAATTCCCGCAACAGAGCATCATTTCCATTCCCTTCCGGTAGACTATCTAAAGCCTAATCTTGATGCTACCGTAAGCTGGGATAAGCTTGATTTACAGTTTATTAATCCGTATAACTATCCTATTCAGATATTAAGCTCCGCTAATGATGGAATTGCATCAATCAGCATAGTTAAGTATAATGCTAATTAAATATAAATAATTAGGATTATTATGTGCGGAATTAGTGGTTTTATATCAAAAAAGAATATTTTATTAACAGAACTTAAGGCCATGAATGATACAATGTATCATCGTGGCCCTGATGATAGCGGCGAAGAAATTTACGGTGCCTGTGACGGCTACAAGGTTGGCCTTGCACAGCGCAGATTATCAATTCAGGATCTTAGTCCCATGGGCCATCAGCCCATGCACTCTCCCAACAAACGCATAAGCGTGGTGTTCAACGGTGAAATATATAATTTCCAAGACATCCGAAAGGAACTTGCGGATTATACCTTTGTGTCAAATTGCGATACAGAGGTTATTATTGCGTCATATCTTAAGTGGGGAATCGACTGCGTCAATAGGTTTAACGGAATGTTCGCCATAGCCTTGTTTGACAGAGAAGAAGATACGATATATTTCATAAGGGACAGAATCGGTAAAAAGCCTTTTTATTATGAAATATCAAAAGATTCCGACGGTACAAGCATATTCTTCGGTTCGGAGCTTAAGCCCATTATGGTCCGTCCGGGATTTGTCAAAGACATAGATAATTCCATAATTACACAATATCTTTATCAGCAATATATTAATGCGCCCCGTACTATTTTTAAGAATGTTTACAAGCTGGAGCCAGGAGCAATTCTTAAGTTCAATTTAAGAACACAGCAGATTGATACATACAAATATTGGGATATAAGCAAGGTTTATCATGAGTGCGTTCAAAATCCCGTAACAGATTATGCTAAAGCAAAGGAAACGTTAAAAGAGATTCTTACGGAATCTGTTCGCAAACGTATGATTTCCGATGTGCCTTTGGGAACGTTCCTTTCGGGAGGATATGATTCGTCCCTTATTACGGCTATTGCACAAAGCATATCATCCGAGCCTGTTAAGACTTTTTCAATCGGTTTTAACGAGCCTAAATACAATGAAGCAAAATTCGCCAAGGAAGTGGCGGCACATTTGGGAACAGACCATACGGAAATGTACATTTCGGAAGATGATATGTATGAACTCGTTTCAAGCATTCCCAAGTATTACGACGAGCCCTTTGCGGATTCTTCCCAGATTTGTACCATGCTTGTGTCAAAGCTTGCCAGAGAAAAGGTTACCGTTGCTCTTTCGGGAGACGGCGGCGATGAATTCTTCTGCGGATACAATATTTACGAGAATGTTAAGCAGGCCCAAAGCCTCGATGTACTGGGTGCACTTACGTATGGTGTGTGCAATCTTCCCGGACTTAAGCAGGTAGGCCTTTACAATAAACTGCCCTTTAGAGTGCGTGTAATTGCCGGTAATCGCAATAAGGAAACAAAGACACAGTTTGGTGCAGGCAATTATGTTGAAAAAGCATATAAGATGGTGCTTGGTGATGTGGAAAAGCCCCACTTTGAATTTGAAAGCAAATACGATGTTGATACCTGGCAGATAAGAAGAATGCTTCTTGATATGGATACATACCTTCCGGGAGATATTCTTGCCAAGGTGGACAGGGCTTCCATGAAGTATTCCTTGGAATCAAGATGCCCTATTCTTGATAAAGATGTAATGGAATATTCCTTCAGACTTGATCATTCCTTTAAGTATGACAAGGGCAACAAGAAACGTATTCTTAAAGATATAGCATATGATTATATTCCCAGGGAACTTCTCGACAGACCCAAGGTAGGCTTCGGCGTACCCCTTGATAAGTGGTTAAGGGGACCTCTTAAGGAAGAACTTACGGATATGATAGATACAACCTTCCTTAAAAATCAGGGAATATTCGATGCCAAATATGTGTCGGGACTTATTAGCGAGTATTTGAGAACTGGAGATGCAGGTCCTGCAACAGGCGCCAATTACTCGAAGATAACATGGTCATTCTTCGTGTTTGAACAGTGGTATAAGGAGTATTTTAAATAACCATGAAGAAAATTAAAGCCGATATATATGCTTACGGGATAATTTTCGCAGGCTTTATAGCAAGGCTCATATATATTCTGAATACCACCGTATATGAGAGAGGTCATGACGTAGGTTATTATCAGTCACTTACGGACGACACTATTTCAATCGGACATTTGGGATATATTGAGTATATAGCGAAGTTTGGGCACTTGCCGGACTTTGATCCTTTTGAAGTATTTATTTTTTACCATCCGCCCCTAAATCATATTTTGGGAGCGATTGTGGTAAGGATCAGTACATTCTTTGGTGCGGGAATCGATGCTGCCTTCGAAAACGTCCAGTTCCTTATATTATTTTATTCAACAATTACAATGATACTGGCATATTTTATTCTTAAGATGATTGCCCGGGAGACAAAGCATATACTTTTGCCCTTGGCATTGTTCTGCTTTCACCCGTCCCTTATTTATATGACGGGTTCCATTAATAACGATATGCTTTCGGTTATGTTTGAAATTCTTGCCATTTATTTATGTCTTAAGTGGCTTGAGAATTACAAACTTAAGTATCTGCTTCTTACGGGACTTTCAATAGGTCTTGGAATGTGCGCCAAAGAGAATGCGGCCATTTTGGCATTCCCGGTAGGCTTTATGATGTTACTTAGACTTATTGACATGGTCAAAGAAAAAAAGACATGGCAGTGTATTAAAGAATATATTTATTTCGGGCTTATTACGGTTCCTACGGGTTTGTGGTGGACCATAAGAAACTGGGTTTTGTTCCGACAGACTCCGGGCGTACCTACAGGAGATGAAACAGATCTTAAATATCTTGGATTTTATTCCTGGTGGGATCAGTTCGGCTGGCCGAAGGATTGGGGGCTTGATTATCCTTTTCATACGATTTATGCCAAGTCATGTTCCAATTCCTGGGTAATTATGTTCAGAACCGCAATGTTTACGGAAATGCGACCTGATGTAACGGGAATAGCGCTCCTGTCGTTGCAGGCAGTATTTGTGGCCTCCGTTGTTCTGGCATTTATATGTGCGGTACTGACAATTGTTGTTAATGTAAAGGAAATTAAGCACGGAAATAAGCAACGGGGACTTTTCCTGCTTAGCGGATATATTTCGTTTATTTTGTTGTTTATAGCATTTATTATCAAATATCAGTTTACATGCTCTGCGGACTTTAGATACATAGCTGCCATACTGATATTTGCATCTACCTCACTGGTACAGGCAAGATACGTATTTAAGAAGAATGATAAGTAAAATTAAGGACAATATTTTAACGGTCTTGTTAATCACCATTTCGATAGTGGGAATGGTGATTATTTGCTTTACGATAAAAGCCAATGATATATGGTATGACGAAGTTTTTTCCATGGAGTTTGCATCCCGTTCCTATAGAGAAATTGTTTCTCTTACAGGGGCTGATGTTCACCCGCCGCTATATTATTTTTACTTAAAAGCCGTTATTATGCTGGGACAACTTATTGTACCCGTAGCCGATGCGGTTATAATAGCTAAATTTGCCTCGGTGATTCCGTATGCCCTTTTGCTTATGCTCTCGGTTACGGTAATCCGAAAAAATTTCGGTTTTACATGCGGTGCGTTTTTTGCCCTGCTTATTACGGTAATGCCTAATCTTGCCGCATACTATGTTGAGATAAGAATGTATGCTTTTGCACTGCTTATAGTCACATTGGCGTTTATATTCGCATATAAGGTCATTGAGGCACCTGAGGATAAAAATATCAGGTACTTATGGTTATTTACCTTATTCGGCATTCTGGGGGCATATACGCAGTATTATGTGTGTATAGCTATTGTGGGCATTTATATTTGTGTCGGTATATATTCCCTTTGGGGCAAAAGATATAAGCTGCTTGCCAAATTGGGAATATGCGCGGGCGTATCGATAGTGTGCTATATTCCCTGGATTCCGTATCTTTTGGGACAGATAGGAAGTGTGGCAGAAAGCTATTGGATTGAACCCCTTACCTTAAGAAGCATATTGGGATGCATTAAATATATGTACCTTCCGTCAATAGGATTGGGAGTGGCAGGCTATGCCATCGCGGGAATTATGATAGCGGCCACATTATTTACAATCATTAAATTCCTAATGGATAAACCCGATAAAAATGCGTTGTTTATAGGTTTTTCGGGAATTATAACACTTGTTATTACAGTGCTTGCCGGATTTGTTTTTTCAATAATGGGACACCCTGTTTTCGTATACAGATATATGGTTCCGGTATTCGGAATGTTTTATCTGGGACTTTCGTATATGGCTTGCGGGACTTTTGCTAAGAAAAAAATATTGCTGTGGACAGTAGTTGCGATATTTATTATAGGCGGTCATTACAGTTTAAGTTCCTTTGAGTATGAAGAATCCGGAAAACCCGATGCGATGAGGGAAACGGCGTCGGTGCTTGAATCTTTGCCGGAGGACTCCGTTGTTATTACCAACTTTGATCAGATATGTACCCTTATGGATTACTATCTTAAGGGAAGTATCGTATATCTTTATGAAGATACTACGGACCCGATAGTTCAAATAATGTATAATAATGACGGACAAAGCATATCGGAAGATGAAGTAATTAATCTGGCCCGTACGAATCGGAACGTATTTTTCTTCGGAAGCTTTAATTCCCGTGAAGAATTGCTTGATGAATGGAAAAGCCTTGGGGTAAATAATGAGCTTTACTATGATTCGGCATTTATCGAAAGATATTATTTTAATATTTACAGGCTGAGATAATTGTGCTAATTGCACCAATTGTACGAAATGTATGAAAAATAAACTTAAAAATCCGCAATTTTATATAGTTCCTTTGATGATTGTGTATGCGGCAATCTATATTAACAGGATGTTTATGAATAATCCCTGGTATGATGAGCTTTATACCTATTATTCCTTTATTTCCAGGGGTCCTGTTTATTCGGCCATTCACTGGCCGTTGCCCAATAATCATATGGGTTATTCCACCCTTTCGGGATTTCTTTCGTATTTGGGAAATGCAACTATTGCCCTTAGAGGAGTGTCCTTTGCTTGCGCCGTGGCCAATATATATTTGGTATATGTGCTGGCATGCAAGTTTATGAGCGAGCGCCTTTCGTATATAGCGGTGTTCCTATATGCCGGTGTATTTCAGGTTCATAATATGGCAGTTCAGGGAAGAGGGTATACACTTTCGACGACCTGCTGCATAGTTGCACTGCTTATGCTGTATATTATCTGCAAAGGCGCACCGAAGAAAATAAATTACATATGTTACGCAATTGCTCTGATCATTGGTATATGGGCGGTTCCGTCCTCTACCTTCTGGGTAATTCCCGTATGTTTCACGGGCGGAATCTATTTGTTGTTTAACAAAGAGTATAAAAAACTTATCAGACTTATAGCGGCATCTTTGGCAGCGGCACTTTGTGTGCTGATGATTTATTTTTTGGTGTGGCTTGCAATAGGTTCGAATCTCTTAAGCAAAGATCCGAATGGGGTTTATGCCGGAGTTTATCAGCTTTCTATCATTAAACAACGGCCGTTATTAGCGGCTAAAACCGGTCTGGACTATATGCTTGCATCTCCTTATATCCAAAGCATGGACAGGAGTTTTATAATCAAGGATCTTATTAATTATCTTACGGTTTTGTTCAATCAGTTCTATTCAAATATGGGAATGGTGATTGTTGTCATACTTGCAGTTACTTTTGTTGTGTCCCTTGTCAGATTTATTAAAGACAGAACGCGATTCTTGGAAGCTTATTTGCTTATAGGAACATTGTTTTTGCCGATTATGCTGATAGTTCAGTCGGTACAGCCTTATCTTAGGGTGTTTAGCTTTTACGGTCTTGTGCTTTCCCTTAGCATAATGATGTATGTAAAAATGGCCGCAGACAAGATCGACGTTGACAATTCCAAGATAGGTACGATTGTTATCACAATTCTGGGAGTGTTCTTCATAGGAATTTTGTTTACACCCAAGTATACAATGCCTATGGCAGGACGTGAGAATGATATAGCCGATGTGCTCTTTAAGATGGAAGATCAGGGCATTAGAGCCGAAGGAATCGATAGTATTTATTATACGGATGATTATCAGAAGTATGTTATTAAGTTTTTCTTTGATAACGACCCTGTAGAGGCACCCTTGGGAGAAGCATCCTTTGTGCTTGTTTCGGATACCATGCTTGACGAGAGTATAACTGCAATGGAATGGCCGCTTCTTACGACTTATTCGGATTTTGATTATGATTTGTTGTATAATAACTATGAGAATGTTGCCGAAACGGATAAATATATAGTTTACCGCAAAAAGTGATTATTTAATGAAGACAGAAAATAAAACCCTGAGACTCCTCGGAGCTCTTGGAATAATATTCATAGTATCGGGCCACATAGGTCTTGATTTTTTTACAATAGGTGGACTTTTCCCATACTATTCTTTTCATGTATATATTTTTATTTTTATCGCAGGGTATTTCTATAACCCCGAAGATGAGAAGCATATTCTTAAATATATTCTAAAGAAGGCCCGTAACCTCTTAATACCGTATTTTACGTGTAATCTTATTTACGGAATAATCGTCACTTATTTAAACACGAAGGGATTTTGCTTCGGACAGAGTATATCTTTGTACAATCTGTTCTTAGCCCCGATATTCGGCGGACATCAGTTTATGATTAATGCGCCCTCCTGGTTTTTGGTGGCATTATTTTTGACAGAGTGCCTGTATATATTGGGAAGAGTACTTCTTAATAAGCTTCATCTTATGAGTGAATTGTTGCTGCTGGGACTTATACTTTTGGTTGGCGTATTAACGGTATTTCTTGCTATAGAAGGACATGTCTGGGGCCATTACAAAGATATAGGAAGACTTCTTATTATGCTTCCCGGCATTCAGTTCGGCAGGATTTTTAAGGAGAAGATAGAGCCTACGATTACAAAACCCGTACTTAAAGACATAATTATCATTGTTTTGTGCGTGGTAGTCGGGGTTGTACTTAAATATCTGTGCGGCGGCCGTGCTTTTAGCACAGTGTGGGTATCGGGATTTGCCAACGGACCTGTTATGCCTTTTGTTACTGTGGTAATCGGTATCGGTTTTTGGTACAGCATATCCGATCTGATTATGCATTTTGTCGAAAAGAACGAAACGGTATCACTTATTTTTGATTCCGTGCTTAATGTGGGACGACATACGATGTCTGTCATGCTTCATCATTTATGCGTGTTGTTTGTGATTAATTCTGTTATCTACAGCATGTATCTTAACGGAAAAGGCTTTGGGGACTTTGATACGGAACTTTATTTTAGTGACATTTATTATGTATACGGTTCGGATGCGGTTAAGTGGGGATATTTAATTTTGGGAGTTTTGATTCCAACCCTGCTTGGTGCGTTATACGGTTATATACGACGCAAAATTTCGCTTAAAATGCTTGAACGTAAGGCTGCTAAAGCTGCACCGCTTTTGTTTGCGGGAATATTGGCCGGAGCAGGTATATCTTTGTGCGGCTGCAAAAGTGAAGTTCAGCCCTATGTGGCCGAGGATTATATTGAAGCATCGACAATTCTTAATAATGAGATTGTGGATAATCCGACCAATCCCAATTCGTTTTTGAGTGTTCCTACCTATGTTACGAAGATTAAAGACGACTATTTTATCGTCGACTGCTATCATAATACTGTTATTTATTCGGACAGTCTTGATAAACCTCTATATGAGTGGAAGGTGGCCTGTAACGTTAATCAGGGTCATACAATTGCTTCGGACGGACTGGTGTACATGGTGGACGATACGGAAAATAACAGAATGGTAGTTCTTGAAGAAACTTCGGTGGAGGGTAAGCGCGTATTTACCGAAACCCAAGAGTTTACCAATGTGGGGGTTCGTCCTCATTATGTTGTTTATGATGAGGGCACCGATACGTTTTATGCCTGGAGTTCCATGACGGGGCAGATGTACTGTTATCGCCGTGAAAGCAGCAGCTCCAGAGTATACTTAACAAAGATTATGACAATTCCGGAACTGGACGGATTTTATGTAAGATCCTTTACGATTATGGATGACAAGATTTATTTCGTTTCGGGTAATTTAAATATAATTGAGGCTAATCTTGATGATTTTAAGATTACAAATCGATATCCCGTTACCGATGAAATCGCCGGAATGGTTCAGATAACGAAGATTCAGGATTATTACTATATAACGGTTTCCACAGATGCTTTGGCTAATCAGGATGCCGCAACGATAATTAGGTGTAAGGACCTGAAGGATTTGGCAACAGGTATTTATGAGGATGTTTACGATAATTTCATAGGAGGCGGAACTCCCTATACCATTACGCAGATAGATGATACCTTTTACCTGTGTGAGCACAGGCTCCCGGGACACTCGATTTGGAGCTTTAAAGTTGAGAATAATATGATTAAGGACCCTGTCACCATATATTGACGGCTGTGATATAATTCTACTTATGATGATATTAAAAATACTGGTACTTGTACTGTGGCTTGCAGTAATTCCTACTCTTGTGGGACTTGTACCGATTCATTTTATGAATAACGTTCAAAAGACCTTCAGCA
Organism: Lachnospiraceae bacterium; assembly: GCA_045629045.1. GTDB lineage: Bacteria > Bacillota > Clostridia > Lachnospirales > Lachnospiraceae > JAILLW01. The sequence continues at coordinate 34,556 of JAZQQM010000019.1, forward strand.
AAGCTATTATTCTCGGATATATAGCTTCTTTGTCGCTTCTTGAATTCATCGGTATTCCTATAGTTCTTGGAATTACATACTCGGCCTATAATATTTTTATAGGTATGTTCATTGTTATTATGCTTTTTGTGGCCGGACTTGGCGTATTCATTACGCGCAAAGATATAATTCGTGCCCGTAAGAACGATGATACCGAAACTTTCTCTTTAAAACACAGATTCAAGTCGGTAATTGATGATTTTGTGAACAGTTCCCTTGAATGCAAAATTTATATGGGGATAATTGCAGTACTGTTTATTTTTCAGATAGTAATGGCTCTTAGGATGGCTTCTTTTGACGTAGACGATGCATATTACAACACTTATGCCACCACTGCTCAAAAGTATGGGACATTATACAGAGCAGATCCCAATACAGGCAAAAGTGCGCCTCTTGATATTCGCCACGGTATGGCACTTTTTCCTATTTTTCAGGCTTTTATAAGTACGCTTTCGAATTTACATTTATTAATAGTTGCCCACAAGATTATGCCCATAGTGATAATTTCTCTTTCGTATATTCTTGTTTATGAAATAGCCAAGCTTGTATTTCCCAATTCTAAGGAACAATGTTTGATGTTCCTTTTGCTGATGAACGTGTTTAGGATTTTCGGAAATGTTTCGGAGTATACCACAGAAACTTTCTTTTTCTTAAGAACGTGGCAGGGAAAGGCGGTTGCCGGCAATCTGATTATTCCCGCAATCATATGGCTGTATTTTTTGATGCGCAATGACCATGATAATTTTATGGGAAAACGATACTGGTCCTTTATGCTGATTACACTGCTTGCTTCGGGCGCCAGTTCTTCCCTTGCGGTGCTTCTGTGCTGCATGCTTAATGTGGTATTGGGCGGAATTTTTGCCATCAAGGACAAAAATATCAGGATTTTCTTTAAATCCCTTATTTCGTGCCTGTTTGGCGCAATATATATTTTGATTTATATACTTAATTAGGAAGGTAACTTATGCAGACTTTGATAACCTGTCTTAAGGTTGTTAAAAACTACACAGGGATGAAATTATTGTTTGCGCTTACGGCGATTGCCTGGGTATATCTTTTCTTAAAAGAAAAGAATAAAACCCTTAGGGTGATTTTCGTGTATATGCCGCTTGTTATGCTGCTTGCGGTTATATGTCCGCTGACATATAAGATGTTTGTACTGACACATCTTGATACTGCCATTTACTACAGAATACTGTGGGTTATTCCCATGGGAATGATTACTGTTTATGCCGCAGTTAAGGCTGCGGGCAAGAGTACCGTAACCCGTATTGTGGGACTTGTTGTTGCGGTGGCATTATTTGTTTTGTGCGGAAAGTGTATATATCTTTCCGACCATATGTATGAAGCCGAAAATCAATATGCTATCCCTCAGGACCCGATTATGGTGGTTGACAGGATAAGAGAAGATGCGCCTCAAAGAGAAAGAATTATGGTGCTTGTTCCGAGTGTGTTGACACTGTATGTAAGACAGTATGATGCTAATATAAATATGCCTTACGGTCGCGAAATGTTTGATATCAATAATGATTATTCCATTCCGATTTTTGAAGAGTTTGAACATGCCGACCCGATTATTATGGAGTCGCTTCTTGAACAGACGCGACTGTTTGAAGTTGAATATATAGTATTTTATGCCGGAAGTACGACTGACGTAGACCCGACTGAGGCCGGCCTTAAATATGTTGATACAATAGGAAATTATATTATTTACAGAGATCCGTTAAGGACCGCAATTGTTGACGAAACGGGTAAGTATTACGAAGAATAGGTATGAGCTTTAATTCATTTTTGTTTTTGCTGGTGTTTACGCCGATAACATTGTTAATATACTGGATGCTTAAGAAAAAGGGACTTAAGAACGAAGGGATTTGGTTTCTTGTTTTGGCATCCTTATTTTTTTATGGATATAAGAATATAAGCGGCCTTATTGTGCTTGTTATAAGCCTTGCCGTTAATTATATCGTAACATACCTGCTTCTTAAGGGCGCATCCAAAAAGGCGCTTGTACCGGGCATAATATTTGACATATTGTTGCTTACGTTCTTTAAATACGGTCCCCTTACGGGAGCATCCTTCTTTGGACTTGTTACGGCTCCGGGAATCAGTTTTTATACGTTTTGTGAGATTGCGCTCATAATGGAATGTTATCGGGGAACGGTTAAAGGTCTTTCTTTTAGAGAATACAGTTTCTTAATGGTGTTTTTTCCAAAGATGATTGAGGGACCGATTGTAAGGCCCGATGAAATTTTGAATCAGGAAACAGGACTTACATATGAGTCCATGAACATCGAAAAAGTATACCGACTCATAGTATTGTTTACCCTCGGATGCTTTAAGAAGGTAATTATTGCCGATACCTTGGGCGGTGCGGTCGATTACGGATTTACGAATCTTTCGGCTCTTCATACGGGAGAGGCACTTGTTGTCATGCTTTCATATACTCTGCAGCTGTATTTTGACTTTAGCGGATATTGTGACATGGCAATGGCTATAGCAGGCGCCTTTGGATTTGAATTACCGCTTAACTTTGAAAGTCCTTACAAAGCAAGAAATATTCTTGAGTTTTGGAAGAGATGGCATATTTCACTGACCACCTTCTTTACGAGATATTTGTATATACCCCTCGGAGGTAACAGAAAGGGACGACTAAGAACATATATCAATTTTCTTATTGTATTTTTGGTGAGCGGTTTATGGCACGGCGCCGGATGGCAGTTCATTATATGGGGAATGATGCACGGTGTACTTTATTTAATATGCAGGGTAATAGCTGATTCAAACGGTCATAAGGAACTTCTGGGTGGCAAAATAGGCAGGGTTATTGCCACTATAGGTACATTCTTGTATGTAAATGTTGCCTGGGTATTCTTCAGAGCTCCTAAAGTGGAAGATGCGCTTCATCTGTTCAGGGATATGGGTGAGTGCTGGTTCCCAAGGTTCAACTACGGACTTGCCAAGTGCTTCAATATCGATGAACTGTGGTATTTGCTTAAGATTCTTCATTTAGACGGATTTAACAACAGTATATATATTTTAATGTTCCTTATTCTTGCGGTGCTGCTGCTTATTGTATTTGCAGCGCCTACGGCGGTTGAGTTTGCGAAGAAGTGTCGCATTAATTGGGGAACCACAATACTTATTACGATTTTATTTATCTGGTGCATCCTTTCTTTCGAAGGAGTTGCCACTTACCTTTATGTGAATTTTTAAATGTGACAGTGGGGACGGTTCTTTTTGTCACATTTTGGTCTTAATATATCGTGGAAATATGATTATTCCGCTATTTTTAAGTACGTTCTCTAGTATTTCTAAGTGTTGCAATTCGACCGATATGGTCAATGGTACGGCACCGAACTATTCGCCCTCCATGGCTCAGTTAGTTCTTGCCCCTGCATCCTGCATGGGCATGCCTGATAGAAGGCAACACTAAGAAATACACGAGAACTTCCTAAATAAAAATACCGGAATAATCATATTCCCACTGTTAATTAATTTAAAAATGTGACAAAAAGAACCGTCCCCACTGTCACACAGGAGAGCGAAGATGGAAAAGAAAAAGATTCGCAACTACATATTGTTTATGGGAGCGTCTGTGCTGGCAGTGTGTGTGCTGGCGGGTGCATTGGTGTATTATGTGGATCCTTTTTTTCACTATCATGCACCGATTGAGGGATTCGCGTATGTTGTTGACAATCAGCTTACGCAAAACCCCGGAATGGCTCAGCACATGGAGTATGATTCCGTAATTTTAGGTTCTTCCATGACCGTCAATTTTGAGACGGACTGGTTTGGGGAACTTATGGATTTAAACACCCTGAAGCTTAGCTATTCTTCGGCATATCCCAAGGATATTTCCAATATACTTGCAAAGATATACGAGCCCTATGATGACGGCAGAGCCAAAGATATAAAGGCCGTATTCCTGGGACTTGATATTATTACATATTCGGGGGATATTAACGAAACGAAATATCCTTTGCCGGAGTATTTGTATGATAAGAATCCGATAAATGATATTAATTATCTGCTTAACAAGGATGTGCTTCTTAATTATGTGCTTCGTCCCATAGCAGATCCGGAACCCACCAATCTGTCCCATGTTTATGCCAGCTGGTGGACCGAAGATTACTACAACGAAGAGTGGGTGCTGCGTAATCATGAGTCACCTGCCGAACGCGAGGAGGCACTGCCGGAACATGCCTTTGACGAAGGAATAATTAACAATCTTACATGCAATATTATTCCCTATATTAAGGCACATCCCGAGACGGAATTTAATATCTTTTTCCCTCCGTACAGTATTCTGTTCTGGGATGATGTGTTAATTGACAACCGACTTGAGGCAACGCTCAATGCATACAGAATTGTGGAACTTACCCTAAGAGAGTATGAGAACGTTAATATGTATTTCTTCCCGGCGGACAAAGATATAATTACAGACCTTAATAACTACGCGGATTATTCACATTACAATCCGAGAATTAACAGATATATGGCTGAGTCTTTCGTAAACGGCAATGATATTATAGACGGCGATATGGAAAAATATATGGATAGTATGCGTAAGATTATTGAAGAGTACGATTTTGACAAGCTTAATTCAAAACTTAAGGAATATAAATAATATAGAGATTTAGAAAGGGTTTAGTAATGAAAGAGGCAGGAATTAAAGGCTTTTTGCTGTTGCAGGTATCATTTTTGATATACAGCTGTTCATCGGTAGTGGCCAAATTTGCATCAGGTAATGAGGTGCTTAGTTTTAAATTTATACTTTTTTACGGACTTGAAGTTGTGATTTTGGGAATATATGCACTCTTATGGCAGCAGGTTATAAAAAAATATGACCTTTCGATAGCATATGCCAATAAAGCGGTTACTTTAATATGGGCACTGCTTTGGAGCGTGATTTTGTTTAAAGAAACTCTCAAATGGAATCAGATTGTGGGAGTGTTAATTGTTATTGCAGGCATTTATATGCTTAATACTACCGGTAAGTCTAAAAAAGTATCCGGTGCGGATGATGGCGAAATTAGGGAGGTGGAATAATGAACTGGTATGTGGTATTACTTATTACTTCTGTTATAATAGCCTCTTTTTCACAAATATTGCTTAAGAAAGCTGCTGACAAAACCTATCCCAATTGGATTAGGGAATATCTTAATGCCTATGTAATATGCGGATACGGAATGATGTTTATATCTTTGTTCATTACGATGGTATCCTATAAAGGCTTCGAAAATTTTGCCGCTGTGCCGCTGCTTGAATCACTGGGATATGTAGTTGTAATGATTCTTAGTTATTTCTTTTTTAAGGAAAAGATTACACTCCGTAAAGTCTTGGGAATTGCCCTCATACTAGGTGGAATTTTTGTGTATAATATGCTATAATTCTTTGGATTATGTGTAGATTTTTAGGAGTGAGATTTTATGAAGAAAATGCGTGAGAATCCCCATGCAGAATCAAGGCTGGGAAGAGACCTTGATTTCATAGATTTGGACAGCCGAGACTTTGAAGATTATGCGGATGACGATTTCGAGGATGATTACGAAGACGACTACGAAGACGACTACGAGGATGACTACGACGATTACGAAGACGAAGAATCTGAGGACGATTATTACGACGAAGAAGATGATTATGATGATTACGAGGATGACCGTTATTATACCGATAAGAATGGTTATTCCGTGTATAAATATCAGGAGCCCAAGGGCGCAGCTGCAATAGGCGATAAAATCGCCGACTTTTTTGCGTCCAGAACCACATCCGACTGGATTATTATAGGTACTGCCGTATTGGCGGCAATACTTGTTGTGGTGGTGGGTATAGTTTTCCTTGGCGGTAATAAACCCTTGTCAAATATCGATAAGAAGCTTGCTAAGCTTGAGGGCCTGGGCGACAACATGGAAAATATAGACATTATCGGTGAAGCAGGTTTACTTGCCATGGCGGATGCCAATAATGCCAGAGAACTTGTGGCAGAAGCTTTGATTGACGATTTGTTTGAAGAAGAAGGGGAAGAGCCTAAGGAAGAGCCTGAACAAAAAGATAATACGGTTGTTGTTATGAACCTTGTTTCTATTCAGAAGGATTTGAAGATTAAGTTTATTGACAATGACACGCAAAAGCTTGTTAAGGGCGTTAATTTTGAGGTTCAGATAACAGATCCCTCCGGAAAAAAGTCGTCTCAGACCGATACTGATACCGACGGTATAATTTATTTGAAAGATATAGCGGGCGGCAAATACAAGGTTGCTCTTACGGGCCCGGAAAATGATAAATACAGTTTTTCTAAAGATAATGTACTTATCACGGTCAAGGATCAGATTGAGTATAAAAAGGTCAATGTGGCCGACGAAATCAAGACTGAAAAAGATATCAATGCGGCAGTTGAAGATACGGCCCAAAAGACTGAAACGGAATCAACATTAACGGATACCGTTGAATGGGTTGAATCTACAAAAACTACGGTTTCGGAAGGAACGGAAACATTAGAAGAAGTAAGCAGAGACAGTATCGCCGATCCCGGCAAGGTGTCTGCTGTTCCGATGAAACTTTTAAGCAAAAAATATACGAATGAGCAAGACCCCGGTAACGAAGGCGAAGGCGGCAACGGCAATGAGAGCGAAGGCGGCAACGGCAATGAGGGCGAAGGCGGTAACGAAGGTGAAGGCGGCAGCGGCAACGAAGGTGAAGGCGGAAATACCCAGGAAAATCCTACGGAAACACCCACACCCACCCCTACAGAAACCCCTGTACCTACAGAGACTCCGGCACCTACAGAAACTCCGGCTCCGACACAGACACCGACACCAAGTGCTAAGCCTACGGAAACACCTACTTCAACACCTTCGGGAACACCTACGGCTACCCCGACTGGTTCTATTACTCCGACACCGTCCGTTACACCTACTGTAACGCCGACACCTACTATTTCGCCTGCGGATAAGGCGAAGAATGATACCACATCTACGCTTAAGACTACTAAGGGTGATGTGCTCTATATCAAGAATGCCGACGGTTCGGTACGTGAAGCCAAATATGCGGATTATTATGTTGAAGGCACTAAGTTCTTTAAGAAGACAAAGAAGGGTGCTACATACAAGTACACCGGATGGCAGACCATAGACGGAAGCACCTATTTCTATGACAAGAGCGGAAAGCCTGTTACAGGCGAACAGGTAATTCAGGGTGCCAAGTATAAGTTTGATTCAAACGGTAAGCTTGATACCGGTTCGGGAGCCCTCGGAATTGATGTTTCAAAATGGAACGGCAAAGTTGACTGGGAAGCAGTTAAGAATTCCGGCATTTCTTATGTAATTATACGATGCGGATACAGAGGCTCATCTACCGGAGCACTGGTAGCCGATCCTAATTTTAAATCAAATATTGAAGGCGCTAAGAATGCAGGCCTCAAGGTTGGTGTTTATTTCTTCTCACAGGCTGTTGATGAAATCGAAGCAGTAGAGGAGGCATCAATGACAATCAGCCTTATTAACAAGTACAGTTTGGCTTTCCCTGTATTCCTTGATATGGAAAGCGCCGGCGGCAGAGGTGACAGCATAAGCGAAGCTCAAAGAACTGCAGTTGCCAAGGCTTTCTGTCAGACAATACAGAATTCAGGATACAGAGCAGGTGTATATTCAAATAAGACCTGGTTTGAATCAAAGATGGATGTTAATGCGCTGTCAGGATATAAATTATGGCTTGCACAGTATGCTGCCACACCTACATACAATAAAACAAGATATGATATGTGGCAGTACTCTTCTAAGGGTAAGGTAACCGGAATTACCGGAAATGTTGATATGAATATTAGTTATCTTGGATACTAATAGAAGATAGAAACGAGGTTATTATATGAAAACTTATTTAGTTACAGGCGGAGCAGGATTTATCGGTTCGAACTTCATTCATTATATGTTTAACAAATATGGTGATGATATCAGAATCATTAATGTGGATGTACTTACATACGCCGGAAATCTTGAGAATTTAAAGGATATTGAGAACAAAGAAAACTATACATTTGTTAAAACTGATATATGTGATAAGGATGCTATAGCTGATATCTTTGCTCATAACGACATTGATTATGTGGTACATTTTGCCGCTGAGTCTCACGTAGACAGATCAATTAAGAATCCTGAAGTATTTGTTCAGACCAATGTGCTTGGAACTGCAGTGATGCTTAACAGCGCCAAAGCAGCATGGGAATTGCCTGACGGTTCATTTAAAGAAGGCAAGAAATTCCTCCACGTATCAACAGATGAAGTATACGGAAGCCTTGATGATGATCCGAATGCATATTTCTATGAGACAACTCCTTATTCGCCTCATAGCCCTTATTCGGCATCAAAGGCATCTTCGGATATGCTTGTTAAGTCTTATATGGACACATATAAGTTCCCTGCAAATATTACGAACTGTTCAAATAACTACGGACCTTATCAGTTCCCCGAAAAGCTCATTCCGCTTATTATAAATAATGCGCTTCAGGGTAAGAAACTGCCTGTATACGGCGACGGTAAGAATGTTCGTGACTGGCTTTACGTAGCAGATCATGCCAAGGCTATTGATATGGTTATCAATAAGGGAAGATTATTCGAAACCTATAACGTAGGCGGACATAACGAAAAACAGAACATTGAGATTATCAATATTATTATTGAAACTCTTCAGGAGATGCTTGATGATTCGGATCCCCGTAAGGCTTTGGTGTCTAAGGATTTGATTACATATGTTGAAGATCGTAAGGGTCATGACAGAAGATACGCAATCGCTCCCGACAAGATTAAATCCGAAATCGGTTGGGAACCCGAAACAATGTTTAAGGACGGAATAAAGCTCACCATAAAGTGGTTCTTCGAACATGAGGAATGGATGAAGAACGTAACAAGCGGTGATTATCAGAAATATTACAGCACCATGTACAATATGTGACAGTAGGGACGGTTCTTTTTGTCACACTTTTTGTCACAGTTTAGTATATTGAAAAGGAGATACTATGAAGGGTATTATTTTGGCAGGCGGTAGCGGAACACGCTTGTATCCGCTTACAAAAGCAATAAGTAAACAGATTATGCCGGTGTATGATAAGCCGATGATTTATTATCCGCTTTCAACTTTAATGCTTGCAGGCATAAGAGAAGTGCTTATTATCTCGACGCCAAGAGACCTTCCTGTATTTAAGGAACTGCTTAAGGACGGAAGCGACTTGGGAATGAGTTTTAGCTATGCAATTCAGGAATCACCAAGGGGCCTGGCAGATGCGTTCATTATCGGTGATAAGTTCATAGGTAATGACAATGTTGCATTGGTTCTCGGTGACAATATCTTCTATGGACAGAGTTTCAGTAAAGTATTAAGAGAAGTTGCAGCCCGTGATAAGGGAGCAACAATTTTCGGATATTACGTAAGAGACCCCAGAGAATACGGCGTGGTTGAATTCGATAAGAACGGAATTGCTATTTCTATCGAGGAAAAGCCGCAGAATCCCAAGAGCAATTATGCAGTACCCGGATTGTATTTTTATGATAATGACGTAGTTGAGATTGCCAAGAATGTTAAGCCTTCGGCAAGAGGTGAAATCGAAATCACCAGTATTAATAATGAATATTTAAGCCGCGGAGAGCTTAGAGTCGAGACTCTCGGACGTGGATTTGCATGGCTTGATACCGGAAGCCATGATTCACTGCTTGATGCAGCTGATTTCGTTGCAACTTTCCAGAAGAGGCAGGGATTATATATTTCCTGCATCGAAGAAATTGCTTATAAGAGAGGTTTCATTGATAAAGCACAGCTTCTTAAGCTTGCCGAACCGTTGATGAAAACCGATTACGGTAAATATTTGGTAGAAGTATCAGAGGGACTTTAATATGGGTAAGATTACTGTTGAAACATGTAAAATAGAAGGACTGAAGGTTATTACACCTGCGGTTTTCGGTGACAGCCGCGGATATTTCATGGAAAGTTATAACAAAAATGATTTCATAGAGGCGGGAATTGATGTTGAGTTCGTACAGGATAACCAATCAGCTTCCACTAAGGATGTTTTAAGAGGACTTCATTTTCAGATTAATTACCCTCAGGATAAACTGGTTAGATGTATCAGAGGAAAAGTCTTTGATGTGGCAGTAGATTTAAGAGAAGGCTCTGCAACATTTGGCGAATGGTTCGGAGTTGAACTTTCCGAAGAAAATAAGAAGCAGTTCTTCGTTCCGAAGGGATTTGCTCACGGCTTTTATGTTATGAGTGATTACGCTGAATTTGCTTATAAATGCTCTGATTTTTATCATCCCAATGATGAAGGCGGGTTGATGTTTGATGACCCTGAAATAGGCGTTAAATGGCCTTTTGAGGACAAAGCATTATTAAAACTGTCGGATAAGGATAAGGTGCATCCTTCATTTACGGAATATAAGAAACAAAGAGGACTGTAATCTTTAGTTTATGGGTAACAAAAAAATAAAGAGTTCAATTAAAAAGAAGATATTTACAAAGCCAGTTGCAATAGCACTGTTTTATACAGTGTGTATAGCGCTGGCCCTTGTTATTGTTTTCCATAATAATCCTTTGGCGCCGGATCCGGATACCGAAAGGTTAAAAAAGATATGCGCATGCGTGTTACTTTCACTGGCGTGCGTGATTTTTGGCGTGTTCTTTGACAAAATACTGGTTCTTCCCAAGGAACTGTGGCAGTCTCGGGAACTTATATGGAAACTGGCCAAGAATGACTTTAAAAAGCGCTATGCGGGCTCATATTTAGGCTTTGTGTGGGCGATGGTACAGCCTGTCATAACGGTTGTTATGTATTGGATAGTCTTTGACGTGGTGTTCAATACACGTTCCCAGATGATAGCTTCGGGCGTGGAAGTTCCGTATGTTTTGTATCTTACGGCCGGACTTGTTCCCTGGTTCTATTTTTCCGAAGCAATTATCAATGGAACGAATGCGTTGCTTGAATACAGTTACCTTGTTAAGAAGGTAGTGTTTAAGATTAGTATTCTGCCTATTATAAAGCTTATAGCCGCTACGTTTATACATGTTTTCTTTACGGCGATATTGCTCATTGTGGCAAGTTGTTACGGATATTTTCCGACAGTTTATACGACCCAGCTTATATATTACAGTTTTTGTATGTTTATATTCGTACTGGCCCTTAGCTATTCGAGCTGTGCAATCGTTGTATTCTTTAAGGATTTGGGCCAGATTATTAATATTCTGTTGCAGGTTGGCATGTGGGCAACGCCTATCCTTTGGGATATCAATATGATTCATGACGAGGGATTAATTATATTGTTTAAATTAAATCCTATCGTATATATAGTAAACGGCTTTAGATCTGCTATTTACGAGGAAACATGGTTCTTCGAGCACTTCTACAGTTCGACATATTTCTGGATTTGTACCATTACATTATTTGGTATAGGTTCACTTATATTTAAGAAATTGAAGGTCCATTTCGCGGACGTATTATAAAAGTAAGGTGCTTATGGATAAAAATATCGCTATACAAGTTAATAACGTGGTAAAAACCTATAAGCTGTATAACAAGCCCAGTGACCGATTAAAGGAAACATTCGGTATAGGTCGTAAGAAAAAGCGTTACAAAGAACATAACGCTTTAAAAGGCGTGGATTTGACCATATATAAAGGCGAAACCGTTGGTATTATAGGAACCAACGGCTCCGGAAAATCCACAATTCTTAAAATTATAACAGGCGTTCTTAATCCTACAAGCGGTGAAATTAAAGTAGATGGTCGTATTTCGGCGCTGCTGGAATTGGGAGCCGGATTTAACATGGAATATAACGGAATCGAAAATGTCTACTTGAACGGAACGATGATGGGCTTTTCGAAGAAGGAAATAGATGCCAAGCTTCCGGATATTCTGGAATTCGCAGATATAGGCGAATACGTTAATCAGCCGGTCAAGACATATTCTTCGGGTATGTTCGTAAGACTTGCTTTTGCCGTAGCGATTAACATTGAACCCGAAATTCTGATAGTGGACGAAGCTTTATCTGTAGGAGATGTATTCTTCCAGGCTAAATGTTATCACAAATTTGAAGAATTCAAGGAAATGGGTAAGACAATTGTATTCGTAAGCCATGATTTGAGTTCGATTTCTAAATATTGTGACAGAGTCGTACTTTTAAATCAGGGGGTAAAGCTTGGTGAGGGCACTCCTAAGGAGATGATTGATGCTTATAAGCAGGTATTGGTAGGTCAATATCCTTTGCCGGATATAAATAATGGATTTCAGGATGCAGATGGCGAAAAAGTTGATAAAACCGCGGGTTCAGGCGAAAATGCCAATGTGCTAAATCCTGATTTACTCGAATACGGAACAAAAGCAGCTGTTATTTCGTCCTATTATTTGGAGGATGACAAGCAAAATAAGGTGAGCGCCATAATAAAGGGTTCCACAGTGACAATGCATATGATAGTAGATATCAATGAGGATATTAACTCTCCGATTTTTGCTTTTTCGATTAAGAATATTAAGGGTGTAGAAATAGCCGGAACAAATACCATGTTTGAAAAGGTATTTTTGGAATCGGTGAAAAAGGGTGATAAGAAACATATTACATTTACCCAGAAGATTGATCTTCATGGCGGCGAATATCTCATTTCTTTGGGAGTTACGGGTTATGAAAATGAAGATTTCGTTGTATATCACAGATTATATGATGTACTGAACATAACGGTTATTTCGGACAAGAATCCGGTGGGATATTATGATATGAATTCCGTTGTAAAAGTGGAGGATGCATGAGTTATACAACCAAGTATTTAACTGAAGATGAATTGCTTAATCACCTGCCCAAAACTATTGGGCAGGTTTCCTTAAATTATGATTATTATCCGGGCAAGGATTTGTATTCTGACGGCGCAATTGAAGATGAATTGCTTAATATAGTCAAGAATTCTTCAAAAGTAGAATATCAGTCCATAATTGAACAAAAAAAGAGTTGGCCCATACTTTATCATCTATCGAGTTTGAGAGGAAATATAGTTGATTTTCTTCCGATTACCGAAAATGATAAAGTCCTTGAAATAGGGTCGGGATGTGGCGCTATTACAGATACCCTTAGTCAAAAGGCAGGTTCTGTGACCTGCGTGGATTTATCGGCCAAGCGGAGTATGGTAAATGCCTATAGGAACCAGGACAGAGACAATATAAATATATATGTAGGTAATTTCAATGATATAGAGCCGCATCTTGATACGGACTATGATTATGTATGCTTTATAGGAGTGTTTGAATATGGATCAAGTTATATTCAAAGTAAGACTCCTTATGAAGATTTTCTCAAAATTGCCCTAAAACACGCCAAAAATAACGGACGTGTTGTAATTGCTATTGAAAATAAATTCGGATTGAAATACTGGGCAGGTTGCAAGGAAGACCACAACGGTGAGTATTTTGCTTCTCTTGAAGGTTATCCGAAGGGAGGCAGTGCAAGAACCTTTACGAAGGATGGCTTAGAAGAAATATTTAAGACCTGCAATGTGACTGATTATTCTTTCTATTATCCATATCCGGATTATAAGCTGCCATCATGTATATATTCTGATGAACGGCTGCCAAGAACCGGTGAACTTACCGAAAATATAAGGAATCTTGATAGAGATCGACTGTTATTATTTAATGAAAATCTGGTTTACGATCAGATAATAGCTGAAAAGCAGTTCCCTTTGTTCAGTAATTCATATATGGCAGTTTTAGGCCCTAAGATTGATGTTAAGTATATTAAGTATTCAAATGACAGATGCCAGAAATTTGCCATTTCCACGAAGATTACGGCTAAAGATGTGGTTAAGTGTGCTCTTAATGAAGAATCTGTAGGTCATCTTAAGAAACTTGAACGATACTACGAACTGTTAAGCAAAAGATATGAAGGCAGCGGTCTTAGGATAAACAAATGCTCATTTAATGAAGCAACAGGGGAGGCTCATTTTGATTTTGAAAAGGGCGTAACGCTGGAAGAACTTATGGATCGTGCTTTGTTTAGCGGTGATAATGAGCAGTTTAATAAGCTGTTTGATAAGTATTATAAACTTATTTCCTATAACAATGGTGTGGAAGTGAGCGATTACGACCTGATATTTGCAAATATACTGGTTGACGGTGATGATTTTGTTGTTATTGATTATGAATGGACGTTGCTTAAGGATATTCCTGCCAAGGAACTTGCTTTTAGAGCGTTATATTGTTACATCCTTGAGGATGACAGGCGTAATGCGCTTAATGTGGACGAAATAATGGCAAAACTTGATATTACCCCAAATGAAAGGGAATACTATCAGGATAAGGAACTTGAATTCCAAAAGGGTGTTACCGGAAATCATGAATCAATCGGAGAGATAGTGGCTACTATCGGTACACATTCTTTTGACGCTAAGAAACTCGCTGACCAAAAAATGAAAGATATCCTAAACGACAGAATTCAAATTTATTATGATGAAGGAATGGGATATTCCGAAAGTAATTCAAGGTATATACCGGATGTATATGTAACCCCCAATCATATTGAGACGGACATTGAGTTTGACGGTAATGTGAAGGAGTTGAGAATTGATCCTGCCGATTACAGCGCCCTGGTGAAGATAAACGAGTTAATTCTTAATGGAGAGAACGTTTTGAACTCTAAAAAACTCATACAGACGAACGGCAAAATGATAATATATGGAACATATGCGTTTGAGACTCAGGATCCTAATATTATAATTAGATTAAATGAAGTTTTAACCAGGGGTGAGAATACATTACACATCAGTATGGAGGTTACCCCCATATCAATTGATTTGGCTAAGGATATTTCATCCTCGGTTAAGAAGCTATTTTAATTCACTTGAAAAACGGAGTAAAATTTCGAATGTCTGCTTTGAAAAATGCCGTAAAAAAACTTGCGGTTGCAAAACAAACAAGTAAATACAATTCACTTCTAAAGTCCAAAAATACGGACTACGATGCGTGGATTAGAAATCTGGAAACATCCAAAAAAGAAGAAAAACAAATTTTTGGGCAAAAAGTGAAATGTCTGACAAATGGATTCGAAATCATACCCTTTGAAGGCAATATGCAAGAATGTGACAGAAAACTTGCAGAATCAGAACAATTATGTAAACTAATTGAGGTTTTTGAAAGCTCGGATGACATAAATTGTCAAACACAACATGTTGTATGTGCCCCAAATGCTCTTCCACAAGTCCTCCGGGCTGTTAGAAATGAAAAAATCGCTCCGAAGGACATAATTATACAATTTACTGACGGAGAAATTCCATTAAATTCACTTAAAAAAATTTCGGGTGCATTTTTATCGGACAAAAATTTAATCTTGATTTATTTTGATGAAGATACAACAAATGCAGTTAAACACCGTGATAATCCTTGGTTTAAGCCTGATTGGGCGCCTGATGATTTCCTATCATATTTCTATTTTGGCGGTGCTGTTGCATTAAGAACAGATACTTTAATCGAAATTCCGTATGAGAATAATGAGTCAATTTATTCCTATATATATCGTGTACTTAAAGTAAAGGGTGCTTTTAACAGGCACACGGAAAGTAATGTTGTTAAACATATTTCAGAGGTGCTGTATCATACGAGCATTCCTTCCTATGAAGTTATTAAGGATATGAAACTACCTGAAACAGGTTTTGCACTTCCGAAAAACGCATTGGTGTCAATTGTGATTCCCTCAAAAGATCACCCGGATGTGTTATCAAGATGTATTAAGTCCCTTAAGGATGTAACTGTTTGGCCAAAGGATGCGGATTATGAAATCATCGTTGTGGATAACGGTTCGAATGAGGACAATAAGGAACGCATAAATAATTTCCTGAAAGAATATAAAGCTTCATATATATATGAAGAAAGACCGTTCAATTTTTCTTATATGTGTAATCTTGGTGCTAAAAATGCCAAAGGTGATTATATTTTGTTCCTAAATGATGATATGGAGATAGTAGAATCCGACTGGATTACTAAAATGTTAAGTAAAGCAGCCCTTGACTATGCAGGAGCTGTAGGGGCGAAGTTACTTTACCCCAATTCTGCTAAAATCCAACATGCGGGTATTACCAATTTGCGAATCGGCCCTGCCCACAAACTACAGTTCCTTTCGGATGATGAGGATCATTATTATGGAAGAAACAGATATGTGCATGATGTACTGGCAGTTACCGGCGCGTGTCTTATGGTTAAAAAAGAAATATTTAATGAGGTGGGCGGCTTTGATGAGAAACTTGCCGTTGCGTTTAACGATGTGGACCTCTGCTACAGAATATATGAAAAGGGATATTACAATATAGTACGTTGCGATACGGTGTTATTCCATCACGAATCACTTTCAAGAGGTAATGATGCATTATCAAAAGAAAAACAGAAAAGATTAAATCAAGAAAAAGATTATCTGTATGAAAAGCATCAGAACATATATGGCATCGATCCGTTCTATAATGTTAATTTAACTACTGATATGTGGGAACTGGAATATGCCCCTAAATATCATTATGAGGTTAAGTTAGATGCAGACTGGGCAAGGGTTTCAAAGAACACAGATGTTATCAAACGCGCCAGATACGATGAGTGCGTAAGAGTTGGTATGGAGTGTGCCATGGACATCTTCAAGTGGAAGTACGGGGTACCGGTTGAGAAGTCATCAATAACTCCTACGGCTGATGATTTGGGTTATTATTTCCAAGGATATACATTTGTTATCGGTGCGGATAACGCGTGCTACGAAAGGGCGCTGATCCTTGAAAATACTGAGACCGGAGAGTTTTATACCATAGATGTTAATTTGGAGTACAGACCGGACATTGCAAAGAACGTACCGGATCAGTTAAATGTAGATTTAGCAGGTTATACGGCTAAAATAGCATCCGATTCTTTACCAAAAGGTCATTATCAATTCGGAATGTACATGAAAGACAAAACTTCAACCTTAAGGTTGTATAATATGAGTAATTGGGAAATAGATATTTAGATTGGAACGGTAATTATGGAAAAAGAAGAGATGACATTTAAAGAAATGTATGACAACGAACATCTTCGAAATGCTGATTTGGCAGGAAGAGTTGCCGAATTGGAAGCCAAGGTGGATGATCTTAATTTTCAGCTTAACAGAATAAAAACCAATCCTGTATGGAAGGCTTCAAAGCCTGCCAGAAAATGCATGCATTTTGTTATAAGGCAAAGCAGAAGAATAAAAAACTGCGGCTCAATTCGCGGCGTAGTTTCCAAAATTGAATATAAGAAGCACGAGAAGCTTGCTATGCAGCAGTTCGGAACGAAGAGCTTTCCGGATGATGAGCGTCGGCGGGAAGAGGAGAATACCAAATTCAATAATCCGGTGAAAATCAGTATACTTGTTCCTCTTTACAACACGCCGGAACAGTTCCTTAAAGAAATGATTGATTCTGTTTTGGGCCAGACCTACTCCAATTGGGAACTTTGTTTGGCGGACGGTTCTGATGACGCTCATGACTACGTTAAAACAATTGTTAAGTCATATCAGGTAAAAGATAAGAAAAATGCCGAAGACAAGGGAATAAATAACGCGCGTATTTCATACAAGAAACTTGAGAAAAATGAAGGAATTTCGGGCAATACCAATCAATGCCTTTCTCTTGCCACCGGTGAGTATATAGGTTTGTTTGATCATGATGATATACTTCATCCCAGTGCATTATACGAATATGTAAAGGTAATAAATGAACAGGATGCAGATTATATTTATTGTGATGAAACGACATTTAAATCCGGCGATATAAACAAAATGCTTACTATGCACTTTAAACCGGATTATGCCATCGATAATTTAAGAGCCAATAATTATATCTGCCATTTTAGTGTGTTCAAAAAGTCGTTGCTTGAGGGTGATGAATTATTTAGAACAGCTTTTGACGGAAGTCAGGACCATGACATGATATTAAGGCTTACGGATAAGGCACAGAATATAGTTCACGTACCGCGTCTTTTATATTACTGGCGATGTCATGAGGCGTCGGTTGCTTCCAATATTGAAGCAAAACCCTATGCAATTCAGGCGGCTAAGGAGGCTGTGGCGGATCATTTAAGACGTCATGGTTATGATCATTTTAAGATAACCTCCACAAGAGCATTCGAAACGATATTTAAGATTAGATATGAAATTATCGGGACTCCCAAGATTTCGATTATCATTCCCAATAAGGACCATGTTGAGGATTTAAGAAGATGTATCGGTTCCATTCTTGAAAAGTCAACCTATGATAATTACGAAATAATTGTTGTAGAGAATAACAGTACCGAAGAAGAAACTTTTGCTTACTATAGGCAAATAGGTGAAAATGATAAAATCACAGTTGTTACCTATAAACCCGAAGAGGGCGAAAACTTTAATTATTCAAAGGTTAACAACTATGGCGTATCCAAGTCCGTGGGAGAATATGTCCTGCTTCTTAACAATGATACAGAGGTTATAACGGTTAACTGGCTGGAGGAACTTCTTATGTACGCCCAACGAAATGATGTGGCCTGTGTGGGTGCAAAGCTTTACTATCCCAATAAGACGATTCAGCATGCAGGTGTTGTAATAGGTCTCGGGGCTCATAGAACGGCGGGACATTCACATTATATGCAGCACAGGGACAATTTGGGATATATGGGAAGATTATGTTATACCCAGGATGTTTCGGCCGTAACGGGAGCGTGCCTGCTTGTTAAGAGAAGCTGCTACGACGAAGTCGGAGGACTCGGAGAGGATTTTGCGATTTCTCTTAATGATGTTGATTTTTGTCTTAAACTTCGTGACAAGGGATACCTTAACGTATTTACTCCTTTTGCTGAACTGTTCCATTATGAGTCTGCTTCACGAGGCTCTGATATGCAGGGGGACAATGCCGAAAGATATAACAAAGAATCGGAATATTTCCGTAAGAAATGGGCGGATGTATTAAAACAGGGAGATCCGTATTATAATCCCAATTTCTCGTTGGACAGGAGCGACTTTGCTCTTAAAATATAGCACTCATTGTGGTACAATGTCAGTGACTAATATTTCTATTTGGAGGATGACAAATGAATTATAAGGAACAGTATGAAATATGGCTCAGCAATCCGTATTTTGACGAGGCTACGAAGTCTGAACTTAAGGCAATCGGAGCTGATGAAAAAGAAATAGAAGACCGTTTTTACAAAGAACTTGAATTCGGTACGGGCGGATTACGCGGCGTAATAGGCGCCGGCCTTAACAGAATGAATGTATATACGGTACGTAAAGCAACACAGGGACTTGCCAATTACATTTTGAAGCAGGGTACTCAGGATAAGGGTGTTGCCATAGCATACGACTCAAGAAGAATGAGCCCGGAATTTGCAGATGTTGCAGCTCTTTGCCTTAACGCCAACGGAATTAAGGCTTATGTGTTTGATGCTTTACGCCCTACTCCGGAGCTTTCTTTTGCATTAAGGGAATTAGGTTGTACCGCGGGTATTGTTGTAACGGCTTCACATAACCCTCCGGAGTATAACGGATACAAGGTTTACTGGGCTGACGGAGCGCAGGTTACACCTCCTCACGATGTAGATATCATTACAGAGGTTAAGGCAATAGCGGATATTACCTCAGCCAAGACCATGGACCTTGATGAGGCCAAGAAGGCAGGTCTTTACAATGTTATCGGTTCCGAAATCGATGACAAATATATGGTTGAACTTAAAAAGCAGATAATTCACGCCGACGTTATTACGAAAATGGCTGAAGATATTACGATTGTGTACTCTCCTTTCCACGGAACAGGTAATGTACCTGTAAGAAGAGTACTTAAGGAACTTGGATTCAAGAATGTATTCGTGGTTAAGGAACAGGAGCTTCCGGATCCCGATTTTACCACGTTGGAATATCCTAATCCCGAAGATCCCAAGGCTTTCACTCTGGCATTAAAACTTGCGAAAGAAAAGAATGCCGATATTATTCTTGCAACCGATCCCGATGCCGACAGATTGGGTATCTACGCACTTGATACCAAGACGGGCGAGTATATGCCTTTTACAGGCAATATGTCAGGTATGGTTATTGCAGAGTATATTCTCAGGGAGAGAAAGGCAACGGGAACAATGCCTGTTAATCCGGCCCTTGTAACTACGATTGTTACAACGAATATGGCAAGAGCAATTGCCAAGGATTACGGCCTTAAGTTCATCGAGGTTCTTACAGGCTTTAAGTATATCGGTGAACAGATTAAATTCTTCGAGCAGGATAATTCATACAATTATGTATTCGGTTTGGAAGAGTCATACGGATGCCTTGCGGGAACCCATGCAAGAGATAAGGATGCTATTGTTGCCGTAATGTGCCTTTGTGAAGTGGCTGCATGGTGCAAAGCTAACGGAATTACCGTATGGGATCAGATGATTAATTTATACAATAAGTACGGTTACTATAAAGAAACACAGTATACAATTACTCTTAAGGGAATGGATGGAGCTAAGCAGATTCAGGAAATCATGGATAAGCTTCGTAAGAACCCTCCTAAGGAGTTCGGAGAACTTAAGGTTAAGGAATTCCGTGACTACAAGGAAGATGTAGTTGTTAATTATGAAACAGGCAGCAAGGGAACTACGGGCTTGCCTAATTCAAACGTTCTTTATTTTGATCTTACCGAGGATGCATGGTGTTGCGCACGTCCTTCGGGAACAGAACCTAAGATTAAATTCTATATGGGTGTTAAGGGTAATTCTTTGGAGGATTCGGCTAAGAAGGTTGAAGCTTTGACAGAAAACGTAAAGGCACTTATTTAGTCCCATGGCAACCGGGGGAAGATTTGAACAGTAATCTATTAAAGACATTCAATTATATAAAACGTAACGGAGTGATTAAAACTTCTTATGCCGTTGTCGAAAGGATTAAGGAGAACAAGTCATTTTCTTATACGTATTCACCGATATCTGAAGAAGAGCGACTTACTCAGATAGAAAAGTCACTCGATTATTCCGTATCTTTTAGTATTCTGGTGCCGTCTTACGAGACGGCACCGACATATCTTAAAGCACTTATTGATTCGGTTCTTGCTCAAACATATAGTAAGTGGGAGCTGATTATTGCCGATGCCAGCAGTACTGATGTGGTTTTATCCACGGTACAGAGTTATTCGGACAAAAGAATAGTCTATGTTAAACTGGATGAAAATAAAGGCATATCCGGTAATTCCAACGAAGCACTTAAATATTGTTCAAAAGAATATATAGGATTGCTTGACCATGATGACTTGTTGTGTCCGGATGCGCTTTATGAAAATGCCAAAAAGATAGAGGAATCAAAACAAAACGATATAACATTACAGATGTTATATTCAGACGAAGATAAAACAAATACCGAAAACACGCTATTTTTCGAGCCGAACATCAAACCTGGATTTAATTTAGACCTATTACTGTCCAATAATTATATTTGCCATTTTCTGGTTATAAGGGCGGACTTAATTAAGGAAATTGCTTTTAGATCCGAATATGACGGAGCTCAGGATCATGATTTGATATTACGGACCGTGGCGAAATTAAGAACCGTATCCGGGAACTATGAGGAAAATATTGCTCATATAGCCAAGGTGCTGTACCACTGGCGATGCCATGATAAATCGACGGCTTCAAATCCCATGAGCAAAAAATATGCATATGATGCGGGAAAACGTTGTGTCGAGGATTTCCTTAAAAAAGCCAAGATAAGTGCAACTGTAAGTGAACTGCCCCATGTGGGATTTTTCAGAGTAGATTACGAGCCGGATATTTTTAGTCAGCGTAAGGAAGTGTGCGCAATAGTCGGCAGAATTATAAACAAGAAATCTAAAGTTATAAGCGGTGTGTTTGATGAGAACAGGAAAGTAATGTTTGAAGGACTGAGTAAACATTCATCCGGCGGATATCTCCATAGAGCTTCCTGTCAGATGGAAGTTCCCTATGTTGATGTACGTGCCATGAAGGCTAATGAAAGAGCTATGAAAGTTTATGAGGAACTTACTAAACGATATGGCAATAAATTAAGCACAAGGGAGCTTGGCTTTAAATTCTGCGATGTTATGAAAGAACACGGATATAAATTCGTATATGACCCGAAAATAGTGGTAAAGAGTAAGTAGATGGTTAAAACAACAATCGTTATCCCAAATTACAACGGAATAGAATTTATCGAAAATTGCTTAAAGAGCGTACTTACATCAGATGTTGATGTGGCAATAACGGTGGTTGATAACGGTTCGACAGACGGCTCCAGGGAATTGGTTAAAGAAAAGTTTACCATGGTAAAGCTTATCGAACTTGAGTCCAATACCGGCTTTTGCCGTGCCTGTAATGAAGGAATTAAGGCCTCCGATACGGAATATGTATACCTGCTCAACAATGATACAACAATAAAGTCGGATACGGTTTCGAAACTTGAAGGTGCTTTGGATAAGGATGCAAAGGCTTTTTGCTGCCAGTCAAGAATGATGAAGATGTCAGATCCTTCATACATAGATTCGGCAGGAGACTATTATTGCGCCCTTGGATGGGCCTTTGCCGACGGTAAGGATGTAAAAGTCGTAAATTGCGATACATTTGAACACGGCATCCATAAAGTAACATCCGGTTGTGGAGGCGCAACCCTTTACAGGCGCTCTGTCATAGACAAAATAGGTATGCTGGATGAGAATCATTTTGCATATCTTGAAGATGTTGACTGGGGGCTCAGAGCCTATATTAACGGGTATCACAGTCTGGTTAATTATGATTCTGTTGTGCTTCATGCAGGAAGCGGGGCGTCAGGTTCCCGATATAACGAATTCAAAATTAAACTTTCCAGCAGGAACAGTGTTTACATTATATATAAGAATATGCCGTTGCTGCTTATTATCTTTAACTTGCCAATTATTCTGATTGGGTATTTAATTAAACTAGTGTTCTTCATCATAAAAGGATATGGTGCAACGTATTTTAACGGGATTCTTAAAGGGCTTGATTTTTGCGCATCACCTTTGGCAAAAGAACATAAGATTAAGTTTAAAATAGGCAGATTGGGAAGATATATATCTTTTGAATTAATGCTGCTTGTAAATGTATTAAGACGGTTGGGTGAATTATGATTAAAGACAACCAAAAGTATTTTAACAGACTGCATTTAGTGATAGATGCCATAGTGGTGGCTCTGTCTTATTTGCTTGCCTGGTATATTATGTTCGGAACGGGGTTTGCGGATGCCAACCCTTCTGTAGGTGTCCTTGATTCGGCAACATATTTCAGTGTTTTATGGTTCCTCGTGCCTATGTACGTGGTACTTTATTATATGTTCGGTACCTATGCGCCTAAACGTGCCACCAGGTTTAGAAGTGAATTTTTTGGTATTTTTAAAGCCAATACAGCGGGAATTATCCTTTTCGTAGTTATCCTGTATGTCCTCAAGTTATGGGACATTTCAAGATTTATGATCGGATTCTTCTATGTGATTAATATTATTCTGACCACGGTTGTCAGAGCTCTTATAAGACGTCTGCTTCAGCTCTTTAGACGAAAAGGTTACAACCAGAAGTATGTTTTGCTGGTGGGATATTCAAGAGCAGCGGAAGAATATATTACAAGAATTAATCAGAATCCGCAGTGGGGATATGTAATAAGGGGAATACTTGATGATACGATTCCGAGAGGCACGGTATATAAGGGCATCAAGGTCGTAGGAAATATCGAAAATATAAAGTATATACTTCCGGAAAATAAACTTGATGAAATTGCAATTACTCTTGCACTTAAGGATTACGAAAAACTTGAATCGATAGTTGATATATGTGAGAAGGCCGGCGTACATACGAAGTTTATACCGGATTATAATTCTCTCGTACCTTCGAATCCGTATACCGAAGATGTTATGGGGCTTCCGGTTATTAATATAAGATATGTGCCTCTTAATAATATGCTTAATTTGTTCTTTAAAAGGACAATGGATATTATCGGGGCGAGCCTTGCTATTATAATCGGGTCTCCGGTTTTGCTTATATGTGCATTGTGCGTTAAATTTTCGTCTGAAGGACCTATTTTATACAAGCAGGAGAGAGTGGGACTTAATAATAAGCCTTTTATGATGTATAAGTTTCGCTCTATGGTAGTTCAGAAGGTTACGGATGAGGAAAAAGGATGGACCACCAAAGACGATATGCGAGTTACTAAGGTGGGCAAGGTACTGCGTAAGTTCTCTTTGGATGAGTTACCTCAATTGTTTAACGTATTGATAGGTGAAATGTCTCTTGTGGGACCAAGACCTGAAAGACCGCAGTTCGTTGATAAATTTAAGGAAGAAATTCCAAGATATATGATTAAGCATCAGGTTCGTCCGGGTATGACAGGATGGGCGCAGGTAAACGGACTTAGAGGAGATACGTCTATACGTAAGCGTGTTGAGTACGATTTGTTCTATATCGAAAACTGGAGCGTTGCTCTTGATTTTAAGATTATGTTTATGACATTGTTCACCGGTATTTTTAACAAAAATGCTTATTAATTGATCAAAAATATATTAAGCAGTCTGTCTTGACTTAATTATTGATATGTGCGAAAATGCTACATTATGGGTTTTTATGTGAATGTATCCCATAATGTAGTTTTTTTAATTTAAAGGAGATAATCTATTATGTCGGATGATAGAAGAAACTCGCGTCCACAGGGTCCTGGTCGTGATATGGGTGCGCGTCGCGCTCCTTCGGGAAGACCTCAGGGGCAACCGGGAAGACCTCAGGGGCAACCGAGAAGAGAAGGCGGTCAAAGACCGGCACAAAGAAGAGAATATTCCGATCGCCCTATGAGAAGCGATAGAGTAGTAGATAGCAGAAGAACGGCTTCTAACGGAAGAAAACCTCAAAAACAGAAGTCTAAAACCGGTAAGATTGTACTTATCATATTTGAGATTCTTCTACTGGTTGCATTGGGATTTGCACTATATTTTATATTGAATACCACAAAATCGGGAAAGATTGAATTGCCTGAAGAGGATATCATCATTAATGAAGAGGTTAAGGCTAAACTTCAATCCCAGGCTTCCGCATCCGGTAAGAGCGACAATGATGCAGCAAGTATGACAGGATACAGAAATATTGCATTGTTCGGTGTTGACTCGAGAGAAGGAGCTTTAACCAAAAATACCAGATCCGATACAATTATGGTTGCTTCAATCAATCTTGAGACAGGTGATTGTAAGCTCGTTTCCGTATTCAGAGATACATATCTTAACTTAAGTAACGATTCATATAATAAGTGTAATGCTGCTTATGCAAAGGGCGGTCCTATGCAGGCAATCAATATGCTTAACATGAACCTTGACCTTGATATTACCGATTTTGTTACTATAGGTTTTGAAGGTCTTATTGATGTTATCGATGCGGTAGGCGGTGTAGAGGTTAACGTTACGGAAGCCGAAATCAAGCATCTTAACAACTATCAGATAAGTATGGTTGGTAAGTCTTCCGACGGAATTAACTTTACGGCAAATGAAGGTACCGACTATATTCCTGTTAAGAGTGCGGGAATGCAGACCCTTAACGGACTTCAGGCAACAGCTTATTGCCGTATCAGATATGTAGGTGATGATTTCCAGAGAGCCGAAAGGCAAAGAACTGTTATAAAGGCTATTATGGATAAAGCAAAGGCTAATCCGACAAAACTTGCGGGAATTGCCGAGGACGTATTTAGTGAAGTATATACATCACTTGATTTATCGGAGATTCTTACTATTTTGAGTGATATTACAAAGTACCAGATAGTTGATGAAATGGGATTCCCGGATGCAGATATGCGTGGCGGCGGAACAATCGGAAATAAGGGTTCCTGCATCGTGCCTTTGACACTTGAGAATAACGTAATACTTCTTCACGAATTTATGTTTGGAGAGAAGAATTACGAGCCTTCTTCAACAGTAAAGACATGCTCACAGCAGATTATTAACGAAACGGGACAGTATTTGAAATAGTTATTAAATAATTAAAGGGCCTTGCATAAAGGCCCTTTTAGTTTATAATTTTTAATGATGAAAGTAGACGTAATTATTCCAACATATAAGCCAACTGAACATCTTATGTCTTTGCTCTTCTATATGTCGAAACAGACAGTTAAGCCTAATAAGGTCATAGTTGTTAATACGGAAAAAGAGTATTGGGACAAGTTTTTTGAACCCTATGACATAATGGCTAAATACCCTTTCGTAGAACTTCATCATATTACGAAGGCGGAATTCGACCACGGAAAGACACGAAATACAGGTGTCTCTTATTCTGATGCGGAATATTTCCTTATGATGACGGATGATGCCGTTCCGGATGATGAGCACCTTATAGAGAATCTTCTTAAAAGTTTTGATAATCCCCAAGTGGGAATTGCATACGCCAGGCAATTGCCCCATAAAGGCTGCCATGTAATCGAAAAATACACACGAATTTTTAATTATCCGCCCCAAAGCATGATTAAAGGTAAAAAAGATATAGAAACCATGGGAATAAAGGCGTTTTTTGCCTCGAATGTATGCTCCCTGTACAAACGTGAGGTTTTTGATAAGCTGGAGGGATTCATAGACAGAACTATCTTTAACGAAGATATGATATATGCACGAAAGATGATTGATGCAGGATATCTTATTGCTTATGAAGCAGATGCAAGAGTTAAGCATTCCCATAACTATTCGGGCATAATGCAGCTTAAAAGAAACTTTGATCTTGGGGTATCCCATGGGGATCATCCCGAGGTATTCGGTGACGTTAAATCTGAGGGCGAAGGTGTTAAACTTGTTAAGAATACAGCCAAATTCTTATGCAAAAAGTTTATGCCCTGGCTCGTAATTAAACTTGTTTACCAAAGCGGGTGCAAGTTTATTGGGTATCGTTTGGGCAAAGCATATAAGAAGCTTCCGATGAGAATTGTATATCTTTGTACAATGAATCGTGATTATTTTACAAAATAAACACTTAGTTTTCACAATTTGAACACAAATCGGGAATATACTTCATGGTAGTTGATGAGGGAGAAATTTTGTGAACTAAGGAGGATTGATTATTATGGAATCAAATAACAACAAAAAGGGCTCCTTTAAAAAAGTTTTGGTAGGTGCCTTGGTAGGACTGGTATTCGGATTATTTGCTGCTTTGGGATTTATCGGAGTGAATATTGTAAATAATTTAATAGGTGGACAGGAAATATCGTTATTTGCAAGGGATGGCTCTGATAACGAAGTAAAAGAAGCAAAATCGGCAGATACAAAAGAGGAGACAGACGATAACTCCGAGAATCCGGACGAATCGGATGATGAAAAAGAAAAGACGGATGCAATAGATAAAGCAACCGAAAAAATTGATGAAGTAGAAGACGAAATATATGAAAAAATAGCAAAGGTTGCCCCACCTGAGCTTCAGGAACAGGGTGTCTATGTTACGGATGTAACAGAAGTTGTAAAGGCTGTTATGCCTGCAGTTGTTTCGGTAAACAACAAATATACGGAGCGATATTCGTATTTCGGACAGGTGTACTCTCAGGATAATGAATCTGCAGGCTCGGGAATTATCGTAGGTCAAAGCGAAACGGAGCTTTTGATAGCCACCAATAATCATGTTGTTGAAGATGCTGAGGAACTGATGGTTACATTTTCGGATACGGATACTGCAACGGCTCAGATTAAGGGTACGGATCCCGAAAGAGATTTGGCGGTAATTGCAGTTTCACTCAGTGATATTAAATCAAGTACCATGCAGGATATTGCAATTGCATCTCTTGGTGACTCGGATGCATTACTGGTAGGCGAACCTGTAGTTGCGATAGGCAATGCTTTGGGATATGGACAATCCGTCACAACGGGTGTTGTAAGTGCCCTTAACAGAACTAAAGAGGTAACGGCATACTATACGGGAACTCCGGATGACGGAACCGAAAAATATGAATTCATCCAGACCGATGCAGCTATAAATCCGGGTAATTCCGGCGGAGCGCTTCTTAATATGAAGGGCGAAGTGATTGGAATCAATTCAAGCAAAATAGGCGGAAATACAATAGAAGGTATGGGATATGCGATTCCTATTTCGGACGCAAAACCTATTATCCGCGATTTGATGAATAAGAGCACTAAGATAAAAGTGGATGAGAATGAAAAAGGGTATCTCGGAATCACCGGTGTTACGGTGGAAAAGGAATATGCTCAGATATACGGAATGCCTGTAGGTGTTTATGTTTCTTCCGTAACGGAGGGTAGCGGAGCCGATAAGGCAGGACTTATTAAAGGCGATATTATTACCGAAATTGACGGCCAGGAAGTGGAAACAATGGAGGCTCTTAAGAAGGAACTGGAGTATTACAGTGCCGGTACCAGGGTTGAACTTACAATAATGCAGGGCTCACCTGTGGGATATCAGTCTAAGGTTGTAGAAGTTACACTTGGTAAGTCTTCAGATTCGTAAAAATATATTTTTTAACATAAATAATGTCCCGAAGAGTTTAAAAAGTTAAATTCTTCGGGATTTTTTTGAATTTAGGGGTTAAGAATAGTAAAATAAAGTCGATAAATATTACAAGAAACACAACAGTAGGGAACAGTATGTTCCACAATTGCCTACGGACGGAGTCCGTAAGGAAGGAGAAAGATATGCGTATAGAGGCTTATACACAGGTTCAACAGCTCTACAACACGCAGAAGGCATCTAAGCCACAGGAGACAAAGAAGGCCAGCTTCGCTGATCAGCTTGAAATTTCCAGCAAGGGCAAAGATATCCAGACTGCAAAGGCAGCTGTAGTTAATGCTCCTGACATCAGGGAAGATGTTGTAGCACCTATCAAAGAAAAGGTTATGAATAATACCTATTCGGTTGATACAGAAAGTTTCGCCGAGAAATTATTTAATAATTACGAAAGCAGGTAACTTGAATGGCAAGTTTGATGGAAAACTTGATTGACGTATTAAATCGCGAAAGTCAAGAGTATGAAAACTTGCTCAAGTTATCTGAAGCCAAGACTCCGATTATTGTAGCCGGAGACTTGGAAGAATTAGCACGCCTCACGGATGAGGAACAGATAGTGGTAGGCAGAATCAATCGCCTGGAGGCAAAGAGGCAGGAAACCTTTGCCGATATTGCTATTGTAATTAACAAGGATGTTAACACACTGATGCTTGCTGATCTTGTTGATATGCTTTCGCAGCGTCCGGAAGAACAGCAAAAATTGGCCAAAATTCACGATAATCTTAAACGCGTTGTACACTCGGTTAAGGACGTGAATGAAAGAAACAAAGTCCTGATTGATGAAGCCATGGAAATGGTTTCTTTTAATCTAAACATGTTGCAGGCCATGAAGGCCGCACCCGAAACAGCCAATTATAATAAAGGCGCTTATAATGCAGGGATGCAGATGGGCGTTGATATGACAGGTTTTGATGCACATTCTTAGGAGATTACATTATGTCACTGTTTGGTGGACTCTACGTAGGCACAAGCGGCTTACAGACTTCACAAAACGCACTTAATACAGTAGCGCATAATATGGTAAATGTAGACACGGAAGGTTTTACGAGACAGCAGATTTCGCAAACGGACCGTGTTTATAATACATTGTCCAAGACAGGTTCGGCTGTATCTTATCAGCAGATAGGTCTTGGTGTTAAGTATGCTGAAGTAAAACAGGTCAGAGATTATTTTTTAGATAAATCATATCGTAGAGAGGCCGGAAGATCCGGTTTTTATGATATTACCTGCGATGCCATCGAAGAAGCGGAAGAAATATTCCAGGAGCTTGACGGTGAGGCATTCGCAAATACAATAGACAATCTGTGGGTTTCTGTTCAGGAACTTTCAAAAGATCCATCTAATACAGTTAATCAGGGTGTACTTGTACAGCGCTGCGCGGAATTTATAACCCGTGCCCGTGCCGTATATGAGAATCTCAGCGAATATCAGGATGACCTTAATCTTATTGTCAAACAGAAGGTTGATGCAATGAACGACCTTGGCGATCGGATAAGAGACCTTAATGAAAGGATTCTTAAGATTGAATCGGGCCAGGTTGAACATGCCAATGATTTGAGAGACGAGAGAAATAAGTTAATTGATGAACTTTCTACATACGGAAACATCAGTGTAAACACCGATGTTGACGGAAACTACATAATTCAGATGGAAGGCGTGGATTTCATTACCGTAGGTGATGTTAAAAAGATAGGTCTTTATACTGATACTCTTACGGGATTTTATACTCCGTACTGGGTGAATCTGGCAGTTGTCGACCCTGTAACAAAACAGGTTGATCCTGCT
This sequence comes from Lachnospiraceae bacterium, assembly GCA_045629045.1. Taxonomy (GTDB): domain Bacteria; phylum Bacillota; class Clostridia; order Lachnospirales; family Lachnospiraceae; genus JAILLW01. The sequence goes on from JAZQQM010000019.1 coordinate 64,886, forward strand.
TCACTTCCTTCTGCACGAGTTACCGATCTGACACTTGAAATATCCACGGATATTAATACGGATATAGGCGCATTAAAGAGTGCACTTCTTGCAAGAGGTGATAAGAGAGCTACTTTTGATGATGTACTTAATACTGCTGCATACGATGATGTTAAGGATTCGATTTGCATGAACATCATGGCGGAGTTTGACCAGCTGGTACATGATGTAACAAGCGGAATTAATGAAATTTTACAGCAGGCCTGTTATAAATATTACGGTGTTGATACTGCGGCCGATCCGCTTGCGGCACTTCAGGCTCTTACTCCGGCACCTACATATCTTGTAGATCCTGAGACAAATGCACCTTATCAGATGTTCGTAGTTTCATCCAACGAAAAGTCACTTGCTTCCGGAAATTGGAAGGATGACTACAACACAATGAATATTTTGATTAACGATACCATTAAGCAGGCGCCTTCACTCCTTGGTTTTATAAGGCCTGACGGAATAGTGGATCAAGAATGCGCAAATAACCTTAAAACGTTGTTTGCGGAAGAAACACATACTCTTAACCCTGAGGTTAAGACGACAACAAATCTTGCAACATATTACAACAATCTTATTTCACAGGTGGCCAATACCGGATATGTTATGAGAGGTATATCGACGACACAGCAGGTTACCGTAGATAATATCGAGGCTGCAAGACAACAGATTGTAGGTGTATCTTCGGATGAAGAATTATCAAATATGATAATGTTCCAGAATGCGTATAATGCATCCAGCCGTTACATTAACGTGGTAAGCGAGATGCTTGAACACATAATTAATACACTTGCAATTTAGATTAGAAGATAGGAGGTGCGCTTATGCCTTCACAATTTTTTGGATTATATATAGCCGGCAGCGGACTTAGAAATTCCAATGCGGCATTAAATACAACAGCAAATAATATCGCAAATGTCCAGACAGAAGGATATTCCCGTCAACAGGTTGACTCCCAGGCAGCAGATGCACTTCGTACGTTTACAACATACGGCTGCGCAGGTGCAGGTGTAGACACGATAGCCATAGAGCGTGTGCGTGACAACTTTTATGATGTCAAGTTTTGGAATAATAATTCTAATCTGGGTAATTATTCTGCCAAAGCTTATTATATGAAGACTATTGAAGATTACTTTAATGATGACGGTCAGACCGGATTTGTTACGGTATTTAATAAGCTTTCGAATTCACTTCAGTCAGTACTTACCAACCCAAGTTCAACTTCAAGTAAAGCGCAGTTCGTAGCTGCAGCTCAGGGAATCACGGATTATTTTAACAATATCTACGGTAACCTTCAGGAACTTCAGGAAGACGTTAATCTTGAAATTAAGCAGTGCGTTGATCAGATAAATTCCATTTCGGAACAGATAGCTACTCTTAATAAGCAGATTAATGTTATTGAACTTACGGGCGCTAAGGCCAATGACCTTCGCGATCAAAGAGGCGTTCTTATTGACAGATTATCGGAGTATATGGATGTTGATGTAGTTGAAAATCCCATATACGATACTAACGATCCTACAAGAGAAACAGGCGGTACACGTTTTGTCGTTAAAATTGCCGGCGGACAGATTCTCGTTGATGCCAATGATTACAGTGAGCTTAAATATGTTGCAAGAACTTCCACAGAAAAGATAAATCAGACAGACGTTGACGGTCTTTACAAGATTACATGGGATAACGGAAACGAGTTTAACCTTAACAGTGCTGCATTAAACGGTAAGCTTAAGGGCTTGGTTGAAGTAAGAGACGGTAACAACGGCGTTAACTTCACGGGCAAAATCACATCGGTGCCTGCGACTGTGCCGGATGCTTCGGTACATGAGTATAATGTTACATTACAGTCGTCGGATCCGCACTTTAGCGATAATCTTATGGAATGTAATCTCTCAAGTACCGGCGGTGAAATCAAAATCGGAAACGGTATTTATTATTACAAGGACTGGAGCTTTGACGAGGCAACCAAAGAGTATACCTTTATAATCGATAACGACAAGACTCTTGAAGTAAATACAACACCTATTACGGTAGGTTCGGATGCCCAGACTCAGGATGCCATTAAGTATCAGGGTATTCCTTATTATATGGCTCAACTTACAACTTTCTGCCGTACATTTATGAAAAAGATTAACGAAACGGTTGAAGACGGTATAGATGCCTACGGAGATTTGGGCGCCAATCTGTTTACGGCGATTCTGCCTCCCGGATATGAACTTACCCAGGCGGAAATAGACGGAACCTGTGACGTGAGCGGCACTGTGCTTCCTAAGGACGGTTACTATTTCTTTACTCCGGGAACGGTTAAGATAAGCACGGAAATGCTTCGGGATGCGGACAGACTCGGATACAGAACGAAGAATCCTGACCCCTCGCTTACACAGGCAGAACCCCTTTACGGAATTGAAGAGAGTGCCCAGATCGAAAAAGTATATACAATGCTCACGGACAGAAAGGAATTCAATTTCAGAAATGCACCTGCCAATCAGATGCTTGAACTTGTTCTTTCGGATGTGGCATTAAATGCCAGCAATGCCAATACCTATGAGAATACATATAAGGGACTTAAGAATTCTATCGATAATCAAAGAACAGCCATTTCCGGTGTGGATGAAGACGAAGAAGCAGTAAGCCTTGTTAAGTATCAGAACTCATACACTTTGGCTTCAAAGATGATTCAGACATTAACTGAAATTTATGATCAATTAATACTAAGGACAGGAGTATAACCTGCCGATAAATATATATAAGCAAGGATGCTTGGTATATTATATGCAAGGATGCATACTTAAAGGTGGTATGGCGGTATATTTTTGACCGCTTAAGAAAGTAGGTGATCCTATGCGTATGACAAATAAAATTATGCAGAACAATTCTCTGTATAACATAAATCAGAATAAGGTGCTTCAGGATAAGTTAAGTACCGAGATGTCTACAAATAAGAAGCTGACTCGTCCTTCCGACGACCCTGTAATTGCCATAAGAGCATTACGTCTTAGAAGCAGCGTTTCCGAATTAACTCAATATCATGACAAGAATTCTCCCGATGCCGAAAGCTGGCTTAAAGTCACTTCCGATGGTTTGGGCACGGTTACAGAAATACTTACAGACCTTAATAAGAATGCCAATAAGGGTTCTAACAAGGATCTTACACCGGATGATATTGAGATTATCGTAACCAATATGAAATCTCTTGCCGAGGAATTTTATTCAACAGGTAATCTTGATTATGCGGGACGCTATGTATTTACAGGATACAGAACGGATACTCCTATGTCCTTTACCTCTGCGGATGTTTCGAACATTGTGGAACTGATTCCTGATTACAATATTACCGAGCAGACAAAGATAGCGGCTTTTGACAAAATAAATTATACGACTCTCGATCAACTTGAAGGAGTTAATAAGAACAACTATACTGCTATTTCGGAAGCCGATTCGGAAGAACAGAATATTAAGAACTGTGATATTCACAGATTAAGACTTGCATATAACAATACGGCAGGAACCGACGGTTCAACTACGGATATTACGATTGATTTGCTTAATCATAATGCCGATAAGACAACAACGTTTGTTCCGGATACAGGATATACATCAATAACCCCGACGACAGTATCTACAACATCGACCCCGAATCCTTACGAACAGGTTCGCCAGGCAGATGAGGCAGGTGATGAACTTGTTGTTTATGTTCCCGAAACAGGTGAGATTCTTTTTTCGGAAGCATCTTATACGGCTTTGACAACAAGAGCGGGATTTACAACCGAAACGGAAATTCAGGTTAATTACAATAAACTGGGTAATTCGTTTATTAACGGCGACCTTCGCCCGGAACATTATTTTGCCTGTACAACATACGAGCAGGGAAGTTCCTTTGCGGCAGCTTCTAAGATGGTTGATTACAATGCATCCTACCTTGATCCCGCAGTGGGAAAACAAAAGCAGGTAATTGCCTACGATGTGGGTTATAATCAGACTATAGAAATTAACACAACTGCAGACGAAGTATTCACCCATGACTTGAATCGTGATATTACGGATTTGATGAATGCACTTAATACATTGCAGGATGTATATGCTTCCAAGATTGACCTTGAAAACGAACTTAAGAATATGAAGGATACAGATCCCAATTATACGCTTTTGACGAAACAGGTTGATGCAATTAACAAAGCGTATGATTATGTCAGAGAAAATATGCACACAAAACTTGAGCAGACTATTTCGAAGACACAGGGATATCTTGATGCAACCAATGTTGCTGTTACGGATAACGGTACCAGATTGTCGAGACTTGAACTTATCGATAACCGACTTACGGAACAGAAGACAACATTCAGAACCTTGCAGTCTGAGAACGAAGATATTGATATTGCAGATGTGGCAACTCAGCTTACGTCGGCAGAACTTACTTATTCCTCTTCATTGATGGCAACAGGTAAGATAATGCAGACTACACTGATGAACTACATTTAAAATAAAAAGATTACGCGCGGAGCGCAGATAGGAGTGTGACCATGAAAGTTACAACGAAAAATTTCGGAGAAATTACAATTGATGATGACAAGATCATTAAGTTCCCTTCGGGTATTATAGGTTTCCCGGAACTTACCGATTTTGCATTAATCCATGATGAAGACAAGGGTGTCGGCGGAATTCATTGGCTTCAGTCGATGCAGGAGCCTGCTTTTGCTATGCCTGTTATGGACCCTTTGACAGTTAATGCGGATTACAATCCCCAGGTTGATGATGAAATATTAAAGCCAATCGGTGAACTTGATCCTGACGAAACGTTGGTACTTGTTACAGTTACCGTACCTTCGGATCTTACCAAGATGTCAGTTAACCTTCGCGGCCCAATCGTTATTAATGCCCTTAGCAGAAAAGCCTGTCAGGTAATTATCGAAGGCGAAGAATATCCGATTAAGTTCCCTATTTATGAGATATTAAAAGCTAAGAAGGGTGGTGAATAAAATGTTAGCGTTATCAAGAAAAAAGAACGAAGCATTAGTATTGAACAATAACATTGAAATTACTATCCTTGAGATTAAAGGTGAGCAGGTTAAGCTTGGAATAAGTGCTCCTAAGGATGTTCCTGTATATCGTAAAGAAGTATATGTACAGATTCAGGAAGCTAATAAGGAAGCTATGAGCACTGACGGCATGGCTGCATTAAAGGATTTACTCGGTTAGTGTACAATGACTAAAGAAGAAATACTTAAGCATGAAATATTAAATCAATACAGAAGTATCAGGCAATTCTGTCTGGAGCTTGAGATTCCGTACAGCACATTGGCAACGGCGCTTGAACGCGGAATTGATGGTATGGCTTACGGAACGGTTCTTAAGATGTGCAATGAACTTTCACTAAGTCCCATCGATTTTAGTTCCCTTGACAATGTTTCTTATGCTAACGAACAAATATATGAAAACAGAATCATGCAAAGATTCGTTAAGCTGAATAAGAAAGGCCGTGGCAAGATAGTTGAACTGATGGATGATTATCTTGAACTTGATAAGTATACGGAGTAATAAATTGATAATTGATGAAATAATAAGACCCGTGACATATGTCGCGGGTCTTTAATATTTGTGTTGATTAATATTAACAGTAACTGTTAAATAACATTCCGGAATAGTTGCTGCTTACATAAGGAGCGGTAAAATTGTGTCCGGGATTCTTGTAGGCAACTACCGTTTTATCAACGTACTCCATAGGATTAAGCGATATCTGATTTGCCTTACGAAGAACCGATGAGGCAAAGTCCTTAATAGTACTTAAAGAAGATGAGTAATCCTCGCCGGCAACAAGAGCTGCCTTAAAATTCTTTTCGTCAAGTTCCAGCTTTCCGTCGGAAGATGAATCAAGACCGATGGATGTAAGGTTCTCTTTGTAATATGAAACCAGTCGATCCATTTCATTAAGGAGCTTGGAACTTGCGGGATGTCCTTCCCGATACTCCGAAGCTACGGAAATGAAATTATTGTATCCCGAAAGAAGATTCTCTACGTTTTCGGTGATGGAATCCAAATCATTCTTGACACCAACGGTGGCTTCCTGACCTTCGTAGGTGTGTACCGAATTAAGATTTAGTTCGTATTGTCTGTCAATCGTGAAGTGATTGCTTGAAGCACTTCTTGGCTCGCCGTTGAGCAAAAATTCGGCATTCGAGGGCTGCTTCGAGGTAAAATCGATTCCCAGGTAGTCAACAGCACCGGAACTCTTTGATGAATTACTTTCGGAAACATCAAATATCGTTTCTCTTCCGGCCTTAAGTCCAACGGTAGAAGAAGTCAGACGAAGAGCGGAAGCACCTTTGCCGTTACTAAGCACATCTGCTTCTATGCCTACATCCGCATTGGTAATAAGTCGTGCAAGACGATCCTGAATATCTTTGTTAGTATCTCCTTCACGAATATTAAATTGGAATTCGTAGTTAAGATCGTTGATATTAATATCAAAGGAATATGTATCGGGAGCAAGTGCTGCCTTTTCGTCCGAATTGAGTGCATATCCTAAGTTGGTCTGACCTTCGGCAAGAGATGTTACTTCTATATTAAATGAAGGTGCATCATCGGAAGATGCGTCGCCTATGTATGTTGCAGATACCATAGCCTCATCTGTGGAGTAGGCAACTTTCTTATTAAAAAGTTCGTCATCGTCGAGGCCGCCGAGAGAAGCAATCGTATTACGAAGCTCACGGGCGTTTTCTTTGAGGCCGACTACGAATTCACGAGAGTCCTTGCTGGAATCAAGGATATAAAGAGGCGCATCTTTATTAAGTTTTAGCATGGAATTATAAATGCCACGAAGCTCGCTCTTTTTGTGAGTATCGTATTTAGATACGGTACTTTTAGGCGCATAAGTGGTCAGATAGTGATTATAGACATTATCTATTGCTGAATTATATGCCATACGACTGCCCCTCCTTTCTTCCGTGAATATCATGCCGGTGAGAATTCCGTTCCTCGCCCACGAGTCTGTCCATAGACCCAAAGCATGAGGGCAAAATATGCCTACTATGTTGACTACATTATATCAATATAACATAGTAAAATCAAGGGGTTTATCCGATTTTGCATATACATTTTGGAAAAACTTGTCAAGACGGCTTAATAAGGGTATTATTACATAGATAAAAAGATATAAGAAACTTCAAATTCTTGTTGACGCAAGGTAGGGAGTATGTTATATTAGTCAAGCACAGAGCCGAAAGGGTTCTATTTTTTTCGTGTTTTTATTTTGAAATTTAATGGAGGATTAAGATATGCGTACTAAAATTACATTAGCTTGCACAGAATGTAAGCAGCGTAACTACAACACTACTAAGGAAAAGAAGAACCATCCTGACAGAATGGAAACCAAGAAGTATTGTAGATTCTGTAAGACACATACATTACATAAGGAGACTAAGTAATGGCAGACAATCAAGAGAAGACAAGCTTCTTTAAAGGTGTTAAAGCTGAATACAGAAAAGTTCAGTGGCCCGATAAGGACACATTAATTAAGGAATCGGTTGCCGTAGTCAGCATTTCGGTTGTTGCTGCAGCACTTATTGCTTTATTTGATACTGTTATTCAGTACGGAATTAATTTTATTTCAACTTTAACTTTCTAATAAAGGAGTAAACAATGGCAGAGGCAAATTGGTATGTAGTACATACATATTCCGGTTACGAGAACAAGGTTAAGGCCAATATCGAAAAGACCATTGAGAACCGCTCTTTGCAGGAGGAAATCTTAGAAGTAAGAGTTCCTATGGAAAACGTTGTAGAGATGAAGAACGGCTCCAGAAGAACTGTTGAAAAGAAACTGTTCCCGGGATATGTTCTTATTAATATGGTTATGAATGATGAGACCTGGTACGTGGTTCGTAATACACGTGGCGTAACAGGTTTCGTTGGACCCGGATCTAAGCCGGTTCCGTTATCAGAAGCTGAGATGAAGCCGCTTGGCATCAGAACAGAGAACATTTCTGTCGACTTCGAAGAAGGCGATACGATTGTTGCTGTTGCGGGAGCTTGGAAGGATACTATCGGCGTAGTACGTCGTATGGACTTCGGTAAGCAGACAGTTACAATTAATGTTGAAATGTTCGGAAGAGAGACTCCTGTTGAAATTTCTTTCGCAGAAGTCAGAAGACTCGGCTAATTAATTTGTTATTTATATCTTTGTCAGTGACATGGATATGGATATATAAATTCGGTCTGCACTTGTGCGGGCTGTGGGAGTATTCATAGTGAATACGCCTGACCACGATGCTTTAGCAAAGCATTAGAATTAAGGAGGTGCCATTATGGCAAAGAAAGTAGAAGGATACATTAAGTTACAGATCCCTGCTGGTAAAGCTACACCAGCTCCTCCGGTTGGACCTGCATTAGGTCAGCACGGAGTTAACATCGTTGAATTCACAAAGCAGTTCAACGCTAAGACAGCAGATAAGGGCGACGTTCTTATCCCTGTTGTAATCACAGTTTACGCTGACAGAAGTTTCAGTTTCATTACTAAGACTCCTCCTGCAGCAGTTCTTATTAAGAAGGCTTGTAACATTAAGTCAGGTTCAGGTGTTCCTAACAAGACTAAGGTTGCTACAATCTCTAAGGCTAAGGTTCAGGAGATTGCAGAGATGAAGATGCCTGATTTAAATGCTGCATCTTTAGAGGCTGCTATGAGCATGATCGCCGGTACAGCTAGAAGTATGGGCGTAGTAGTAGAAGACTAATGGAGGATTGAATAATGAAGCACGGTAAGAAGTATAACGAAACTGCTAAGCAGATCGAACGTGGTGTTGCTTACGAAGCTAACGACGCAATCGCATTAGTTAAGAAGACTGCGACTGCTAAATTTGATGAAACAGTAGAAGTACATATCAGAACCGGTTGTGACGGAAGACATGCTGAACAGCAGATCCGTGGTGCCGTAGTACTTCCTAACGGAACAGGTAAGACAGTTAGAGTATTGGTTTTCGCTAAGGGCGATAAGGTAGCTGAGGCAGAAGCTGCAGGTGCTGATTTCGTTGGAGGCGAGGAGCTTATTCCTAAGATTCAGAACGACGGATGGTTTGAGTTCGACGTAGTAGTTGCTACACCTGATATGATGGGTGTTGTAGGTCGTTTAGGTAAGGTTTTGGGACCTAAGGGATTAATGCCCAACCCTAAGGCAGGCACAGTTACTATGGATGTAACTAAGGCTGTTCAGGATATCAAAGCCGGTAAAATCGAGTATAGACTTGATAAGGCTAATATCGTTCACTGTCCTGTTGGTAAGGCTTCTTTCTCAGAAGAGAAGTTACAGGAAAACTTCAACGCATTAATGGATGCTATCATGAAGGCTAAGCCTTCTGCATTAAAGGGTCAGTACATTAAGAGCTTAACTCTTACAACAACAATGGGCCCCGGCGTTAAGGTTTCGGTTGCTAAGTATTAATTAAGCACATATTGATTGATGAGAGCTCGGTCATTTGACTGGGCTCTTTTTTACTTGATTAACATAATCTATTATGTTATGTTAATTGTATGAGTACTAGATATAGTGGACGCGTGTGTTCAAGACCACAACAGAATATTCGAAAGCCAAAGAAGTCAAGTCCGGTTAAAGCTTTTGCGTTGACACTGCTTGGTGTTCTTTTGGTGGGCGCTGTTGTGATTGTATGTATATCTTTGCCCAAATATATTAAGACACATCAATCGGAAGGCTTAAATATAGTAGCTTATGTCGAGGCTATACCGGAAACACTGACGGCTCCCGAACCGGAAGTGCTTGGTGCCAATACACCAAGAGAAAAGTATGCGGATTTGTTAGCGGATCCTGAACGAATGAAGGCTGAGTATGTGTTTAAGAAACAGGCGGCGTCAAAAGATGTTGTAACACTTGGATTTACGGGCGATATGCTCTTTGATGATGAATATGCGGTTATGGCATCAATCAAGCAAAAAGGCGGGATGATAGAATCGAGTATCGGTCCCGAACTTGTTTCCCTTATGAAGAGCCGTGATATTATGGTTATTAACAATGAGTTTCCATATACGGAGCGCGGAACCAGAACTCCGGACAAGACCTATACTTTCAGAGCTGACTATGCTACGGCGGGATACTTAAACAATCTCGGAGTTGATGCGGCCATTCTGGCAAATAATCATGTGCTTGATTTCGGACAGGTGGGACTTGAAGATACACTTACGACACTTACATCGGTAGGTGTGGTGCCTATGGGCGCAGGCCGTAATATCGAGGAAGCATCGCGTGTTACGTATTTTGTTTCCAACGATATCAAAATAGGAATTGTTGCGGCAACTCAGATAGAAAGAAATGACAGACCCGATACAATAGGCGCTACGGAAACTTCGGGGGGAACCTTCAGATGCTGGACGGGAGATCTTATTTATCAAAAGATAGCAGAGGCTAAGGCAAATTCCGATTTTGTAATTGTATGTGTTCATTGGGGAACTGAAAAAGAATCACAGCCCGATTACTATCAGACAACACAGGGACCGCTTCTTGCAGCTGCAGGTGCGGATTTGATAGTCGGAGATCACCCCCATGTACTTCAGGGATTTACATATTTCGGGAACACACCCTGCATTTACAGCCTGGGGAATTTCTTATTTAACTCCTCTACTCTTGATACGGGAATGCTTCTTGTTAATATAGATAAGAATGGACTTAAGTCATTGCAGTTCGTACCGGCGCTTCAGTCCAAGATGACGACAACGATGGCTATGGGCCGGGATTATTCAAGGATAATTAATAAGATGCGCTCTTTGTCAAAAGGTGCTACAATTGATGACGATGGGTTTGTATATCCCAAGTAAATTTAGATTGAGAGATTAAAATGAAAGCAAAATTATTAAATAGAATTCCTAAAAGCGCAGTGATTGCGCTTCTTCCTTGCTTCATGCTTCTGTTCTTCGGACCGACAGAAATCTATTTTGGAAATCATAGTGAGTTCCCTTTCTTTTATAATGAGATGTGGAAACTGCTGCTTCTGGAGTTTGCTGCCGGCTTTGTGGCGCTGACAGCATTATTAACGTTACTTCCCGAAAAGATATCGCATTTTGTTTCGGCGGCGGTTGTAGCACTTTCCGTAGCGGGATATGTTCAGGTAATGTTTTTGAATAAGCAATTGGATTTGCTCGGAATCAATCCTGACGGATACAAGCCCGAGGTTGGCAAAGTTGTTGTCAATTTAATTATTTGGATAGTTATAATCGGCGGAATGATTGCGTTTGCCAAGTTTAAATATGAATTGTGCAAAAAGGGACTTGTATATATTTCTGTTGTTTTGGTGCTTATTCAGTTGGTGGCATTGATTTCGCTGTTGCTGACCGGTCCTAAAGATGCTTTTGCAAGAACGGATAATCCCGAAAGACTGTCCGGCGCGGAGCAGTATGTTGTTTCTTCCAAGGACAATATTATTGTGTTTGTCCTTGATTATTTTAGCAGCGATTATCTTAACAAGATGTTGGAAGAATATCCGGACGGTGCAATGTGCCTTCATGATTTTACATATTATGATAATGCTGCTTGCGTATACTACGGAACATTTCCTTCGGTTGCACATATGCTGACGGGGGGAGAATATAATCCGGAGATTTACAAAAAGGAATGGTGGGACGGCATATGGAGTAATCCTACGACGGTGGATTTTTACAATGCCATGCACGAAAAGAATTATAAAGTAAACATGTATACCGAGGCCTATGTACTTGCCGGCGGTAATTATATAGAAACCATGGGAGGAAAAATCGACAATATCGTTAATACTCCTTATGAATATGATATTAATAACCGTCTGCTGATGAAGACTATGGCTAAAATGTCTGCGTACAGAATGGCACCCGATGTTCTGAAACAGCAGTTTTATACGAATGTATCTGAATACAGTATGATTGTGCAGGATACAAAGGAAGCTTTGCGTCATGCAAATGCAGATTTTTATCAGGACTTATTAACCAAAAGATTATCAACAGATGATGAGAATAATTATTTTATCTTCCAGCATTTAATAGGTACGCATGAACACAATACAACTGCGGACGGACATGCGGCTGAGGAGACTTCTCTGAACGAAACCGCAAGAGGCTGTATGACAATTCTTGACGAGTATCTGAATCAACTTAAGGAACTCGGAGTTTATGATAATGCCACAATAATTGTTACTGCGGATCATGGCGGCAATGATAAGGAAGATATGGGAATCATCTATTTTGTTAAAGAACCCGGTGAAACACATGATTTCAGCCCGGTCAACACAGCTCCCATAAGCCATTGCGACTTGCTTGCAACAGTGGCAAGACAGGCAGGAATTGAGAATTATTCTGAATTCGGTACTTCTATATTTGATCATCAGCCGGATGAAATGCGTCCGCGCGAAATGTGGATTCGTGTTTCTGATCCGAACTATCAGAATGATGTTTTCCATGTGTATAGTTACACGGGTAATATCCTTCAACTGATTACGGCATATGATATGGATGATTATGAAGTGCGCCAGATGGCAGATCCAATGTATGAAAATTTTAATTAAAACATATTGACACATACGGATAAAGTGTGCTATTTTAGACAAGGTCGTTTTGACCAGCCGAAGACAGTAGGAACCCTAAAAGGGTGTAAGCAACATCTCCTACCGAGGATGAGTATACTTTATTTAATGTATTTTATTCCCGGTGTTCTTCATCGGGATTTTTTATTTTATTTGAAGATACCTTCGGCAAGAATAATTAAGGAGGTAAAGAAATGGCAAAAGTTGAGTTAAAGCAGCCTATAGTTGAAGAAATCTCTGCTAACATCAAAGACGCACAGTCAGTTGTTTTAGTTGACTACCGCGGATTAACTGTTGAACAGGATACAGCTCTTCGTAAGCAGTTACGTGAAGCAGGAATCACCTATAAGGTTTACAAGAACACAATGATGAACTTCGCGTTCAAGGGAACAGATTTCGAAAGCCTTGCTCCATACTTGGAAGGACCAAGCGCTATCGCTATCTCAACAACTGATGCTACAGCACCTGCAAGAGTACTTGCTAAGTTTGCAAAAACTGCTCAGGCACTTGAGATTAAAGCCGGTGTTGTTGAAGGAATTGCATATGATGCAGCAGGAATTGCTAACATCGCTAACATCCCTTCAAGAGAAGAGTTACTTTCAAAGTTACTTGGAAGCATTCAGTCACCTATCGCAAACTTCGCTCGTGTTATGAATCAGCTTGCTGAAAAAGGCGGCGCCGGTGAGTGCGAAGCTCCTGCAAAGGAAGAAGCACCCGCAGCTGAGGCTCCTGTAGAGGAAGCACCCGTAGCTGAGGCACCTGCAGAAGAGGCACCTGCTGAAGCACCTGCAGAAGAAGCTCCTGCAGCTGAATAAGATGCAGAGTAAGCAATTTATTTGAAACTAAGTTTTTATTATTATTAATGGAGGAAATTAAAATGGCAAAGTTATCAACACAGGAACTTATTGATGCTATCAAAGAGTTAACTGTATTAGAGTTAAATGACCTTGTAAAGGCATGTGAAGAAGAGTTTGGCGTATCTGCAGCAGCAGGCGTTGTAGTTGCAGCAGCAGCTGGAGATGCAGCTGGCGCAGCAGAAGAGAAGGATTCCTTCGATGTAGAGTTAGCTGAAGCTGGCGCTGAGAAGGTTAAGGTTATCAAGGTTGTTCGTGAAATCACAGGATTAGGCTTAAAGGAAGCTAAGGATCTTGTAGATGGCGCTCCTAAGGTTGTTAAGGAAGGCGCTTCTAAGGACGAAGCTAATGATATCAAGGCTAAGTTAGAAGAAGTTGGCGCTAAGGTTAACCTTAAGTAATTAATTCAAAGATTTAATTTACCCGCGGTCTTAATAAAGACTGCGGGTATATCTTTTTACATCAGTTCTTAAATTCTTAAATTTAAAATTCCTAAAAATAGTTATTGACAGCCGAATATCGTTTGTAGTATTATGGATGATGCACTATTGTGGTGTGGTAGGCCTATTTGCGCGCTTTTTTACGGCAAGTGGCTGCTTAAAAATATAAAGAACGGGGTGAAGTCAATGGAAAAGAACAGAATACGTCCTATTGCCGCAGGCAAGAACACGCGTATGAGTTACTCAAGACAAAAAGAAGTTCTTGAGATGCCTAATTTGATTGAGGTTCAGAAGAACTCATATCAATGGTTCCTTACAGATGGACTTAAGGAGGTGTTTGATGACATTTCTCCTATCGCTGATTACAGCGGACATCTTAGCTTGGAATTCGTAGATTTCGAGCTTTGCGAAAAGGATGTTAAGTATTCTATTGAGAAGTGTAAGGAAAGAGATGCTACTTATGCAGCTCCTCTTAAGGTTAAGGTACGTTTCCACAAAAAGGATAAGGATGAAATATCCGAACACGAGATTTTTATGGGCGACCTTCCTATCATGACCGATACGGGTACATTCGTTATTAACGGTGCTGAGAGAGTTATTGTCAGCCAGTTGGTACGTTCTCCCGGTATCTACTATGCAATTGATCATGATAAGCTTGGTAAGAAGTTATTCTCTTGCACAGTTATTCCTAACCGTGGTGCATGGTTAGAGTACGAAACCGATTCTAACGATATATTCTATGTTCGTGTGGACAGAACACGTAAGGTACCTATTACTGTTCTTATTCGTGCGTTAGGCGTAGGTACTAACGAAGAGATTCGCGAACTGTTTGGCGACGAACCTAAGATCGAAGCCAGCTTTACTAAAGACGTTGCTACCAATTATCAGGAAGGTCTTTTAGAGTTATACAAAAAAATCCGTCCCGGTGAACCTCTTTCGGTAGAAAGTGCCGAGAGCTTAATCAACGCAATGTTCTTCGACCCCAGAAGATATGATTTGGCTAAGGTTGGTAGATATAAGTTTAATAAGAAGCTTGCATTCCGTAACAGAATTCGTAAGCATGTTCTTGCTGAGGATGTTGTTAATTCATTCACAGGTGAGATTGTTGCAACTGCAGGAACAATGGTTACTGCAGAGCTTGCTGATACAATTCAGAATGCCGCCGTTCCTTATGTATATATTCAGACAGAAGAAAAGAATGTTAAGGTTCTTTCAAATATGATGGTTGACATCAACAGTTTCATCGACTGTGATGCTAAGGCTCTGGGAATTACCGAAAAGGTATACTTCCCCGTACTTTCACAGATTATTGAAGAATTCGCATCTGATGGCGAAGCCTTGGCTGATGCAATCAAGCGTAACGTACATGAACTTATTCCTAAGCACATCACAAAGGAAGATATTTTAGCTTCTATCAACTACAATATTCACCTTGAGTATGGTATTGGTAAGGATGATGATATCGACCACTTAGGAAACCGTCGTATCCGTTGCGTAGGTGAGTTATTACAGAATCAGTACAGAATCGGTCTTTCAAGACTTGAAAGAGTTGTTCGTGAAAGAATGACAACACATGATGCTGAAGATGTAACACCTCAGAGTTTAATCAATATTAAGCCTGTGCAGGCTGCTGTAAAAGAATTCTTCGGTTCTTCACAGCTTTCACAGTTTATGGATCAGAACAATCCTTTAGGTGAGTTAACACATAAGAGACGTTTATCTGCATTAGGTCCCGGTGGTTTGTCAAGAGACCGTGCCGGATTCGAAGTTCGTGATATTCACTATTCTCACTACGGACGTATGTGCCCTATTGAGACTCCTGAAGGTCCTAACATCGGTCTTATTAACTCACTTGCTTCATATGCAAGAATTAACGAGTACGGATTTATTGAAGCTCCGTATCGTAAGATAGACCATTCAGATCCCGAGAATCCTGTTGTTACCAATGAAGTAATATACATGACAGCAGATGAGGAAGATAACTTCCATGTAGCTCAGGCTAATGAACAGCTTGACGAAAAGGGTCACTTCGTTCGTAAGGTTGTAGCAGGTCGTTACAGAGAAGAAACATCCGAGTATCCGAAGTCTATGTTCGAATTCATGGATGTATCACCTAAGATGGTGTTCTCGGTAGCTACAGCACTTATTCCTTTCCTTGAGAACGATGATGCTAACCGTGCCCTCATGGGATCAAACATGCAGCGTCAGGCAGTTCCGCTACTTACTACAGAGGCTCCTGTTGTAGGAACAGGTATGGAGCCCAAGGCAGCTGTTGACTCAGGTGTCTGTGTTGTAGCTAAGAAAGCAGGTAAGGTTGACTACGTTTCATCTAACTCAATTACAATCATCGCTGATGACGGTGAGAAGATGGAATACCACTTAACTAAGTTCTCTCGTTCTAACCAGTCTAACTGTTACAACCAGAAGCCTATCGTAGTCAAGGGCGAAAAGGTAGAAGCAGGACAGGTTATTGCGGACGGTCCTTCAACAGCTATGGGTGAACTTGCTCTTGGTAAGAATCCTCTTATCGGATTCATGACCTGGGAAGGTTACAACTACGAGGACGCTGTATTACTTAGTGAAAGATTAGTTCAGGATGATGTTTATACATCTGTTCATATTGAAGAGTACGAAGCAGAAGCAAGAGATACAAAGCTCGGACCTGAAGACATCACTCGTGATGTTCCCGGTGTCGGTGATGATGCTCTTAAGGATCTTGATGAAAGAGGTATCATCAGAATCGGTGCTGAAGTAAGAGCCGGTGATATCCTTGTAGGTAAGGTTACTCCTAAGGGAGAAACAGAACTTACGGCAGAAGAAAGATTACTTCGTGCAATCTTCGGTGAGAAAGCAAGAGAAGTAAGAGATACTTCCCTTAAGGTTCCTCACGGTGAATACGGTATTGTAGTAGATGCCAAGGTATTCACAAGAGAAAACGGAGATGAATTATCTCCCGGTGTTAATCAGGCAGTTAGAATTTATATAGCTCAGAAGCGTAAGATTTCCGTAGGTGATAAGATGGCCGGTCGTCATGGTAATAAGGGTGTTGTTTCCCGCGTATTACCTGTAGAAGATATGCCTTACTTACCTAACGGTCGTCCTTTGGATATCGTACTTAATCCTTTGGGTGTTCCTTCGCGTATGAATATCGGTCAGGTACTTGAGATTCACCTTTCATTGGCTGCTAAGGCTCTTGGCTTTAATGTAGCAACACCTGTATTTGATGGTGCTAACGAAGTTGATATCATGGATACACTTGACCTTGCCAATGATTACGTTAATTTATCTTGGGAAGAGTTCGAGAAAAAACATAAGAAAGAACTCCTTCCCGAAGTAATGGATTACTTATCAGAGAATAGAGATCACAGAGAGTTATGGAAGGGCGTTCCTATTTCAAGAGACGGTAAAGTAAGACTCCGTGACGGACGTACAGGTGAGTACTTCGATTCACCGGTTACAATCGGTCACATGCATTATCTGAAACTCCATCACTTGGTAGACGATAAGATCCATGCTCGTTCTACCGGTCCTTACTCACTTGTAACTCAGCAGCCTTTGGGTGGTAAAGCTCAGTTCGGTGGACAGAGATTCGGAGAAATGGAAGTTTGGGCTCTTGAGGCTTACGGTGCTTCTTACACATTGCAGGAAATCCTTACTGTTAAGTCGGATGATGTTGTAGGACGTGTTAAGACATACGAAGCAATTATCAAGGGTGATAATATTCCTGAGTCAGGTATTCCTGAGTCATTCAAGGTACTTCTTAAGGAATTACAGTCATTAGGATTAGATATTAAGGTCCTTCGCGACGATAATACAGAAGTTGAAATCATGGAAACTGTTGATTACGGCGATACAGATTACCGCTCAATCATGGAAGCTGATTCAAAGAACGATTACGAGAGAGAATCTCTTGGTCGTGCAGGATATCAGCAGCAGGAATTTGATGATGAAACAGGTGAAATCGTAGCTTCGGAAGACGATGCAGATATGGAAGACGATTTTGATGATGCAGACGTTTTCGAGGACGAGGAAGTATAAGGAGGACAAGATGTCAGAAACAGTTAAAGAAGTTTACCAGCCAATGACATTTGATGCAATCAGAATCGGACTTGCATCTCCTGAGAAGATCAGAGAGTGGTCAAAGGGCGAGGTTACTAAGCCGGAGACAATTAACTATAGAACTCTTAAGCCTGAAAAAGAAGGTTTATTCTGTGAAAAGATATTTGGACCTTCAAAGGACTGGGAATGTCATTGTGGTAAATACAAGAAGATTAGATATAAGGGTGTAGTTTGTGACAGATGTGGTGTTGAAGTTACTAAGGCTTCTGTTCGTAGAGAAAGAATGGGCCACATCGAGCTTGCTGCTCCTGTCTCACACATTTGGTACTTCAAGGGTATCCCTTCAAGAATGGGATTACTTCTTGATCTTTCACCGCGTGTATTGGAAAAGGTATTATACTTTGCTTCATACATCGTTCTTGATCCTATGGATACAGATCTTGAGTATAAGCAGGTACTTTCTGAAAAAGAGTATCAGGATGCCAGAGAAACATGGGGCAATAAGTTCCGTGTAGGTATGGGTGCCGAAGCCGTTAAGGAATTACTTCAAGCCATCGACCTTGATGCTGATTCAGCTGACTTAAAGGCTCAGTTAGAGGATGCCACCGGCCAGAAGAAAGCTCGTGTCATCAAGAGACTTGAGGTGGTAGAAGCTTTCAGAGAGTCAGGAAACGAACCTTCATGGATGATTATGGATGCCATTCCGGTTATTCCACCCGATCTTCGTCCCATGGTTCAGCTTGACGGTGGCAGATTTGCTACTTCAGACTTAAATGATTTATACAGAAGAATCATCAACAGAAATAACCGTTTGAAAAGATTATTAGAGCTTGGCGCTCCTGATATTATTGTCAGAAACGAAAAGCGTATGCTTCAGGAAGCTGTTGATGCATTAATTGATAACGGCAGACGTGGTCGTCCGGTTACAGGCCCCGGAAACAGAGCACTTAAGTCATTATCTGATATGCTTAAGGGTAAGTCAGGACGTTTCCGTCAGAACTTACTTGGTAAGAGAGTTGACTACTCAGGCCGAAGCGTTATCGTTGTTGGTCCTGAACTTAAGATTTACCAGTGTGGTCTTCCTAAGGAAATGGCTATCGAATTATTCAAGCCTTTCGTTATGAAGGAACTTGTAGGTCGCGGAATCTCTCAGAATATTAAAGCAGCTAAGAAACTTGTTGAAAGATTAGATGCTCAGGTTTGGGATGTCCTCGAGGACGTTATTAAAGAGCATCCTGTTATGTTAAACCGTGCTCCCACACTTCATAGATTAGGTATTCAGGCATTTGAACCTATTCTTGTAGAAGGTAAGGCTATTAAGCTTCATCCTCTCGTATGTACAGCTTTCAACGCTGACTTCGATGGTGACCAGATGGCTGTACATCTTCCTTTGTCGGTAGAAGCACAGGCTGAATGTAGATTCTTATTACTTTCACCTAATAACCTTCTTAAGCCTTCCGATGGTGGCCCTGTTGCCGTTCCTTCGCAGGATATGGTTTTAGGTATCTACTATCTTACACAGGAAAGAGGTTTCTCCGTTAACGATAAGTACGAAGAACCCGGTGAAGGTAAGTTCTTTAAGAACATTAACGAAGCTATCTTAGCTTATGAAAACGGTGTTATTACACTTCATGCAAGAATTAAGGTTAGAGTTTCCAAGAAGAATGCCGATGGAGAAGTAATCACAGGTGTTGTTGAGTCAACATTGGGAAGATTCCTCTTCAATGAGATTATTCCTCAGGATTTAGGCATGGTTGACAGAAGCAAGCCTGAAAACTTCTTATTACTTGAAGTTGATACTCTTGTAGGTAAGAAACAGCTTAAGCAGATTCTTGAAAAGGTTAGTAATACACACGGCGCTTCGGTAACTGCAGAAGTATTAGACCTTATCAAGGCTATCGGATATAAGTATTCAACAAGAGCTGCCATGACAGTATCTATTTCCGATATGACAGTACCTGCCGATAAGCCTCAGCTTCTTGAGGATGCACAGGCAACTGTTGATAAGATTGCAACTAACTTCCGTCGTGGTCTTATTACAGAAGAAGAAAGATATCGTGCAGTTGTTGAAACATGGAACGAGACAGATAAAGAGTTATCAGACAAGCTTATCGCAGGTCTTGATAAGTACAATAACATCTTTATGATGGCTGACTCAGGTGCCCGTGGTTCTACACAGCAGATTAAGCAGCTTGCCGGCATGAGAGGTCTTATGGCCGATACAACCGGTAGAACAATTGAATTGCCTATCAAGTCAAACTTCCGTGAAGGTCTTGACGTACTTGAATATTTCATGTCAGCGCATGGTGCTCGTAAGGGACTTTCGGATACAGCGTTAAGAACAGCCGACTCAGGTTACTTAACACGTCGTATGGTTGACGTATCTCAGGAACTTATTATTCGTGAGACCGACTGTATGGAAGGTACAGGCAAGATTCCGGGAATGGTTGTTAAGGGCTTCTATGATGGTAAAGAAACTATCGAAAGCTTAAAAGACAGAATTACAGGAAGATATTCTTGCGAAGATATTTCAGATAAGGACGGCAACTTAATCGTTAAGGCTAATCATATGATTAATCCAAGCCGTGCTGCTAAGATTATCAAGAATATGGATACAGATGAGAACGGTCACGTTCTTGGAAGCGTTAAGATTCGTACAATCTTAACATGTAGATCAAAGGATGGTATCTGTGCTAAGTGTTACGGAGCTAACATGGCATCCGGTGAGGCTGTACAGGTTGGTGAAGCAGTTGGTATTATCGCAGCTCAGTCAATCGGTGAGCCCGGTACACAGCTTACTATGAGAACATTCCATACCGGTGGTGTTGCCGGTGACGATATCACTCAGGGTCTTCCCAGAGTAGAAGAATTATTTGAAGCTCGTAAGCCTAAGGGACTTGCAATTATTGCAGAGTTCGGCGGTACAGCTACTATTTCCGATACTAAGAAGAAGAGAGAAGTAATCGTTAACAACGAAGAAACCGGTGAAACAAAGGCATACTTAATTCCTTTCGGTTCACGTATTAAGAACATTATCGACGGACAGGTTATTGAAGCCGGTGACGAACTTACAGAAGGTTCAATCAATCCTCACGACTTACTTAAGATTAAGGGTAAGGAAGCAGTTCAGGATTATATGCTTCGTGAAGTTCAAAGAGTATACCGTCTCCAGGGTGTTGATATTGCTGATAAGCATATCGAAGTTATCGTTCGTCAGATGCTTAAGAAAGTAAGAATCGAAGAGAGCGGAGATACAGATTACTTACCGGGTACCTTGGTTGACGTACTTGATTACGAAGACCTTAACGAAGAACTCGTTGCAGCAGGTAAGACTCCTGCAGAAGGTAAGCAGGTTATCCTTGGTATTACAAAGGCAGCTCTTGCTACCAACTCATTCTTATCAGCAGCTTCCTTCCAGGAAACAACTAAGGTATTAACGGAAGCAGCTATTAAGGGTAAGGTTGATCCGCTTATCGGACTTAAGGAAAATGTTATTATCGGTAAGTTAATCCCTGCAGGTACAGGAATGAAGCGTTATCGTAATACAGCCTTAAATACAGACTACATGCTCAAGAAAAACATTCAGGTTGAGGACGAGGTTATTGATGAAGTAGCTAATGCCGAAGCTAACGAAGATCTTGAAGAAGTAGTTACAGATGCTGAATAATTGGTATCTATTCTAAAAACATCTACTATATATAGAAGGACCTTGAAAACACAAGGTTCTTCTATATTTTTTTCTTGACATTTACCATTGGCAAACATATAATTATCTAGCATGCGCTAAAAGGCGTTGTTTTTTGGTGCGCGCAAAAGTATATATTTTTCAGGCAAGGAGGTGAAACAGAATGCCAACATTTAACCAGTTAGTTAGAAAAGGTCGTCAGACATCAGTTAAGAAGTCTACAGCTCCTGCTCTTCAGAAGGGATGGAACTCTCTTCACAAGAAGGCAACTGATACTTCTGCTCCTCAGAAAAGAGGCGTATGTACTGCTGTTAAGACAGCAACACCTAAGAAACCTAACTCAGCTCTTCGTAAGATCGCCAGAGTACGTCTTTCTAACGGAATCGAAGTAACAAGCTACATTCCCGGTGAAGGTCACAACCTTCAGGAGCATAGCGTAGTTCTTATCCGTGGTGGTAGAGTTAAGGATCTTCCTGGTACAAGATATCATATTATTCGTGGTACCTTGGATACTGCGGGAGTTGCTAACAGAAAACAGGCCCGTTCTAAGTATGGCGCTAAGCGTCCTAAGGCAGGCAAATAGGCAAGATAAATTTGCTTGCTTGCAAGGGCAAATTTACTTGCCTGAGTTCTTGGTGAATGCCAAGAACGTACCACCGGCAGTGTAAATTGACGCGTCTGCAAGAACAGAATGAATTGGAACCACAAGTATTTAATTTTTGTGTTGGTATATCTGTTTAGACATATAACCCGCACGTACACAAAAGTGAGAATTAGATGCACACTGTGAGTACCGAAGAATTAATTTAAAATAATTAAGGAGGGAAGAACCGTGCCACGTAAAGGACATATTCAAAAAAGAGATGTATTGGCAGATCCTTTATACAATGACAAGATTGTTACTAAGCTTATCAATAACGTTATGTTAGATGGTAAGAAGGGTGTAGCACAGAAGATTGTATATGGTGCATTTGCTACTGTTGAAGAGAAGTCAGGCAAGCCTGCTTTAGAGACTTTCAAGGAGGCAATGAACAACATCATGCCCGTTCTTGAGGTTAAGGCTAGACGTATCGGTGGAGCTACATATCAGGTACCTATCGAAGTACGTCCTGACCGTCGTCAGGCATTAGCTCTCAGATGGTTAACAATGTTTGCTCGTAAGAGATCAGAAAAGACTATGGTTGAGAGACTTGCTAACGAAATTCTTGATGCTGCTAACAATACAGGTGCAGCTGTTAAGAGAAAAGAAGATATGCATAAGATGGCTGAAGCTAATAAGGCTTTCTCGCATTATCGTTTCTAGGACATAATTGTATTAAATTAAGGAGGAAAAACCTTTGGCTGGAAGAGAATATCCATTGGAGAGAACCAGAAATATTGGTATTATGGCTCATATCGATGCCGGTAAAACGACAACAACAGAGCGTATCCTTTATTATACTGGTGTTAATCATAAGATTGGTGAAACTCATGACGGTACTGCTACTATGGACTGGATGGAGCAGGAACAGGAAAGAGGTATCACAATTACTTCAGCTGCTACAACATGTCACTGGACATTGCAGAAGGAAAACAAGCCTATGCCGGGTGCTTTAGAGCATCGTATCAACATCATTGACACTCCCGGACACGTAGACTTCACTGTTGAAGTTGAGCGTTCGCTCCGTGTACTTGATGGTGCTGTAGGTGTATTCTGTGCAAAGGGCGGTGTTGAGCCTCAGTCAGAAAACGTATGGCGTCAGGCTGATACATATAACGTACCTCGTATGGCGTTCATCAATAAGATGGACATCTTAGGTGCTAACTTCTATGGAGCAGTTGATCAGATTAAGAACCGTTTAGGTAAGAATGCTATTTGCATTCAGCTTCCTATTGGTAAGGAAGATGAATTCAAGGGCATCATTGATTTATTTGAGATGCAGGCTTACATCTATAACGATGATAAGGGCGAAGATATCTCAATCACAGCTATTCCCGATGATATGAAGGATGAAGCTGAAACATACCATACAGAACTCGTTGAGAAGATTTGCGAATTGGACGACGATTTGATGATGGCATACCTTGAAGGTGAAGAGCCTTCAGTTGAAGAAATGAAGAAAGTTTTAAGAAAGGCAACATGCGAATGTACAGCCGTTCCTGTATGCTGTGGTACAGCTTACAGAAATAAGGGTGTTCAGAAGCTTCTTGATGCTGTTATCGAGTTCATGCCTTCACCTCTTGACATCCCTGCTATTAAGGGTGTTGACGCTGACGGTAATGAAGTAGAAAGACATTCATCTGATGATGAACCTTTCGCAGCTTTGGCTTTCAAGATCATGACAGATCCTTTCGTAGGAAAACTTGCTTTCTTCAGAGTATATTCAGGAACATTGAACTCAGGTTCTTATGTTCTTAATGCTACTAAAGAAAAGAAAGAGCGTGTTGGACGTATCCTTCAGATGCACGCTAACAAGAGAGAAGAATTAGACAAGGTATATTCAGGTGATATCGCTGCAGCAGTAGGATTCAAGCTTACTTCTACAGGTGATACAATTTGTGATGAGCAGCATCCTGTTATCCTCGAGTCTATGGAATTCCCTGAGCCCGTTATCGAGCTTGCTATCGAGCCTAAGACTAAGGCCGGTCAGGGTAAACTTGGTGAGTCTTTAGCAAAGCTTGCTGAAGAAGATCCTACATTCCGTGCTCATACAGATCAGGAAACAGGTCAGACAATTATCGCAGGTATGGGTGAATTACACCTTGAAATCATTGTTGACAGACTTCTTAGAGAATTCAAGGTAGAAGCTAACGTTGGTGCACCTCAGGTTGCATACAAGGAAACATTCTCTAAGGCAGTTGAAGTTGATAGTAAGTACGCTAAGCAGTCCGGTGGTCGTGGTCAGTACGGTCATTGTAAGGTTAAGTTCGAGCCTATGGATCCTAACGGTGAAGAACTCTTCAAGTTCGAATCAACAGTTGTCGGTGGTGCTATTCCTAAGGAATACATCCCTGCAGTTGGTGAAGGTATTGAAGAAGCTTCTAAGTGCGGTGTTCTTGGCGGATTCCCTGTACTTGGTGTATATGCTAACGTATACGATGGTTCATACCATGAAGTCGATTCTTCTGAAATGGCATTCCACATTGCCGGTTCTATGGCATTCAAGGAAGCTATGCAGAAGGCAGATCCTATCTTACTTGAGCCTATCATGAAGGTTGATGTTACAATGCCTGAAGAATACATGGGCGATGTAATTGGTGATATCAATTCACGTCGTGGACGTATCGAAGGTATGGATGACCTCGGCGGCGGTAAGATCGTACACGGATATGTACCTCTTTCAGAGAAGTTCGGATACGCTACAGATCTTCGATCAAGAACACAGGGTCGTGGTAACTACTCTATGTTCTTCGAAAAGTATGAGCCCGTTCCGAAGAATGTTGCCGAAAAGGTACTTGCTGCTAAGGCAAAATAAAGAATAACTTGAAAATATCGGCTATTTTTAATATAATCAAGATTAGCTGATTTGATGAAAAATTTATAATTTTCTTAAGGAGGAGATTTTAAAATGGCTAAAGCTAAATTTGACAGAAGTAAAACACACTGTAACATTGGTACCATCGGTCACGTTGACCATGGTAAAACAACTTTAACAGCTGCTATCACAAAGGTTTTGGCTGCAAGAGTTGCAGGTAACGAAGCTACAGATTTTGAGAATATCGATAAGGCTCCCGAAGAGAGAGAAAGAGGTATCACAATTTCTACTGCTCACGTTGAGTACAGCACAGAAAACAGACACTATGCTCACGTTGACTGCCCTGGACATGCTGACTACGTTAAGAACATGATCACAGGTGCTGCTCAGATGGACGGCGCTATCTTAGTTGTTGCAGCTACTGATGGTGTTATGGCTCAGACAAAGGAGCATATCCTTCTTTCTCGTCAGGTTGGTGTTCCTTACATCGTTGTATTCATGAACAAGTGTGATATGGTTGATGATCCAGAATTACTTGAGTTAGTAGAAATGGAAATC
>JAZQQM010000020.1:0-60740 GCA_045629045.1 Lachnospiraceae bacterium
GTTATGTCAACCGCTATATACTGCATAAACCCGCATAAAACCACTGTTTGCGGATATTTTTATTCACATTTGATTCATTATATGTATAATCCTTCCTAAAAATTTTTTATACCGTTTTTGCAGCAAGGTACCAGATTTCCATCCAAAAGACTTTGTCTACAATCTAAAGGTGCATACCTTTATGATATGCACCTTTACTTATTTTTTAGTATTTCCATCTTTCTGTGTATTTCAGGAGCTTCGTATTTGTCCATGAAATCAAGGCCTAAATAAATCACTTCGTCTGCGAAGCGAATGCAGTCTACCTGAGTTATTACCGAAATCAGTTTTTTCACCCGAAGTCCCGGAAGGTCATTCATTACCTCCATCGGAAATTTCTCACGGATTACAACGGTACCGGGAAAGGCCGCTTCATAGTCAAGCAGATCTCTCGGATGCGGCTTAATTATTACTGTGTAATCGTCAGAATATTCACTGATAATGTCCCCGAACAATTTTTCTCTGACAGACAGCTCACACAGGGGCTCCGTAAGAATCATTACACAGGGCTTATCATACTGCGTAACGTCAAGCCTTCTGATTAAGGAATCCGGATTATCAAGGAAAATATCAACCAGCTGCTTATGATCATCCGATGTAAGCTTGTCACACATGCTGTCAAAAGAACATTCGATAATATTCGATGGCGGCATATAGTTAACACTAATGTCGTTTACCTCGTAGTCCAGGCAATACTTGCTGTATCCGCTTTCGATGAAGATAAGCCCAAGAGATGCCATGAATTTCTTAAGTCCGAAGGCTCCTTTATTGGAAAGCATAGCCTGATTATCCAGTATTCCGGAGTTAAGTCCGTCCTCTAACGCATGATAGTATATCTTTTTATAATTAAGATAATATCCTATAGGATCCGAATCGCAAAAAACATATACATCGTCATACTTGGATAAATCCACAGGCACATACGGTTCCGTTGCTTTACCAAGCATTTTCGTATACTTAATTCTCTGAAGAAGGTTAAGAACTATGTTTCCACGGTCACGATGATATTTCATAACTTCCGGGAAAGTAACATCCTCTTTTTCTTCGAAATAATATACGTCATCGAAAATACCGCTTGCTTTGACACGGTCATACATCAAGCCAAAATCGTTGGACATTGTACTTAATATAAGTGTAGTTCTTTCCTTTGGTTCATTACGACGGATTAGTTCCTTAACACAAGATACATATGCATGATAAAAGGTGTGACAAATGTATACTCTGCTCATTCTTATGATTCAAAATCCTCGCCGACAGTAAACTTAGGAACCCATTTACCATCCTTTTTCTCAAATAAATCCTTATTAACGTACTGATCTACAACTCTCCAGAATTCTTCAACAGTAATTCCAAGATACTTACAAGCCTTGTCTATATAATACTGTCCGCAAAGTCCGTCATATTCTTTAACGTACCACTTGCCCTGCTCACGGGTAAATCTGCCTTCACGAATATCGTAGCAGATCTCATCGGTAGCATATCCGAAACCGAACTTAAGGTACTTAATTGTCTGATTAACTATCTGAAGGTCACAGTCAAGGGCTGTATATCTTCTGTATCTTCCAAGATCATGAAGGTCATCCTGACGACCGAGCAATCCTCTTGCTACAGCAAAATCAGCATTATAAACCTGGGACCATTCCTTAGCATAGTACTGAAGGAATACGGCTCTGATGCCCTTTTTCTCCATTTCGGCAACATCAGGCATCTTGTATGTAAAGAGGTCCTTGGCATAAATTCCGTTAGCCTCATCCACCATACTGTCTACACTTTGTGCACGAAGAGTCTCAAGCTGAACTACGCTGAAGGCATTACCCGTTGTCTCCTGATTCTTGGCGGTACCGAGAGTTAATGCTGCATTCTCACCCTGAATAATAAGAGGAATATTGAACTTGTCAGCCATAATATAAGAAGACGCCCAAAGACCGTATTCGGAAGAAGCGATAATATTTCCGCGCTCATAGAAGGTCTTACGTGCAAGTCTCTTGGCAACAACAGGGTTGGGACGAATTGAAAAAATATCAAATCCAAGGTTATTAAGATTATCGAGATTATGACGTCCGATCTCTGTTATTTCGTCAGGCATGCAGTTAACAAGCATGGGATTGAGTCCCAACTCTTCTTTGGCATAAACTGCCTGGAAAAGAGAATCCTTACCACCGGAAACACCGATTACACAGTCATAAACATTGCCACGCTTTTTGCTTTCAGCTTTAGCTTCTTCGGCAAATGCAATAAGTTCTTTCTTACGTGCATCCCAGTCAATGGTTGCCTTTGACTCTTCATAGCGGCAGGCATAACATATCTGCTCATCATCAAACACAATTCCGGGACGTGTATCCGGCTGCAAACATCTCTTGCAATATCTCATTTTCATATATATATCCTCCTAAATTGTGACAAAAACTGTCTCTGTCACATTATATATCATTGTATCGGTAATTTATACTCACGAAGTTCTCTTGAGGTATCTGTCTTTTCCGAATATCCCAGCGAAAGGAATACCTTTTGGGATGGAATATTTTCTTCCTTTACTTCGGCTGTAAACATTTTAATTATCGGAATCTCAGTCTTAACCTTATCATATATCAGATTAAGAAGTTTCTTCCCATACCCTTTGTTCCTGTATTTAGGATCAATGAAATAGGAAATAAGGGCATCGCCCTCTTCGATATCAAGTCTGCACTGGCCAATTGGAATATTACCGTACATCAGTACAAAGATATACGTATCCTCCGATTCCATCTTGTTCCGATACCATCTGCAGTGATTCTCATAAGGAATAGGCTCGGAATTAAAGGAGTTACGACGCTCATCTTCATCATTGGCCCACTTAAATATCAAATCAAGGTCTTCTATAGTCGCATTACGAATTGCAATATTTTCCATATATAATCAACAATTACTCTGCCTTTTAATCAGCTTCCAAACTACTTAATAACTCTCATGGTTTCAAAAGCTTCTACATAGTTAAGTCCCGTAACCGCACCCCATCTTTGGGCAACCAGTTCAAGATTCTTAAGGGAACGGGGATGGGGATATTCTCCCAATTCCGACTGATAAAGTTTCATGGCCTCAATCTTCGTATTAAATGTATCCTCTACATCAACAAAGGTATCAGGAGCAAACGCATCATCGCCGTATCCGAAATTCCACTCAGTCGAAGAAACCGTTTCGAAGCAGTATATTTCTTTGACGCAGCATCCGTTTACCGGACGGGTTCCCGTCATTACTGCTTTGTTGGTATAAACATGATCTACATTAAGATCCCCTGCATGATGAGTATAAATAATATCAGGCTTAAGTTCCTTAACATACTTCTCAACCGACTTAACAATATCAAGCAAATCAACATGATCAAAGCGATTATCCGGGAAGTTTTCAAAGAATATATCTTTGTACCCTATTACCTTTGATGCCTTAATACTGTCTTCGTGAAGACTGTCAACAACACTTTGAGCTGTTTCCTGCCTTGTTTCCGTACGTGAAGTCTGACCTTCCCCCAGGATTAAAGCGTATGCCTCATCGCCGTTTTTAATATGTTTTGCAATCGTTGCACCAACTCCCAGTATCTCATCATCGGGATGTGCTGCAATAACCAATACTGTGCTCATTACTAATTCTCCTTGCGTATTCTCACCTTCGCTTCCACAACATCACCGTCGAATGAAGCATCATTAAATTCCAGCGTATAATCACCAAACTTCATAAATGCATTAGGATAGCCTTCGGCATCAAGCATTCGGATATAGTCATATATTGTTTCTGCGGACATATCAGGCTTTAATTCGCCATCCTCCGGTGTCCTTCGCTTAAAAGTCACAACTTCACCCTCCTGCTCCTTGGGAACAATATCTCCCTTTAAGATTCGCGGAATCATTCTGTCATATATAATTTCCGATGCTCTGTCATAAATCTCATGTGCCGCACCGGTAAGCTCCAGATTTTCTTTAAGATACACAGGACCTGCATCCATTTCCTTTACCACACGAATTGCCGAAAGTTTCGTTGTCTTAATTCCACGAACTATAAGATTCTGCAGTGGACTTCCGCCTCTTCCGAAGGGAAGATCAGTCATATGGAACACAACACAATTCCAATTCTCGTATATTTCTTCCGGTATGAAGTATGACCAATGAGGGAAAAAGATATAATCCGGATTAAAATCCTTTACCATTTCCTCTGTCAGTTCTTCCTTGGCAGATATGACACGTATGTCATGATTGGGTTCATCTTTTTTTAGTTGTTCGGCTCTTGCAATATTCCAGCTTTTATGAGTCGCAATTAAGATTCTCATTCAAACATCTCCCAATTAATCGGTGTTCCAAAAGCAATATCTGTTTTGGCTTTCTTTCCGATAACATCGTCTATGTATTTAGGTGCCAATCCGAAGCTTGGACGAATAATCTTCACGTTATCATTAGTAATTATTTCGCCGGCCTTTATATCTTTGGAACAGAATATTGAACGACGGAACTTAAGATTGGCCATCTCCCGCTCGGAAGGGCCATACTTAACCTTACCCATGGCAAGTTCCGCTGTTCTTATATCTTCAACCATCTTCTTAAATTCCCGGGGTTCAAGGGAAAATGTTGAATCAGGATTTTTTACCTTACGGCTTACGCAAAAGTGTTTCTCAATAACCCTTGCACCCATGGCAACCGCAGCGACAACGCCTACACTTCCCATGCTATGGTCGGATAAACCTACAGGAACATTAAACTGTTTCTTTAAATCAACCATAGTGTTAAGATTCATCTCATCGGTAACCGCAGGATAATCACTGGAACACTTAAG
This sequence comes from Lachnospiraceae bacterium, assembly GCA_045629045.1. Lineage (GTDB taxonomy): Bacteria > Bacillota > Clostridia > Lachnospirales > Lachnospiraceae > JAILLW01. Next base: position 4,837 of record JAZQQM010000020.1, read on the forward strand.
AAGAACAAGTTCGCTGTTACCTGCTGCCTTAATTGCATCAACCGCTTCCTTAATCTCTTCGTAGGAAGCCATTCCCGTAGACATGATAATGGGTTTGTTCTTGGATGCCACACATTTAATAAGTGGAATATCCGTTAACTCAAAAGATGCTATCTTGTAAAAATCAAGATTTATGGACTCAAGGAAATCAACCGATGATAAATCAAATGCAGTTGACAGGAAATCTATTCCTATCTTTTCGGCCTCTTCCTTAAGATCAGCCTGCCATTCCCATGGAGTATACGCTTTTTGATAAAGCTTATAAAGATTCTCTCCGTCCCAGGTACCGCCATCTATATAAAAATATTCGTTACTGCAATCAATCGTCATCGTATCGGGAGTATATGTCTGAATCTTAATGCAGTCTGCACCTGATTCTTTGGCAGCATGCATTATTTCAATTGCTCTGTCTTTACTGCCTGCATGATTACCTGACATTTCAGCGATACAATATACTTTTTCGTTTATCTTCTCATACAAATTCATAACTGACTGCTCCCTTATTGGTATGAATTAATTTTCATAAGGATTAATCTTCGCAAGGCATACAACATCGTGGTACTCCCCGTCGGTATATACGCTGTCTTTAAATATACCTTCCTGCACAAATCCATTTTTTAAAAAGCTTCCTACAGAAGGCTTATTGCTTTCGAAGGCTCTGGCATATACCCTGTGCAGCTTCATAATTTTGAAAGCATATTCAACCGTTACATCAACTATATCTTTGCCGATGCCGCGGCCACGGACATCTTCTTCTCCCAAGAAAAATCCAAACTCGGCTTTCTTGTGACTCATATCAATATCGCGAAGGAAGGTAGAACCTACCGGTCTGTCGTCTTCTTTCATACATACAATGAATTGAACAACATTACCTGTCTTCACTCTTTCTTCAAGCCATTTTTCGTGTCCTTCTTTGGTAAACTCTCCGCGATAAAAGAAGAATTTTCGTACATTCTCCTGATTGCGCCACTTAACAATCAAATCGGTGTCATCGGATGTTATTGGGCGAAGATATACTTCGTTCCCCGTAAACTTTATATTTTGGTCCATTTATATTCCCTTCGTTAGTCGAGACTATTTCTATTTTTGCTCATTAATAAGCCTGTACTTAAGCTCGGCAAGCTGCCAGTCAACTTCAGTATCAATATCCTGAACTTCCATCTCGCTGAGTTCAAGGGGCTTAATATTTCCAAGAAGAAGATTTTTATTCTTAAAAAATTCCGCAGTTTTAAACACATAGAACTGTCCTGCATCATGATAGAACTTCTGAAGATCCTGGGAACGACGATTAAGATTCTCGGGATATTTAAATACAAGACTATCATCTTCAATTACAAATGCTCGCTGCGGAGGATACGAAAACGCAACCACCGGAATTATGGTATCGGCATCGGATTCCTTAAGATCTTCAACCGCTTCCCTTAAGCGCTCGGCACTGACAAAAGGTGCTGTCGGATAAATGCAGCAGGCCATATCAAAATGCTTGCCTCTTTTCTCATATTCGTTAAGGACTTCCATTAACACGTCTGTTGTAGTTGCAAAGTCACCGGATGTGGCTTCACTTCTAAAAAAAGGAACTTCCGCACCGTATTGTTTGCCGATTTCGGCTATTTCTTCATCATCCGTAGATACCATAACCGTATCAAAAACTCCGGAATTAACAGCTGCTTCTATTGAATAAGCCATAATCGGCTTACCGCAAAAGGATTTTATATTTTTGCGCGGTATGCGCTTACTTCCGCCCCGTGCTGTTATTATTGCCAAGCAACTCATCTTTGTACCATCCATTTCCCGTCTTTGTAACGTACGTAATATTCTGTTTCTTCTTCATCGTCTGCTATAAATTTAAAAATATTATTTTCGTCCGATTCGGCTACTATCATATCAATTCTCTTTGCTTCATTTTCCGGAAGATTAACTGCGGTAAAACGTCCGTTTTGATTTTTGAATACATAAAGGCATGCATGCTCATCCCCGGGATTATCCTTAAAATCAATAAACGAAAGTTCTGCTTCACCGTCAAAATCAAGATCTGCCAATATGGTCTGACAATCATTGCCTATCATATCCTGACAAAGTTCAAAATATTCCCCGTTCCCGAACATAAGATATGCACTGTTTTTGACACTTCCGTCTTCAAAAACAAGATGTTCCCTATATATTCTGTCCAAAAGACCGTCACCGTCATAATCCATACGAAGATTATCATCAACATAGTCAGGATGACGATCCAAAAATCCGGTATAATCCGACTTGAATGTATAAGATGTTCTATTAGGATCTTTTATAAGATTACCGATAATCTCATCTGTGTATACACCGATATAAAAATCCCAACAGGAAGGTACTTTAGCATCATCCGCGCCATCACTTATATAGTATTCCTGTGCCTTTTTGTATGTCATGGAAGCATCATCCGTAAGAAAAGCGTACTCTGCAAAACCTGCATCCGTCGGATAATTCTCCACTCTTAAATATCTGCCGTAAGCTTCCGCATATCCGGTACCTCCCCCATCAAAATCACGGGATCTGTCTTCTACAACATGATATCTTTTGCCGTCATATTCTATGTAATAGTATGTGCCTATAAAATTGGCTGAGAATTGGACCATTACTATGTATCCCGCTCGGCCAAGTCTGCAATTGGCAACAAATTGTTCCCATTCATCCATTCCGAACAAAGGAAACCCAAATCCCACCGAATATACTCCGTCGTTATATATTGCCGTATCATAATCGGAAGGATATTCCTCAAGGATTGCAATAATTTCATCCATGGATTTCAAAGAATAATCTTCAAACAATCCGGTTTGATCTGAGGAAGAATTATCTTCACCAGGGACATAACCCAGATCAACTAATTGTTTCTGCAACAGATTATCATCTTGTATGGTCTTTTCTTTAAGTTCTGTCAAACTTTGAAGGTATTCACTGCGCTTAGACGAAAGGCCAAGAGCGATCGAAGCAACCATAAGAGCAATCAGTGCTGAGATTATGAGAACTATATCAAATTTCTTCAAACTCTTTAATCGCTGTATCATAAAGGTTGTTTCCATCAGAATCTATAACCACTATCGCCGGGAATTTTTCAACGGTAAGTTTTCGAATAGCTTCTGTTCCCAGATCATCATAAGCAACCACTTCCGAAGAGGTAATCGCTTTTGATAAAAGCGCACCTGCTCCTCCGATTGCTGCTAAATATACTGCCTTACTATCGACAATTGCATCGATAACTTCCTTAGATCTTCTGCCTTTACCAATCATACCCTTAAGGCCCAAAGATATAAGACTTGGTGTGTATTTATCCATACGGCTTGCTGTAGTCGGACCGGCAGATCCAATCACACGACCTTCTCTTGCAGGAGACGGTCCCATATAATAAATCACATTATTCTTTACATCAAAAGGAAGCTCTTCATTATTCTTCAGAGCTTCGAACATTCTCTTATGTGCAGCATCCCTTGCCGTATATATTGTTCCGGTAATATATACCATATCACCGCTATGGAGCGATTTAGCTACGCTCTCGTCAAAAGGTGCCGTAATATACTTATCCATATCAATCTCCCATGACTTCCGTTGAAAGTCATAATTTACAATTCGCGAACACAATGTCTGTTAACATGACAACAAATATTAACAGCTACAGGAAGACCTGCTATGTGTGTAGGATAAGTGTTAATGTTAACAGCCAACGCACTGGTGCTGCCGCCAAGACCACCCGGTCCTATTCCCGATTTGTTAATTTTATTAAGTAACTCTTCTTCCATAGCCGCAACATACGGAATAGACGAGTGTACATTCACCGGTCGTGTAAGTGCCTTCTTTGCAAGAAGAGCACATTTTTCAAAGGTGCCTCCGATTCCGACTCCCACCACCATAGGAGGACATGCATTGGGACCTGCATCCTTAACAGCCTGAAGAACAGCATTCTTAACGCCTTCCTCTCCGTCAGCAGGCTTTAACATAAAAACGCGGCTCATATTTTCTGAGCCAAAGCCTTTAGGCGCAATAGTAAGCTTAAGCTTATCACCGGGCACAATATCATAATGAACAACCGCAGGCGTATTGTCCCTGGTGTTCTCTCTGATCAAAGGATCCGATACCACGGATTTACGAAGAAATCCTTCGGTATACCCGCGCCTTACACCTTCATTTATCGCATCTGTAAGTGCTATGCCGTCAATATGAACATCCTGCCCTATCTCTACGAAAAAGACAGCCATTCCCGTATCCTGGCAGATAGGAATCATATCTTTGCCCGCAATATCAAGATTATCTTGAAGCTGGGATAAAATCTGCTTACCGAGTTGTGACTTTTCGTTATCGGTTGCATTACTCAGTGCTTCAACCATATCATCCGTCAAAAAATGACTGGCTTCTATACACATGTCCTTAACTGTTTCAATTATTGTATCAGTATGAATAGTTCTCATTAGCCAACAATCTTCTTTAATACTTCTTCCTGTTCTTCCTTTGATAACTCAAGAGGAGTATATGCAAACAACTTCTGACCGTCCTTGTATCTGGGAATCAAATGCATATGATAGTGAGGAACTGTCTGATCGGCAGCCTCTTTATTATTTTGGAGAATATTAAACCCGTCACATCCCAAAGCATCTGTAATTTTAACCATAAGCTTCTTGGCGAGCTTAAAAGCATCTACCGCAACCTCTTCGGGAATCTCATAAAAGTTCTCGTAATGACTCTTGGGAAGAATAAGGGCATGACCCTTGGCAACAGGACCCACATCAAGAATTACCTTGAATTCATCGTCTTCATGGATCGTATATGAAGGAATATCTCCCTTAATAATCTTACAAAAAATGCAATTGTCGTTATACATATTAATTACCCTCCATAAATGTAAAGAGCTGATCAAGTGCTCTTAATGTCTTAAAATCACCCTTGATTTTGAGAAGTCCGCCCATAAAAGCTCTCTGGAATGTCATACGGGCATAAACAATATCATCAAGTGTTTCTTTTGAAATAGCAGCTTCAACATCCGGTTCTTCGATGTCTCCGTAATAATATTCATTCTTTGGCCCATTAATCATAATGCAAAGGGGCTTTTTCATACCTTCAACAATGATTCTGTATTTAGCATTCATTCCGGGTATGGGTGTGAAATGATCTTTAAAGGTTTTAATATATTCCTCATCAGAATTCGCTGCTGATGGTGTATCCTGACCCATCATATCTCTGAACATGGAAGTAAGTTCCTGCAAATCTTCTTTTTGGCGCATTACATAGCTGTCATCCGAAGCATATACCGAAAGCTGCTCCGATTCCTGAGGCGTAAGATCAATATTCTTAGTAATTGATACCATCTTCTTAACTGCCTGGTTGGAAGCCGGAAGAGATTCCATCTTCTGGTTTATGGTTCTGTACATGTTCTCGGCTTTCTTTTCGATAATGGCATTATAATTTTCGGAGCGTTCAAAGATAGACGAATCCGCAATATATCCGCAAATACCGCTACAGGGAAGTCCTCCCAGAATTTCCCAGGCAACGGAAAGATCAAGTTTACCTTCTCTTTCGCCATAGGTTGTAGACATTACAATAGGACACATGTAAATCTTGGCAATCTTTTCTTTATCACCGTAGAGCCAGCATGCGTCAAGAAACTGTGTCATATATCCACCGATTCCATGCCACTCAACAGTAGTTGCAAGAATTATTCCGTCAGCTGTCTTAAGTGTCTGTGGAAGTGTGGTAATACTGTTCTTTAATTCATATAAGTTAAAGCGCTCGACCTCAACATGAAGTTCTTCAAGCACTGATTGCATCTTGTTAATTACAAATAATGTGGGGTCATCAATAAGTCCCCTGCCGCCGTAATAAATGTTGATTTTCATTCCTCAATTACCTTTCCGGATATATTGTCAAACCTTGAAATTACTTCGTAATTTCACACTATACCACGTTTAGTATACGGCTAAAATACTTATCTGTAAATGAATTTAAGCTTTCCGAGGGCTATTTCATCCCCCGGCTCAATAGGTACCGTCTGGTTGGGATTAAGGCGTAATCCGTTACGATAAGTACCATTCGTGGAATTTTGGTCGCTAAGGAAGAATCGATTGCTTTCACGTGTCAGTTTTGCATGTATTCTTGAAATACTGTCGTCTTCTATAACAATATCAACATGGCCCTTAAGTTTCCCTATTGTTAGCGGCACTCGCGTCAAATCTATATGAAGCTTATTATTCTTGCCGACACCGTATAATTTGTTTTCACAGTTCTCAATCCATGGGATATAAATTGTTTTATTATCTTCCTCGGGTATTTCTTCTTCAAACACCTCATTTTCGGAATAATCTTCATAATAATCTTCGTCATCATCCTCCTCTTCTTTGCCCATAAAATAACTTTTTATCAAACCGAACAGCGATTTTTTCTTTTTCCCGGTTTTCGATTTTGTCTCATTTATATTCTCTTTCGGTATTCTGTCCAATTGTTGGGTACTGTATTGTATCGGCGGGAGATACGAATCTTCCTTTGCCATTTCTTTCCGACAAAATTCCTCATCAAACCACCTTAGTATTTCGTCTAATGAATAGCATGACCGCATTACCATATCTGCCATCTGATAAACCGCTTCTGTTGCTTTAAGGTCATTACTGTCTATCCTTTCCATCAGAAAGTTAATAAGTTCCCTAAGATCACCGCCTGTTTCTTCTTCATTCTTATAATATAAAAAAATATATTCCTCATTATCGGCATTAACAAAGATATACTCGGGTTCCAGGTGTAATCCGTCAGTATAAAGAAGATATTTCTCCATTTGGACACAGATTCTTTCAATTGCCGAAAATAATTTCTTTATTGTATCCATATTGATTACAGTGTCGGCGTAAAACTGTGAAAATGCATGTTTTGATGTTATATCATAATAAAGATAACCGATTCCGTTAATCATTCTTTCGGAACATCTAAGAAGACCCGAAACATCATTTTTAGTCATCATCTTGTATTCATAATTATCCGTAAGCACCTGTTCATCACATATAACCAGATAGTTTCTTTTAAAATCTCTAACATATTCCGTCTTCATTAATATCTACACTCCCGAATTCTCATGACCGGATTAATCAATCGACACTCACAGTCATACTCATTTTTACCTATACTTCCGCTACTGCTCTCCGATATAAACAAACTTTGATCCGTCAAAATTATTTTTCTTTCCTTAACCGGAAAGAAAACATACATATTCTCTATATTTGCCAGTCTGCTTTCAGCGTAATTTTTCCTGTCAAATGAAGTTTCCTTTCCGTATATCACTTCACCGTATTCTTCACTACCGTCACTGAACACTGCCCCTCTTAATGCAACAATGTAATCATTTTGAGCCAGAAGGCACCTGTCCAGTAACAGTAACGAAGACATAATTACCAGGTAATACAGCAAAATAACTATCGAAAATATCACGCTGGATTCCACACTCATATATGCATTAATACGTTTGCCCATAACAAATAAAAACCACCATTCCCATAAGAATAAAAGGTACGAACGGAATCGTCTTCTTAACGGATAGCCCTTTATGTCTAAGAATAATCATGTATATCAGTGACACTACCGAAGAAAGTATGATTCCGACGAACAGAATGAACAAGGTAGGCAACAGCCCCAGCCAAAAACCAAGCCCCGATACGACCAGGCCGTCTCCGTATCCTATCTTTTCATTTGTTACAAGTCCCAATATTAATAACACTATGCCCGGCATAGCGGAAATCACTATATTAACAGGATAACGCGTAAAACAAGCGTTAATTGCACCTGTAAAAAGATATACGTACAACACAAAACATGAAATTTTTTTATACTTTAGATCCTGCAATGCCATGGTAAACAGGCTAATCAGGCTAAGAGCATTTTGAGCAAGGTAAATATCCATTTGCCAAGGCCTCCTTTAAAGTAATCATTCTCACCGTTCTTTTAAGTCCCGAACAATCAGCATCACAGTGATAACAGTCCCCATCCTGCGTAATAAACAAAATTCCCGTTTTACTCGGATGGCACAATTTGCATTTGGTATATTTGCATCCGTCACTGTTACGGATCGAATCAAGAGATGAAGCTTCTATTGTTATAGGTCGAATGTTAATATGCGAACAATTTGCATCAACATGATATTTGGTTCCGGTTTTGGTAACATACACATATTCTTCACGGCTTTCTTCATGGCTTCTTCCGGAATCGCCGGTATAGCCCGTAAAAGGATGAAGCAATATTTCATCCTGCACATTAACCGACAACCCCGGAAAAAAGCTGATAATTGGAGAAAGCCTATACGTTTCTTTAATTTCGATCATGTCATCATCTTTGGTAACTGCCGAACATTCCCATCTATACAATGCCTCATCGTTCATTCGTTGAAAGTAGACAGACTGATCCTTGATCATTACAAGAAGTGACATTAGTGTCACTATAAAGAAGACAAACAGAGGGGTGACGAGGCTTGCCTCAACGCTTATGCTGCCTTTACAAGTTGATACAGATCGATTATTAAAGATCGTAGGAATACTCTCTTTCATGCTATAACCATGGCAGAACGCGTCTTGGGAGAGGTATTCATAACATCTATGCTTGTTAATAAATTTGCGCTTCACAAAAGAGAGCATTCCTACATTCTTCAATCTTTCAAAAATAACCATACCTCCTTTTCAAACTGTATTCCCTTATTCCCGTACCGCTTCCAACCATAGAAACAGCAACTTCTTCAACACAAAAATCCATACAGAATCTGTCATTTGAACTGTCTTTTCTTACTTCCATCTCAATCAAATCCATATTTCTAAGCAGTCTTTGATCTAGAGGTTCCAAAAAAATCATGCATTCAAGATATTGACGATAAGAAAGACCTTCCGATGAAAGAACTTCATATATATTTCCTGTAAGCACATTCGAAACCTTCATATTATGTGCGGTTTTTGATATCGGAATTCTTCCGCCGCGAACAAGACAACGTACATCACTTATGGTTTCAAGATATGCACATGAAGCGACAATTGTATCAGCAACCGGCTTAATAAAAGCAGGATTAAGAGTACTCACTTCAAGTTCCGAAGCAATTGAATAGGCTTCTGCAACAATAGTCCCATCGCTAAAAGCAAGAGATAAATTATCAGATAATCTCCATTTAAATATTCTTTCCAGTACATCACTGAAATTGGCATAATCATTATCCTTTCCAAAAGCTATATACTCCATTTGAAGCCTTAACACCGTATCCGGCCTTTCATTTAAAAAGCATCCGAATTTATCTATCTCATAGGCTCCGTAGCAGGTATCATCAAACCTATAGTTTCCGTTCATTCCGACAGTATTTTGAGCGCCCCGATGGGATATAAGTTGCGAAATATCAATGCATGTGCTGCTAATGTTATTTCCTGCATTATTTGTCAAGAACCCCATATCGCTTTCGGATAACCCATATACCCAATCCGCAGGATTAGACACCGGCACTTCCACAAGCTTACCTTTCTTATCCTTTTTCTTAGGCAAAGGAATTCCATCCACGACTGCCTTATATCCTCTAAACTCTTCTATAGGATCGGTTGCATCCAACACACTTGCGGATATTGCTGCTTCAAGAGCCATGCTTTCTTCTTCCACCAGATAATTAAGTGACGAAGAATCTTCCACATACATAACTGCCTGATTAGTCATATTACGAAGTTCCCCTGAGGTTGCACATTCGAAACCATCAATCATTACCTTGTTAATTTTGATTCGTCCCCAGGGCGCATTCGCTTTTAGATATACATTTTGAGCATTTTCAGTCATGTAGTATTCAATCCGTTGGGCGACATTATCGATGCAGGGTTCTTTTCCAAGATATGAAGCATCAATATAAAGCAAATCATATTTTTCATACAATGCTTTTGAAAACTCGCCAAGGGCAGAATTCAGTGCCAGATTTGATGCAAGTTCAAATCTTTGTTTTTCGCTTCCTATTATTCCAATCCTTAAAAATGTAAATATCATTAATAACAATACCGACAAAGTAAGTGAGAAAAATACCGTAATCGAGGCGCCGTATACTTTTGATTTTCTCATGCCAAGATACTTCCGCTGTCAACGGCAATCTTGTTAAAAACAGAATTTACCAGTTCAGTTATCTGAGTTTTAAAAATAAGAACAAGTCCTATAAGCACTACGATAATAAGTATTATCTCTACCGTTCCCATTCCTTTATTGTCGTTAATCATACATACCCTCCTTAACTAAAATCCAAATATGCAGGCAATATAATCAGTGCCATTACAATAAGCAGCATTCCCATCATCGGAAACAATAATTTAACGGAAGCCTCATCTCCTCTTTTTCTGGCCCGTTCTTTTCGGACTGCGTTAGCCTTTACTACCTCTTCTTCCATGAGAGCAATCAGTTTATCATTTCCCTTTTTTAAATTGACCACCAGTAAATACGCCAATTTGCGATATGAACCTCCGCAGGAACCTCCGAAATCATTTATAATCTCTTCCTCCATACAACCGTTAACATATTGATTGCAGGCAATATTCAGTCTTTCCAGTAATAAAACATTTTCTTTTTCACTTTCCAGATTCCGTCTTATCTCAAAAAATGCATTTCTGACGGTGAGTCCCGAAATCATATAAAGTTTCAGTCTTTCGGCAAAAATGACATATTTATCTTCGAGTTTTTCATAAATCCTGCGTTTTTGCTTCTTGTCGTCATAATCCACGCAAATTCCTGTAACAATCGACAAAACAAACGTAACTATAAGCATCACGACGCTGTTTTTCGGAATACCTTCTTTATATAAAACAGGTTTACCTGCATATTCTGTCGGAAGAGAAATAACTTCCGTTTCTGCCGATTTATCAACAGCCTCATTAATCTGACGCTTAATTTCAAAAGTAGTTATTTCATTTGCGCTATATGACTTAGGAACAACCTTTAACTCATAATTAAGCATTTGACGATAATCCTTATACATTAAAACAACCGTTGCTATAAGCGAATGGGTTTTCATACAACCTTCTTCACACATTAGATTGCCGTTCCTGTCTATTACATCCTCATCGGAAATCGACCACCGCAAATCAAAAGGATAATCTGCAATTGAAAGCGGCAAAGCTATGGCTCCGGTTATTTGATCAAGGGATTTATTGTCTTTTAGCATGGCTGTTTTTATAGCTTCGTACACTCCATCCAATAAACTGTTAAGTTCATCTTCCGTATATTCCCTTTCATCAATAAGAACATCCATGTCACCGTTTATATCTTCATGATTAAACAAAAGATTAAACTCATAAACACCGCTGCCAAACTCATTCCTATATATTTGATTGCCATTAACTATCTTTGAATTATTCTTATCAGCTATAAATATGCCTATTGAAAAACACATCCCCAATATCAGCACGGATATCATATATTTGTGTTTCTTATTCATTTTTCTCATCAATCAGACCCTTATATTCATAATCCTGTATCCACCTGCATATGCCAGTACATACAATCCCAAACAAATCGACATAATAATAATTCCCAGGGCATTGTGATACATTCTGTCAAAATAACCGTTGTTGGTCAGATTTATATAAAACATTATTATTAGCGGCATAAGGTTCATTATTTTCATTTCAAACTGGCGCTCACATAAAGACGCATATATCTCATTTTCGGTTTCCATGTTTTCTATAATGCTCCCGGCTGCCTTATCCATTACCAAAGACAGATTTCCGCTTTTTTGATATGCAATCTCATACAACTGTCCAAAGGATTTAATTTCTTTTATTCCGGTTAGTTTACCGGCCTCCATAAAGACACTTTCAAATGATTTATTATTTGACTTTTGGTTATAAATCTTCTGAAGTAATCTGCATATCAAGCTGTCTTTTCCGTAAAGATTCTTAACGTCTTCATAACTTCCCAAAAACGCATTCTCAACGGAATATCCTGCCCGCATATTGGTTGAAGATAGTAAGAGCAGTTCTTTGAACTGATTTCGTCCTTCATGTTGCAGTTTAATCTTTAAGTCTTTTAATTCCTTACGAAAATACATAAATCCCACCGGTAACAGAAATGGTAATGCCCAAACTGATTTATAAAAAAAGTAATCTAGGATAAGTACAACTCCTACGGTTTTAATCGCCGCAACAGCTATATCCTTGCTTCCGACATTAAAATATTCATTATCTAAACCTAAAAGCATTCTTAAGTTCTCCACATTTGATTAATTCACCTGTCGAAGTCTCATCGGCATTTTCATTACTATCAACAAACCTGAATATCCTGTTCATCATCAGTTTTCCTTCAACCAATGACATTGGTTCCGCTATTTCAAGAACCTTACGGGAACCGTCTTTGAGTCTTCCCAGGTGAACCATCAAATCAAATCCTGAGGCTATTTGTCCGCGTATGGCCATAACAGGCATATCCATACCCATAAGAACCATAGTCTCAAGTCTTGATACCACATCATCAACGGAATTGGCATGTACAGTAGTCATGGATGAATGACCTACATTAATCGCCTGAAGCATATCAATTGCCTCCTTAGAGCGAACCTCTCCGACAATAATTCTGTCCGGTCGCATTCTAAGAGACGTTTTTAACAAATCGCGAATCGTTATTTCTCTACAGCCTTCAACATTGGCATTTCGCGTTTCCATACTTACCAGATTGGGAATTCCCTGAAGTCTAAGCTCTGCACTGTCCTCAATGGTTATTACCCTCTGATTTGAAGGAATGTAATTGGACAATACATTCAAAAAAGTGGTTTTCCCGGAACCTGTTCCACCGCTTACTAAAATATTCAGCCCGTTTTCCACAGCGCTCTTTAAAAACCTGGCACATTCTGCGGACAATGACTTCATCCTTAACAAATCCTCCATCATAATGCCTTTCGGAGGGAAACGTCGTATTGTCAGTATTGGTCCGTTTAAGGCCACCGGATCAAGTACCACATTTACTCTGGCACCGTCCGGTAATCTGGCATCCACTATAGGTGAACTCTCATTAACTACACGATTACAATTAGCTGTAATTTGCCAAATTACCTGTTTTAACTTATCCTTTGACTCAAAATGTGCTTCAATCCGACTTAGCTTTCCATGTTTCTCAATAAATATATTTTCAGTACCGTTTACCATTATTTCCGTTATCTCAGGATCTTCTATCAAATCCTGAAGTATGCCCAATTCACGAATACTGTGAAAAACATCATTACGAATCTTCTCCCGTTGTTTAACGGAAATACTCCTGGTTTTGCTAAGACTGCTGATCTGATCATCTATCTCAAGCATTACCTCTTCATCAGACATATCAGCGGATAAGTCAATCGATTCAATTATTTTTTGTTGTATATCACTCATCATATTTTTGTGACAGTTGTGTCAGTTGCGGCACTATATTAAGTCGAATAAAGGACGATAATTCACTCATGGAGTATTCTTCAAATTTGTTAGGTAATGACTTAAAAACAGGAAGAGAGACTTTCTTTGTTTTACTTAAAATATCTTCATACTCATAACCCTTAAGAATATTCTCATACTGACGCATCTTTGAAAGCGCTATTCTATCCTGCTTCGTCAAGGTATATACAACATCCGCATCCTTTAGTACTTCACACAAATCCGGAATTCCGTCTGTCAAATCAAGTATCAGATATTCATATTCGGTACACTTTTCCATTTCATGAAACAAATCTATCCAATCTGCACCCTTGATACCGCATAGGTTTCCAAAAAGATTAGCCGGCGGAATAAAATCAAGATTTCCCATTTTGTCCACCAAAGTCTCTATACGAACAGAGAGTTTTTCTTTGGCACATTCGAAGTAATACATTAGGTCGGAAATATCTTTCGAAAACTCCTTTTTCAGGAGATTGGCAAGACCCGAATATCTTTCAAAATTCAGATACAGAGTTTTTGCATCTTTGGCAAGAATTTGTCCGAGAGTAATTGCAAAGGTAGTCTGCAGGCATCTGCCTATGGGAGTATATACGGCAATAATCTTAAGTTTATGATTATTGGTACGAATTATATTAATGCTCTCTGTCGAAAGCTCCGAATAATACGAAAGAATCTGTTTATAAATCATTTCTGCCGATTGATATTTACTGATATGATGTAAAGTACTGTCTTTGATTATTCCGTTCTCATCCAAAACAATAATATGCGGTATCCGTGTCTTTGTTGCTTCCTCAAAATACATGTTCTCCGCAATAAGCAGACATTCAATTTCCTGAGAACTTTGATATTCCATGAAACAATCCGCATCCGTAAACATATGTATCCTGAAGGGAAGATTATCTTTACTCATCAGATACTCCATAAGCCCCTTTGCAAATCGTTCTTCACGATCTAAGATTGCAAGGATTCTTTTATTCAATTAATAAACTCCTTTCAACTAACAATTATTCTGTGTTGGATATTCGGAAGGATATCTTCCTTTACGATCGATTGATCGATTGGTTTGTTGTGCTTTGGAGTATATGCCCGGGAAGCTGAATATGTAAAGGGCAAAACAGAAGATTTTTACGATTTGTAAAATATGACAATAGAATTTAAAAATCATTTATACAAAATCCGCACAAGCCCACATATTATGCGGATTTGCGGATGTCAAAAGGCAAAAATAAAAGTCCCAAACCTACTTTAATTAATAGATTCGGGACTTTCACTTTTATTGTAAACAACTTTTGTTGCTCAAAACTATATCTTTATACAACAAAACCGCGTGATGAAGAACTGTTAAGATTAACTATCAATGATTCCTTGCCGTATGTTAATCCTGCATATACAAGCTGCGTATTATTCATAATAGGTGATGACATATCATCCTTTGTAGCTTCTTTATAGGCTTCATAAAGTTTACGAATAACCAGCTCAACATTGTACAGTTCTTCAACCGTATGATGAAGATCTGCCTTTGCAAGCTCTTTAATGCAATAAACATACAGGCTAAACAGATTACCGGAGATATTAGTATTGTTATTGATTGAACTTGATAACTCTCTTATACATCCTGTAGCTCTTCTTATGCTGTCATGAAAATTTTCGATATCACTAACGGATAATGCTTCCCTTCCTTCCTTCAGATAATCAAGAAGCATTTCATATATGATTACAACTAACTGCGTACTGTTGGCCTGTGATATTCTAAGGGTATATTCCTGCTTTAATTCTCTTGTCATATACTATACCTCCGTTACAAATATTACTGTAATAACTGAAGTACCTGTGAAGGACGCTCATTAGCCTGAGCAAGCATTGATGTGCTGGCCTGTGAAAGTATCTGAAGAGTAGTATATTCAGTCATTTCTTCTGCCATATCAACATCCATAATTCTTGAATAAGCAGCTGTCATGTTTTCTTCTGTAATATCCAAAGTGCTTATTGTATGCTCAAGTCTGTTCTGGTAAGCACCAAGATTAGCTCTGGCACTTGAAACATATCGCATTGCAGCCTTTATCTTTTCTATAGAATCCTGTGAACCGACCTCTGTTTTAACATCTATATTTGCAATTCCCATATTTTCAAGAGACATTCTGGGGATTCTTATACCAAGCTGCTGGCCTTCGTTAGCGCCAATCTGCATATCCATGGCACCAAAGCCTTCAAGTTCCAAAGTAATATTACTGAAAGTACGGGAACCGGGTACTGCTGTTGTACCTGCATAGGCCTCAATCTTTAATTCAAATCCACCATCGTTTGAAATAGTTATGGTATTTCCGTCGAATGCAGTGATATCCGCATCTGCAGGGAAAGCAGGAACTGTTGTAAGATTACCGACAAATCCCGATGCATTTGTAATATGACCTTCGTCATCAAAATCAACTGCTAATGAGGTGATTTCATACTGTCCGTATTTAACGGTATCGGAATAATATGCCACCTTCATATCAATATCGGAAGTATATCCTCTAAGATCGAAAGAGCCATCCAAAATAGGTTGTCCGTTAAAGGAAGTTTCCTTTGATATTCTGGTAATTTCTGTTTTTAACTGCTGGATTTCCTGGTCAATCATCTCACGGTCCGAGTCAAGCATCGTACCGTTGGCTGCCTTGACTGCAAGCTCGTTCATTCTCTGAAGCATCTCGGAAATTTCAGACATTGTTCCGTCTGCAATTTCAATGATTGATACACCGTCATTTGCATTATTGTTTGCCTGATTTACACCCTTAATCTGGGCATTCATTCTTTTGGCCATTGCAAGACCTGACGGATTATCTTTTGGGTTAACAACTTTTAAACCGGATGATAGTCTGGCAAGTGAGTTCTGAATATTCTTGTCTGTTCTGTTTAGGGAATTATTGGCTACGACTGCGGATGCATTAAAACTAATATACATAATTCCTATCCTTTCTACCCTAAGCGCTTTCTTGGATAAATCCGATAAAGGCTTTGGCTGCTAAATATAAATTATCTGTAGAAATGACATCCGTGTCAGAAGTTCTATCCTTAGATTCTTTAACCATAAATTCGGGAATATCAACGGAATCTGATTTTGCAAAGTACATATCTTTGAACTCGATTCCCAATTCCTTTAATGATGCGGCAAATTTTGATTTGTTCTCATTCAGGCTCTTTGCCATCTCATCATTTGTTAAAGAAGTAAATCCTGTTAATATATTATCGGTCACTTTTAGCTCGGCGGCCACCCTTCCGAAGAAAGAATTTTCAAAAGTTATAGCAACTTTTGATTCTTCACCCGAAGAATGAATAACTTTTAGGTTAATAGCTGTAGTTTCGCCGTTAATCTCGGTAGGTACGGCATAGTTTTCTTCTTCTGCCCTTCGCTCAAGAAAATCAAGATGCGAATAAACGGAAGCTATCTGCCTAACACCCTTTGAACTCATATGAATTCTTCCGTCTGTTGTTCCGAATACCTCATTTGACAGGAATTCCTTGATACTGCCGGTCATTGACTTAAAGGATTCTTTTGCCTTCTTTTTGTTACTAAGATCAACTGTGTAAGGTTTTTTGTATCCCAAATCCTTTAATCTGTTAAATACCGTATTCTCTTTGCCAAGTAACAATGAAATATCAGCAATGTTATCGGCGCTTACCGCATCCGAATATGATGCAAGTTCCTGGAGAATCATCTCCTCGGAACGGTAAGTTTTGCGAATCTCTTCTGCCAGTTCATTATCAAACTCCTCTGATGAGTTTTGATTAAAGGCTTCATTAAGGAAATTCTTTAAATCGGCGGTATCTCCCATGAATCCCCTGGCTATTTGAGAAGTAATTGATTTAATTGCACTTTCGCGAACACTCAATCCGCCGAAAGCATCATCCACTTTATAATCCATTGAACCTTTTTTGGTGCTTCTTATTGCACTAAGAAGATTCTCAAAGGTAAATTCCGTGCCAAGTTCATTAACAGCTCCTATAGCACTGTAATCAGTTTTTTCAATCTGATTGATGAGTCTGTATATACCGATATATGCTTCCTTTTCGTTATCGGTTATATCTTTGTCCTGCTCGAGCTTATATAAGAACTTACTGTAAGACATCATGTCTTCTTTTGTTGTGTCCTGATTTCTTAAATACTTGTCAAGTTCCTCAATGCTCATAACAACCGGATTAATTCCATCCCTAATCATACCAAGGACTCTGCCCGGTGTAAGATTTTCGATAGTACGGGTAAGAAGTCTGTCTTTGTCCTTAATCTCCACAAGATTTGCCGAAGTAATCTCGATACTGTTATATCCAAGAATTCTGACTGCTCTTCGATTCTCATCCGTAAGTGCCATTTCAAGGGACTCTAAGATTTCATCAACATTTCCGAAAGCCTTCCTAATGCTGTCACCCAAATCTGCCCTGGGAGCGGTCATAAGTGCTTCATAGGATTCGTTTGCCTTGGCATAAGTTGCCGTAAGAGAAGCTGCTTTATCAGAAACAACTGTAAGTGTATCTTCCTTTTCGTATACATTAACGATACTAATGGGAGAGGTTTTAAGTCCGCTGAGTAAATCAATTGTATTTACAAAGATATCCTTCTTTGCAACGGCAGCCGATGAATCGCTTTCTCCGGTAAGTGTTTTTGCTATATCCTCTTCTGCCTTCTTAAGGTTATCAACAAGCTCTTCCATGGGAGCTGTATCAATTCTGTATCCCCGCCTTAAGAGCTTAAGATTAGCCTCAACACTCATTGATAATCTGACTTCTTCCAGAACTCTGCGACCTTTTAAAGTTCCACGGGTCTGAACTTCTTCGTTATAGTCAAATGCCAATTTACGAAGTGATACATCGGAAGACAAATCGGCTCTTGAAACCTTTATGCCGTCAGATATTGCATTTGCAGCCTTTTTAACGAATTCTTCGTGAGTCATCGGCATACAAAGTGTATCAATGTTCGTATAATTAACAAGATTCTCCGGAGTAAGCGGAACTCCCTTTTCTACCAGATAAGTTGCTCTTTTTATATTCTCATCGTTAAGTTCAAGATTTGATTCTTTAACTATATCCTTAATCTGGGGAAGAATTGCTTCAATATCCACACTTTCGGGCTTCTTTGCATAGTATCCGCTAACATCCCCTGCATTATAATAGCCACGGGACTGCTTATCAGGGTCCGCAGCACCTACGTGGGACGCAGTATAAAGATTATCCACGGAAGGCTTCAAATTATTTTCAACAAGATACTTCTTGCTGCCTTCGGATACGGTTCCGACTTCCGAAAGCTTATTGTAAGCATCTTCAACAGTCTTGGCATTCTCGTAAGTAACGGGAACATCCTGTGCCGCAAAAGAAGCAACAAGCTGATTGGCATAGGCTTCTGACCCGGTAATACCGATTAATGCTTCCTTGGAAATAGTATCGGTATATCCGCTAACCTGTGTTCCGCCCTTTATAAGAGCTGCTTTTATATGGTCAACGATAGTCACAACTTCGTCAAAATCCGCTTCGCCGGGATTAATGCCGTTTGCCTGAAGCTTGGCAAAATCTTCGTCAGATAAACAATTAGACATTACTGCCATATAGTTACGACGAGCAGTTACATCGGTAGCGCCCTGACTCATTACAACATCCTCAATGGTCTTTCCGTGACCCTGATATGCTTTGTTGTCCGTAACAAATGAAGAAATGTCTAATGTTATTCCTTTTGAAACACTTTTTGTGTTTTCAAAAGATGCGGTATTTATTGTTGTGGATTCGTTGGCATTTACTAAGGAGTTGGCATTTACAATGCCTGTTTCATTAATTCTGTATGTCATAACTACCTCTATAAATGTCAAAAAAGGGTAAGCGCTATTAGCGCTCACCCTATATTTCGGATATCTGTAGTTAAAACTTAACCCTAAAATGTGTATATCAAAGCTGAAAATGGCGGAATATTCAAGGTTACCGAATAATCCTTGTAGTCACAATTTTCTAATACCGGGGTAATGGTTTTCTTAACTTTTGCACCGCTTCCGCCGAATTGTCCATCATCTGAATTAAGAATAAGTTTCATCTTCTTGTCACTTATCATGCCAACCTTATAATCATCCCATTCCATAGGAGTCATATTAATAATAAACATAAGAGACTTCTTACCGTCAGATGACTTACGCACGAAACTGTAAGTACTTCTGTCTTTATCATCACAATTCAGCCACTCAAAGCCCTGCCAGCTATTATCAAACTCATAAAGGCACTTATATTTATTATATATTTCAAGAAGATTCTTAACATAGTTATGAAGACCGTCATTTAAATCCTCAGCAAGAAGATTCCAGTCAAGTTCTCTTTCTTCCGACCACTCACGTTCCTGTCCGAAATCCTGTCCCATAAAGAGAAGCTTCTTACCGCAATGACCGAACATAAAGCTGTAAAGACAACGAAGATTAGCATATTTATCAACTTTATAGCCCGGCATCTTCTCCACCATAGAGCACTTAAGATGAACTACTTCATCATGGGATAAGGGCAGGATATAATTCTCTGATTCGTTATAACTCATTGCAAAAGTAAGTGCATAATGGTTGTCCTTACGGAAATAAGGATCCAATTTCATGTACTCACAATAATCATGCATCCATCCCATATTCCACTTAAATGAAAAACCAAGTCCGTTATCGTTAACATCACCCGTAATTTTAGGCCATGCCGTTGATTCTTCGGCAATAGTCAAAAATCCCGGATATGATCCGCGAACCACCGAATTAAGATGCTTAAAGAATTCAATAGCATCAATATTTTCATTGCCACCGTATTTATTGGGACACCACTGGCCTTCCTTCTTGCCGTAATCAAGATAAAGCATTGAAGCTACCGCATCAACACGGATTCCGTCAACGTGGAACTGTCTTATCCAATAAAGAACATTGGCAATAAGGAAGTTACGTACTTCTGTCTTTTCATAATTAAAAATTTTCGTTCCCCAGTCGGGATGCTCTCCCTTACGGGGGTCCGGATGTTCAAAAATACACTGGCCGTCAAAATTACCAAGACCGTGTGAATCCGTTGCAAAGTGGGCGGGAACCCAGTCAAGAATTACTCCTATGCCGTTAGCATGGAGCTTATTAATAAGATACATGAAGTCCTCAGGGGTTCCGTATCTTGACGTGGGAGCATAGTAACCTGTTACCTGATAGCCCCAGCTGCCGTCAAAGGGATATTCCGCAATACCCATAAGCTCAATATGGGTATACTTCATTTCAGATAAATATTCTACGATTCTGTCTGCAAATTCTCTGTAATTATAGAAGCCTGCTGCCTCCGGACGAGGATGACGCATCCATGAACCGATATGGCATTCATAAATAGCCACAGGTTCATGATTATAATCTTTGGTATCACGAGCCTTCATCCACTCATCATCTTCCCATACAAAGGAATTGAGGTCGACTATTCTTGACGCTGTTCCTGGACGCAGTTCCTGTGCGTTTCCGAAAGGATCCGATTTATAGAGTTTTTCGCCGTTTCGCGTATAAATGATATATTTGTAATACTGTCCTGCTTTTGCCTTAGGTACAAAGACAGAATATATTCCACCGGGACCCAGCTTATTCATTACGGTTGCATTTTCGTCCCAATTGTTAAAATCACCGTAAACATGAACGGAAGCCGCATTGGGCGCCCACACTGCAAAATACACACCGTTTACACCATCTTCACAGGAAAGATGTGCTCCCAGTTTCTTATATATATCGTAATGAATTCCCTGACCAAATAAATACTGATCGGCTTCTGAAATAAAAACCCTCTCTGCCATATAGATCCCCCAATAGTATTAACATCAATAGTGCATGAAGTCTTTTTCTCTAAGAACAATCATATCCTCTTCATCATATCTTTTGCCAAACAAAATATCAAAGAAATGAGTCGGAGTTTTCTTATCCGCATAATAAATTGCTTCATCTATTAATTCTTCAACATCTGATAATGTTACCTCATGATCTGATGTCTGCATATCGTCTATTCTTTGATGAAGTGCCAAAACTCCCAGTTCATCAAGAGTATATTCACAATCATAAGCGTATGTCTTTGCATACTCAACAAGTGTCTTATTATCAAAGGCCTTAAGGTCTACTCTTAAGTTAAATGCCTCTGCCATACCCTCGTTTTTCTCAACAATCTTGTCAATAACATCGGCATGACCCTGCATAACTACAATAACGCCTCTTTCCGTCTGCTGAAGTTCCTTAAGAAGAGTTTCAACAGTGGTTTTACGAAGGCCTTCGGCTTCACTAATAATAAGTGCACCGTTAGCTACACACTTAAGAGTTTCTGACACATCCTTTTTATTCAGGTTATCGCCCGAAACCTTGGCAACCTTACCGGTAAAGTTAGAATCAGACATCTGTATTTCCTTAACAAGAAGTTTAGAAAAAGTGGTAACTTCATAATCTTCTTCAGATGTTACAAGTACGTTACCTGTATATGCGGCAAGGGTAAAGTTATCAAGCACATTAACAAGTTGTTTTCTGGTTGACTTGTGATGAACAAAGGGGCCAAACTGTGCTCTTTCGGATTCTGAAAGGTCTCTGCGTCTTCCGTGCTTTGGAGCGTTCTTTTCTGCGTGTTTGGCGCTTTTGCCGTCCTTCTTAAGTTCTTCTTCTATTTCATCCTTAATGTCCTTAAGTTCTTCGGTAATATCTTCGATTTCTGCAATTTCTTCTACTTCATCGGATTCTTCTTCCTGAAGTTCTTCCTCGACTGTGTCCTCTTTATCAGGTTCCTCCTTAACAGGTTCCTTTATTTCTTTCCATGCAGCCTCTTTTTTTACGGGTTTTTCTTTAACAACTTCTACTTTAGCCTCTTCTTTTGGAGTTTCTTCCATAACCTCTTCTGTTTCGGAAGGTTCCTCCTCAGGCTCGTCCTCTAAATCCTTAAAGGTATATTTTTTCAGGTCCGCAGCATCCTCTGCCTTAATTTTATTTTCTTCCTCAAGAGACGGAATATCCGCAACTTTGATTTGTTTTGGTTTTCCGTTCTCTTCATTAAGAGCGGCACTAATCATTGCGTTTTCTATCTGCTCAAGAAGTCCCGATTTGGTAGCCTCATCAAAGTTAGCAAACAGACCGTCTGCCTGCTTACGTACAGCAGCTTTAACTTCCGCAATACGTCTAGCTTCATTGGCTTTCTTCTTAAGCTCCCACTCTTTCATGACATCGTCAATACTTATCTGACCTGTAATCTGCTTTTCAACATGAGTCTCCTCCGGAACCACAAGACTAATCTGTCCGTCATATTCCTGAGAAAGTATATCATCCATGTTGGAGCCTTTATGGAAAGTCTCAATCACACCTGTATTAGTTAGTTCGCTCTTTCTAATATCAATCTTTTTCTCAAAAATTGCTTCATTTTCATCATGGGTGTCTTTAAAGATACTTCCGATACCTTCGTCGACACTCTTTGATGTAAGTCCAAGGTCATCATCAGTTATCATCTTCATTTCATCCGTATTTTGATGAAGTGTATATTCTTTTTCCATCAGGATGTCTTTAGCCATTTCCTTGGCAACATCACCGATAATATCAGTATCCGAGAAATTAACGTCTTCCTCTTTGGCATCGGTCTCATCCAATTCCTGACCCACAGGTTCTTCAGGGATAACAGCGTTATACATTGTGGTAACCATTAATTCGGGATCGCTTTCGGGAGCTGAAGGTGCTAAAGCCGCATCATCCATAGCAATGGCTTCCTCACGAGTTTCAGGCTTATTTTCAGGTTCAAATGCAGGCGGAACTTCAAGTACATCCTGAACGCCCTCTGCAACAACGGCCTGCAGGCTTTGAGTATTATACGGACTAACATCTACATTCTTAACTTCAAGTTCCTTTTTAACAGGTTCAGCCTTTGTCTCTTCCTTAAGGGAATATTGAATATTAAGCTCTCCGCCGGCCTGACGCAGCAATTCATACTTATATGTTTCAGATTCGCTTAAGGGTTTGTGAAGTGCTTTTAATTCAAAGGCCTTCATAACATATTTACCGTCAACGAACCAGGTAATTAACTCATTACATTCCTCAACACACTTATCACCCATACCGACTTTGTGATACAGTGTGGCAAGTTCATAGGCCCACTTTTCCATGTATTCGGCCTTTTTGAGCTGCTCAAGAACTTCTATCTGCTCTTCAAAGCTGATTCCCTGAGCCTTATAAATCTTATATTGAAGAACGAACACGTTAGGATCCTTGGGAGCCATCATAACGAATTCTTTGCAATATTCTATAGCACCCAGCAAATCTCCCAACTCAATTGACAACTCACAAAGAGACTTAACAATTGAACGGGCCTTCTGTTTATTGTATGCATATATCAAAACCGTACGGCTTTCTTCAAACAATCTGCACTTTTTATAAAGGTCACTTATCATACATAGGGTTCGTACATTCTTAATCCCTGCCCAGTCAACAGTATCCGCAACGTCTACCGCATCTTCAAAAGCACCCTTTTGAATAAGTGACTTTATTTCATCCACTTTTACTTTGTATTCAAACTTGTCCACGATTGCACCTTTCTTTTATAAAAACAGTGACTATCTATATATTTGACTAAAACACATTATGTAGTGTCCTTATGGGCAAAACATACCACGTTTAGTGTAGCACATGATATCTTCTAATGCAAACTGTTTAAGCTTTTTATTGATGTTGCGGTTTTGTTGCATACATAGGATTAATATTTAGCCAACATCAAGAAATCAAAGTAATTTGGTTTTAAAACAAGGGGAATTTTAATACATAAATATCTTATAAGGAGGACAGAAATATGAAGAACACATTAATTAAGAAAACATTAGCAGTAACATTGGCACTTGCATTAACAGCTTCATTGGGAATATTATCATTTGCACAGGAAACTCAGCCTTCTTCCGATTCGGAAGAATCATCTTTGGATATGCTTCTTGATAACTACGTTGCCGACACAAGCAAATCAATCAACCAGTACGATGTACAACCCGGCAAAATATATTTGATGTATCACAACTCAGGTTGGGGACAGAAGAGAGATTTAATCAAAGTAAGCAGAGTATTTGAAGATCCCGTACATATACTTGGATACGAAGTAAGAACCAACAGAACTGTTGTAGGAACAAATTTGCTTACCGGAATGACAATAAAACAAAGCATAAGCGGCGCCGGTACTTTCACCGCTATAGCAACACTGTACGAGGTTAAGCCGGTAAAGAATCCCACATCAATGGTTACCTTACGCGATCAGTTAAACCTTTATTATTAAGCAACAGATTTATCTGCCGGGATGAAGACAATTCCAAACAAACTGCTTTATCTTATGCATCATATTTCTATAGCTGATTCTGATACGACGTAAAAGAACAGTAATCGGACCATCAATATTTTTAACAAGATAATCATATTCCGGAATATTTTTTCTAAGATATTCCGGATATGTATTGTCTATGGGAACAACCACAAATTTGGCATCCCTGTCAAACATATCGCGACCGTCATTTATCTTATCGACAGCTTCCCGTAACAGCTTGGCATTATTTACTTCCTGATGAGCTGCAGAAACAACCTTATGAGATACTCTGTCGGAAACACTCGTAACGTGTTTACCGCCCATATATCCGAAATGCCATCCGCCGTTTTCTACACGAACCATAATGTTTTGTTGTTCTTTATCTCTTAACTGTTCGGTAGTATATGACCTTAATAAACTTTTTTTGCATATTTTTGTTCCGAGCCATTTACGATCCGTGCCCGTAACACCCGGAAATTCATTCGTAACCGAAAGAAGATTTCCCGTTACTTCCTCCAAATTTAGATAGCAGTAGAAGTTTCTCTGGGCAAGAGCATATATTTTGCCCTCTTCAACCGACGGAAGTAATTCTCTTAGTGTCTGTGGATTGGGAATTTCGTCCGCATCACTAAAAATAATTATATCCTCATCGGATGCATCTTTAAGACCGCGCATAACCGCACACTTTTGGTGAGAATCCCTGGCAAAAGCATCACAATCCATGGGAGTATCATCTACAACCACATGAATTATCTTATCTTCAAATTCCTTAAATAATTCTTTATTTTCTTCAAAATAAAGAGGTTTGGGATTTCCTGAGAACGTTACTGTGGATTCGCTTATAACAAACTTATCCACTACATCATTTAATACATTAAGTCGCAGTTTGAGAATATCTATTTCGTTGAAAAATTGAAAACAGTCATAAATCATATTATGTATTTTATCTGACTCATTTTCTTTTTTCAAGAATATAAAATTTGTATGCTATCCCTTAAGAATTATAGTAAAATAATACCCATGAACATTATTAGACTGACAGGCGGTTTGGGAAATCAAATGTTCCAATACGCCCTTTATCTTAACTTCATCAATAAAAATATTGAATGTAAATTCGAAGACTGGACAGAGTATGAGGGTAAAAGCAATGCCCGCCCCATTCTTCTTAAGGAAGCCTTCAATATCACATATCCTGTTGCCACCAAAGAAGAATATATCGAAATGACGGATTCATATATGGATTTTTCGCATCGTATTCTTCGCAAAATCCGCGGCAGAAAGACAAGGGAATACTGCGAGCAGACCAATGATTTTGATTCTGCAATTTTGGAAAAAACAGACTCTTACCTAACCGGTTACTTTCAATCCGAAAAATACTTCGACAATATCGAAACTACAGTTCGTAAAAGTTTCACTTTTACAGATGCCGTTAATGATAAATGCATGGATTTGCTATCCGGCCATTCCGAAGAAACCAAAATAAGCCTTCACATTCGTCGGGGAGACTATCTGAATATCGAAAACGAATTTGGTAATATATGTACAACTGAGTATTATCAAAATGCTGTCAATTATATTTGCAGCAAAGTGGATAATCCCTTATTCCTTATCTTCAGCAATGATATAAAATGGACTAAGGAATGGTGTGACAGTAACCTGTCTGACAGCAACTATACAGTAATTGATAATTCCACCGAAGAAACCGGTTATCTTGACATGTGTCTTATGAGCAAATGTGACCATAACATTATTGCCAATTCTTCCTTTAGCTGGTGGGGAGCATACTTAAATAGTAATCCGCAAAAAATAGTTATTGCACCCCCTATATGGAACCACGTTACCAAGCAAAAAGATATATATTCATCATGGATGACAGTTTTATGAAATTAATCTCCGTAATTGTACCTGCCTACAATGTTGAAAATTACATATCAGGATGTCTTGAAAGTATTCTTAAGCAGACTTATACCAATCTTGAAATAATAGTGGTTGATGACGGTTCAACCGACTCCACCCCTGCCATTATTGATGAATACGCTGCCAAAGATATAAGAATTAAAGCTATTCATCAGACCAATTCCGGAGTAGCTGCTGCAAGAAATACAGGCATTGAAGCTGCATCAGGGGATTACTACGGTTTTGTGGACAGTGATGATTGTATTGAACCTTCCATGTATGAAGAGATGATTACCGCCTGTGAGTCATCCAATGTTGAAATGGCGATTACGGAATACAGGGAAGTCGGTGGTGACAATACACTTTCTTATTCCGGAAAAACTATTGTTTTATCAAAGGATGATGCCTTAAATGCATTTATCTGCGAGGATACCCCTTATAGAATTCAATACTGTGTTTGGAGTCGTCTTTGCCGCAAAGATATCATAGAAAATTTACGATTTGTACCGGGCAAAAACTGTGAAGACATTATGTTTTCCACTAAATTAATGTGCGCAATTTCAGGATGTGTTGTATTGGACAAACCTTTGTACAACTATACTTACGACAGGTCTGCCAGCATTATGAACACTCGCCTGTTTACACGAAGATTTGAAGAAGAACTGCCTTATTGCCGTGAGAGAATTAACTACTTTGGTAATCTTGGAATGGTAGATTTTCAGGCTAAAGCTCAATACTACTATTACCGCAGACTTCTTATGTATTATTCGGATTTCAGAAAACGCAGAATGAAAGAAGCCTGCCGGTTGATTGTGTCGGAAATAAATCAAAACAGCGACCTTATCAATAATCTGCTGTCTTCATATTTCGCCAAAAAAGGCGATATTTCCAGAATGAAATTATTCCTTGTATCGCCTTCTTTATACTATGTAGTTGTTCAATTATATACTAAATTTCTTGTGCCGCTAAAGAGTATTAAATAATATTACCTGTAGCTACTATATCTACTCCCGTATCGGCAACATTCTTAATTAATACATCGCCTACCGCAACAGGCACCGATACAATCGTTTGATTAATTATCTCCATAACATCAAAAATCTTATCTTTAGGCACTTCAGCCGATGTTTTACATGGTACGACACCCTTTGATTTCACTCTGATAATGGAAGAAAAATTTCTCTTTGGATCAGTCATTTCATTAATTGCATATTCTTCACCGCGGGGACACTTGTTTCCCGTTACCGTATAACTGCCGTCGGGTTGCTTATTGGCAGTAAGAAGACATCCGTTTGGACAGCATACACAAATCATCTGACAGCTTCTGTCCATATCTTCCGGAATAGTATTCTGTTCCTTTGAGGGAAGATGCGGTCTTAGGGCTCCGCCCCAAATAGGAAGAGCATTTTCACTAATAAACTCTGCAGCATATTCACCTGCTTTAACAGATTCTTTGGTAACATTATCAACCAGATCATGGACATGAAGAACATTACCGCATGCAAAGATACCTCGAGCCGTTGTTTCCAATTTTTCGTTAACAACAGGACCCTGTGTTACATTATCAATCTGAGTACCGGCCATCTTTGATAATTCGTTTTCAGGTATTAATCCGCAGGAAAGCAAAAGCGTATCACACTCATAGTATTGTTCTGTTCCCGGTATGGGATTGTATTTATCATCAACTTTGGCGATAGTAACGCCTGTGACTCGTTTCTTTCCGTGAATCCTGGTTACGGTATGGCTGAATAAAAGCGGAATATTATAATCATCAAGACACTGAACAATATTTCTCCTAAGGCCGCCCGAATAAGGAGCTATTTCGGCAACACACTCCACCTTAGCTCCCTGAAGCGTCATACGTCTTGCCATAATAAGCCCGATATCGCCGGAACCGAGAATAACTATTTTTTTGCCGGGCATAACGCCTTCGATATTTACATATCTTTGAGCCGTACCTGCCGAATACACTCCCGCAGGTCTGCTTCCGGGAATATTAAGTGCTCCCCGGGATTTTTCACGGCATCCCATGGCCAAAATCACGGCTTTTGATTCTATTGTTATAAGTCCGCTATCTTTATTTACTGCTGTAACAACGCAGGAAGCGTTCCTATCGGATATTCCCTTTACATCAAGCACCATGGTATTAAGCATATACTTAATCTCCGATGCAAGTGTCATATCAACATATCTTTGTGCATACTCCGGACCTGTTAATTCTTCCTTAAAAGTAGACAATCCAAAACCGGCATGAATGCACTGATTGAGAATACCTCCCAGTCTGTTGTCACGCTCCAAAATCAATATATCTTTAATTCCCTTTTCGTAAGCGGCGAGTGCTGCTGCCATACCGGCCGGTCCACCACCGATTACCACAAGATCATACTTTGGCATCCGAAAACCTCCCAGATTTATAATCTATATAAACTAATTCCTTAAATTAAGTAATTGGAACCCGAATCATTCTTGCAAACATTCTTAGTATCAATTCCAAGTTCCCGCGACAATATTTCAACTACCTTAGGATTACAAAATCCCGACTGGCATCTGCCCATACCGGCACCCGCTCTTCTCTTTACACCATCAGAAGTTGTGGCACCCACAGGCTCGTGAATTGCATTAACTATCTCACCCTCCGTAACAGTGCAGCATCTGCAAACAATATTTCCATGAAGAGGATTTTCCTTAACCATAGCCTGTCTTTCTTCATTTGATGACATTGCAAAGGGTTTCGGAGCTCTCCATACCTTTATATCTCTTTTCAGGTTCAAAGATATACCGTCCTCAGAAGCAAGGCTTTTTAATAAGGCAACAACATACTCGCCTATGGCAGGGGCTGATGTAAGACCCGGGGATTCAATTCCCGCAACATCAATGAATCCCTTGGCATCCGGTAATTCTCCTATAAGGAAGTCATTCTCTTTTTGTTCTTTTTCAAGATTCTTAACGGAAACTGCTTTTATAAGCTTTGCCCTTAATCCGGAAAAAGAAGTTATTACCTCTCTATATGGAATAGTCGAGGCACTAAGTGATGTTTTTTGTTTTACCACAGACATACCTTCCGAGGTGGTATCGGTATCTTCTTTATCTTCAATATCATCTGCTGTAGGTCCCAATAAAAGATTTCCATGAACGGTGGGAGTAATAAGTACCCCCTTACCCAGTTTGGTAGGAAGCTGGAATACTGTCCTTCCTACAAAAGAACCTGCCGTATTATCAAGAAGCATATATTCACCCCGTCGGGGAATAATTTCTATTTTGTTATCGGATATCATATTATGAATTCTGTCGGCGTACACACCTGCGGCATTAATAATATATTTTGCTTCAAGGGTCTTACTGTTATTTGATAAATCACGATATTCCAAACTGTATCCGGCATCTGCCTTTGTAATTGCAATAACTTCACTGTTGAAAATGAAATTAACTCCGTTAACTGCCGCATTGTTAGCCATACATACGGTAAGCCCGAAAGGATCGACTATAGCCCCGGTCGGAGCATATAAAACAGCAACTGCAGAATCATTTAAGGACGATTCCATATCCTTTGCCTCAGATGCGCTGAGAATCCGTATATCTTTGACCCCGTTGGCATCTCCTCGAGCCTTAAGTTCATTAAGCTTTTCCCTATCATTTTCATCAAAACAAAGCACAAAAGACCCACACCTCCTGTAAAGGAAACCAAGGTCTTTTGATAAATCTTCCATTATTTCGGAACCCCGCACATTTAATTTTGCTTTAAGTGTGCCGGGTTTGGCATCATATCCTGCATGGGCTATTCCGCTGTTGGCCTTTGATGTTCCTTCACAAACATCAGAAGCTTTTTCTATAACCGCAATATCAAGTTCATACTTCGACAGTTCTCTTGCTATAGAGCAGCCGACAACTCCCGCACCGATAATCGCAACATCAAGCATTCCCTATTCCTCCAAATAATTCAATTAATTACCAGGTAATAACTTCACATCCTTCTTCCGTAACAAGAACCGTTACTTCCCACTGAGCAGACGGAAGACCGTCATCCGTATAAACTGTCCAACCGTCATCTTCATCAGTATAGATTTCACTGCTTCCCATATTTACCATAGGTTCTATGGTAAATACCATTCCGGGTACCATGAGCATCTCTGTTCCCGGCTTTGTAATATAACTTACAAAAGGCTCTTCATGGAATTCAAGTCCCACACCATGGCCACCTATTTCAACGACAATACTATAACCGTTTTCTTTGGCATGACGATTAATCACATCTGCCATGTCACCTAAGAATCTCCAAGGCTTAACCTCTTTAATTCCCAGTTCAACACATTCTTTAGTTACTTCAACAAGTTTTTTCTTCTCAGGCGTAGTTTCGCCGATTATGTACATTCTCGAAGAATCCGAGAAATATCCCTTGTATATCGTAGAAACATCAACATTTACTATATCGCCTTCCTGCAATATTCTCTTAGGATCGGGAATTCCGTGACATACCACCTCATTTATTGAGGTACACACACTCTTGGGAAAGCCGTCATAATTAAGCGGAGCAGGAATTCCTCCCATTTCGCGAGTCATCTTATCCACAAGGTCGTCGATATCCTGAGTGCTTATACCTGCTTTAATCATGTTACCCACAGCATCAAGCACAGCCATATTGATTTTGGAAGACTCTTTAATTCCCTCTATATCTTTTGGACCCTTTAATAAATCATGGGTGGGAACAATATGTCCCTGAAGTTCATACTGATGAATCTTATTGTCCATTGCCATGTGGCAGGTTTTATATTTTTTGCCCGAACCGCACCAGCACGGATCGTTTCTTTCAATTTTTATGCTCACGTTATCGCCTCCGTTATTAAGTATACGCTTTTTTTACCAAAACTTCATCAATGCTTACCAATATGATATACTTACTTTCATGAGAATAAAGAACTCCATGAAAAACTTAATATATATATACGGTTCTACTTTGCTTATTGTAATTCTCAATTTCATCGTCCGCAAAGTGTTCCTTGATGTTCTGACTGTAGACTACTTAGGGTATGACAGTCTGTTTACGTCTATCTTTTCTTTACTTAGTCTCTCGGAAATGGGTATTGCAACAATAATCACATACCAGATGTATTCCGAGATTGCTACCAATAATGTTTACCAAATTCGAAAACTCTTATATACCTACAAGCTTATCTACAGAATTGTGGGCGCATTTGTTCTCTTTGCAGGAGCTGTCGTAAGTCCCTTTATTCCGCTTATTTTAAAGGACACTCCCACAGATTCCTGGGCCTTTATTTATACTATCTACTTTTTGCAGCTCCTTGCCACTTTATGCACATATTTTCTGGCATATCGAAGAATATTATTTATCACATACCAAAAAATATACGTATGTACTTTAGTTGATACTGTCGTAAATATTATCAGCGTAATTGCCAGGATGATGGTGTTGCTATGGCTTAGAAACTATATAATTTATCTGTTGATTTCCGTTGCTTCCAACGTGACAAGCAATCTGATTATCTCCCAAAAATCCAAGAAAGAATTCCCGGAGATTACTTCTGTCAAAGTAACAAAAGAAGATATCAGAAATATGAACTTATTCCATGATATCAAAAATATGATGGCAACTAAAATTGCAGGAACGGTTTACGGCTGTTCGGACGATATCATTATTACATATTTTCTGGGCATTACAACCAACGGCCTCGTGAATAACTATAAAATGATTACTTCCAAACTTCAGGAGTTTATCATATCTTTGTTCAGTTCCATGCAGGCAAGCATAGGAAATCTAGTCTATGATAAAGATACCAAGAACGGTATCGGATTTTTTAAAGCCCTTGATTTACTTGGATTCTTAATGGGAATAGTAATATCTACAGGCTTAATTGCAGTAGGACAACCCTTTATCCTATTATGGCTCAAATCGGATAATTATTTGCTTCCGTACACATTCCTGATTGCATTATCAGTGAATATTTTCATAGCAATTTGCAATAATCCGATAAATTATTTCCGAAATACTCTCGGTCATTTCGAAACAGACAGAAACTATATGATTGCGGCAGCAATAGTAAACATTGTATTTTCAATTCTTCTATCAATTAAATTGGGCATTACCGGCGTTATAATTGCTACTGTAATGGGACATATACTTATCTTCATGGGAAGAACGGTTGTTGTTTTCAGATACTACATTAATGAAAAGCCCGGCAAATATTATCTGCTGTTCCTGTCCAGACTGATTCTGCTGGGAATAAGCGCAATAGCCTCTGTTTTCGCAGGTATGTTTTTCGACAATATTATAAGCAATCATTTACTTTTATTCTTAATCAAAGGTTTCATAAGTGTAATTATTTCACTTATAATATTTACCCTTGCCAACTTCAGAAGTGAAAGTTTCAAGATACTTATTTCATATTTCAAAAAAGTCTTTGGAGTAATAGTTAAGAGGAAAACTAATGAATAAAAAAATACAGAACCTTCTTCCATACGGAATGATAAGCTCTCGTCTCAAAAACAACGAGTTTTTCGGCGACGAAGCTAAAAATATCCCGGAATTATACAATTCCAGGGGCGAGAAATATAAAATTTTTTATCTTAAGAATTCATTAAATGCACATACACCCTATTCAATGGTGGCAGGCAGAATATCCGACAGAATTTTGTGGGACAGATTTAATCAGGGCTTACCTGTACATTTTTACAATCATCAGGATATGCTGGACACATCAAGATTCGCTCAAAAAAAGTTTGGAGTATTAAGAGAATCCGAAGCTATAGTTCCCGAAGATTATAAGATAATTATGAATAATCCCGGCCTTGCAGGTGAGTTCACTCATATTTTTACCCATAATGAAGATATCTTAAATAAGTACTCAAATGCTTCTTTCATACCCGCATACGGTGTTTGGTACGGAACCAAACTGTTTGGGGGCACAATGACCGACAAGGCCTTTGAATCGAAAGAAAAAGAGATATCTTTCATATCCTCTGACAAAGCTATTAGCGAATATCATAAGATTCGTATATCTTTGGCACAAAGATATAAAGATCACAAAAAAATAGACGGCTTTGGAAAAGCATTTAATAACTATGTTAAATACAAGGCGGATGCCCTTGAATCATATCGATACAGTATCGTAATTGAAAACGGCTCTTCCCCTTACTACTTCACCGAAAAAATACTGGATTGTTTTGCTTCCATGACAATTCCGATTTATCTCGGAGCCACTAAAATAGATAAGTTCTTTAATACCGACGGTATAATTACTCTTCCCAAGGATAATCCCGAAGACCTGGATAAAATACTTGAAAGTTGTTGCAGGGAAGATTATGAAAGCCGCCTGGAGGCAATAAAAGATAATTATCAGCGTGTTCAAAAATATCTGTCTTTTGAAGATTATTTGCTTGATAATTACGGAAAAATGTTTGAATAGAAAATACAAAAAATCCGCTCATTCCATTGGAACGAGCGGATTATTATTTTCTTTAATCGGCCTAATTATCTATTCCGTCAAAGGCTTCTACGAACTTCTTAATATTCGTTTTCACCGGACGTTTCCTGAATACTGCCGATCCTGCAACTATAACTGTTGCACCTGCCTTTATTACATCCTGCACATTTTTCTTACCGATTCCGCCATCAACTTCGATAGCAACATTTAAATTGTTATCATCAATATACTTACGAAGCGTTTTGATCCTGTCATAAGTATCATCAAGGAATGTCTGTCCACCGAATCCCGGTTCGACTGACATTACAAGAACCATCTCTACCGAAGAAAGATATGGATAAATATCTTCAAGTGATGTTCCCGGCTTTAAGGAAATACCTGCTTTGGCACCTGATTTATGAATTAAATCGATAACTGCCTTAGGATCCTTAGTAGCCTCTACATGGAAAGTAATCCCGTCAGCGCCGATACGTGCAAATTCCTCCACATATCTTTCGGGTTCAACTATCATAAGATGAACATCAAAAAACTGATCTGTAATAGGACGAATCGACTCAATAAGTGGCATTCCAAAAGATATACTCGGAACAAACATGCCATCCATAACATCAATATGAATATATTGTGCGCCACATTTTTTGGTATCAAGAATCTGTTTACCAAGCTTGGTAAAATCCGCTGCCAAAAGGGATGGGGCGAGGATGTACTTAAGGTCTTTCATTAAGCTAAGAACTCCTTAATCTGAGCGTAAATGCCCTTGCCGTCCAACCGGTACTTCTCAAGTAATGCTGCTGCTGCACCTGACTCACCGAATACATCGTACATACCAATTTTCTTAACAGGAACAGGATACTTAGCACATAAAGCATCACACACAGCAGAACCAAGTCCGCCGATTACAGAATGCTCTTCAGCAGTAACAACCTTACCTGTCTTCTTAGCTGACTTAATGATGATATCCTCATCAAGAGGCTTAATTGTACAGATGTTAATAACTTCTGCATCAATACCATCCTTAGCAAGCATTTCGGCAGCTTCCAAAGCATTACCTACACAAATACCTGTAGCAACGATTGTAAGATCTTTACCTTCTTTAACAACTGTACCCTTGCCGATTTCAAACTTGTAATCAGGCTTGTCATTGATAATAGGGCAAGCTGCTCTGCCGAATCGCATGTAAACAGGACCTTCATACTCAGCTGCTGCCATAACTGCGGCCTTAGCTTCGATATCATCCGAAGGACACATAACTACCATGCCCGGAATTGTTCTCATGAGTGCGATATCCTCATTACACTGATGTGATGCACCGTCTTCACCAACAGTAATACCTGCATGTGTAGCACCAATCTTAACATTAAGATGAGGATAACCAACTGAATTACGAACCTGCTCAAAAGCTCTTCCTGCTGCAAACATAGCAAAAGAACTAACGAAAGGAATCTTTCCTGTTGTTGCAAGTCCTGCTGCGATACCTACCATATTGCTTTCTGCGATACCACAGTCAAAAAATCTATCGGGGAATGCTTTCTTAAATACCCCTGTCTTAGTTGCTGCTGCAAGGTCAGCGTCAAGAACTACTACATTAGGATTCTTAGCACCAAGCTCAGCTAATGCATTACCGTAACTTTCTCTGGTTGCAATCTTATCTGCCATTTTATGCTTCCTCCTTTGCAAGTTCTTCATCAATCTTAGCCAAATCGCTCATAGCAATTGCATATTCATCATCGTTAGGAGCCTTGCCATGCCATCCTGCCTGACCTTCCATGAAGGAAACGCCCTTACCTTTAAGTGAGTGAGCGATGATTGCTGTAGGCATACCCTTTGTCTCTCTGGCTTCCTTAAAAGCTGCACGAATCTGATCAAAATCATGTGCGTCAACATTAATTACATGGAAATTAAAAGCTTCAAATTTCTTATCGATAGGATAAGGAGAGTTAACTTCATCAATAGGTCCATCAATCTGAAGTCCGTTGTTATCAACGATAACTACGAGGTTATCAAGTTTCTTGGCACCTGCAAACATAGATGCTTCCCAAACCTGACCTTCCTGGATTTCACCATCACCGAGTAATGTATAAACTCTGAAGTCCTTATTATCAATCTTAGCACCCAATGCCATACCTGCTGCTGCAGAAATACCCTGTCCCAATGAACCTGAAGACATATCAACTCCGGGTACATGTTGCATACAAGGATGTCCCTGTAAGTATGAGCCTAATTTACGAAGTGTTGTAAGATCTTCAACAGGGAAGTAACCTCTGTTAGCAAGGGTTGAGTACAAACCGGGAGCTGTATGACCCTTAGACAAAACGAATCTGTCTCTTGAATCCATCTTAGGATTCTTAGGATCGATATTCATCTCCTCAAAATATAAAAAGGTATAGATATCTGCAGCTGACAGCGATCCGCCCGGATGTCCGGCTTTAGCTGAATGTACAGAAGTAACTATACCCTTACGAACCTGGTTCGCTACTTTCTTTAATTCTAGATTATTCATCATGACCTCCATCTGTTCCCATAAGAAAACAATTCTTTAAGTTACATTCTAAAGTGTATCATAGCGTCAATTATGCGTAAATGTACTTAAATAGCAAAAATCCTTCTCAATTCTTGCTATTTATTGGACATTTTGTTAAATTTATACACTTTGGCACCATGAGCCTTTATATTACAAACAATATTTCTTACGGAACCTGTATCTGTGCC
Source organism: Lachnospiraceae bacterium (assembly GCA_045629045.1). Taxonomy (GTDB): domain Bacteria; phylum Bacillota; class Clostridia; order Lachnospirales; family Lachnospiraceae; genus JAILLW01. The sequence continues at coordinate 41,603 of JAZQQM010000020.1, forward strand.
TGTCCACAATTCCGTACCTCCATATGTACCTGTCAATTCAAATTCGGACAAAAATATACTTATATTACTGTCTTCATTACTTAAATTAAAAAGCGCAATGTAATTACTGCCTTCTTCATCCACCGCTGCATAAGCAACATGTTCTTTACCGTCAAATTCTTTCCTAAATACCTGATGAGAATGACGGGCATTTACAAACATATCAAGTATATCTTTGTTGGTAACAAGACGAAGGGTAAAATCATCAAACTTCGTCATCTCGCCGCCTATCATAAGGGGCGAACGTATAATACACCACAAAGACATCATTGTAATCTGTTCATCTTCGGTAAACTTGGTCCATTCGTCGGGGCTGTAACACTGACGAACAGCACCTATAGGAAGCATATCCGCATCGGGATAACTTCCGTTTCCGGTATGTATACTCCACTTTTCGGCGCGTTCGAACATATTATAAAGAAGTTCCCACTTATCCCAGAAATCATCGGTTATACGCCACATATTAGCAACTTTTTTGTAAAGTTCTGCTTTTTCAAGTAACGCAGGACCCGGAGAAAGGCTAAGAACCATGTCTCTTCCACAGTTTCTGCAGGCTTCGCTTAGCATAATAAGTTCGGATTCTTCACGAGGAAGTTCACGACAGATATCGTCACACTTAATAAAATCCACGCCCCAGGAAGCATAAAGCTTAAAAATACTGTCATAATACTCTTTAGCACCTTCGTTATCGGGATTAACACCATACATATCTGTATTCCACATACAGATACTGTTGGTTTTGGCTACTTCTCTTGCGGTTTTCGTACTTCCCAATATTCTAAGATTCTGATGCACCGCCTGTCTGGGAATACCTCTCATAATATGAATTCCAAACTTAAGGCCAAGGGAATGAATATACTCTGCCAAAGGGCCGAAACCCTTACCCTCTGCCGACGAAGGAAATCTTACAGGATCGGGAATTGCTCTTGAATATTCATCAACGCATATGTCATCAAAGGGATGATAGTCATTGCTTGTGGCACCTGGAGAATACCACTGAATATCCACAACAATATATTCCCAGCCGAATTCCTTTAAGTGTTCAGCCATATACTTGGCATTCTGCCTTACTATCGCTTCATTCACAGCAGCTCCGTAACAATCCCAGCTATTCCACCCTTGTGGTGCATGATTCATATTTTCCTCCTTAATTATGAGGGAGTACAAATTCATTTTCGGGGCGCTTTCGCTCCCTGCCGCTTGCGTACGTTACTAGGCTCGACAAAACCTCGCCAAGTAACGCGTACCGTCAAGGCCCTTAAAATGAACTCGTACTCCCTCTATAATATGCGTATTAAAATATTGGTGTTAATAAAAAAGGCTCCCACACATGTGGGAGCCTTAAGTATAATCTTATAACTTGAACTGTGCAATAATGTCACGGAGTTCTTCAACTGCCTGCTTACATTCATTAACCTTTTCGAATGATCCGGCTGTATCGTTAACCATTTCAGATGTCTTTTCTGCGATGTCTGTAACACCTGTAGAAGATTCATTAACTGTTGTATCGATACCGCTGATAGCAGCAACGATTGTCTCAATTTCGTCATTAAGATCTTCAACGCTTCTCTTAATCTGGCTCATGCTGCTACCAAATGTATCCGCATCAACCTTGTACTGCTCACTGACTTTACCAAAGTCATCGTAATCAGTAAGAACGTTAGTCTCAAGGAATGTTGTTGTCTGTGTAAGACAATCAGATAACTTACCAACTGCTGCATTAACTTCCGTAACGATATCACCAATCTTCTGAACTGCTGAAGATGTCTGAGAAGCAAGGCTTCCGATTTCTGTAGCAACAACTGCGAATCCTCTTCCTGCTTCACCTGCACGGGCTGCCTCGATAGAAGCATTAAGTGCAAGAAGGCTGGTCTGAGAAGAAATTTCCATAATTGTTCCGGTTAATTCGTTAATCTTTTCAACTGCCTTAGATGCTGCAATTGCTTCTGTAGATCTAACCTTAACATCTTCGAACATGTTAATTGTCTTCTCACTTGCTTTCTTAGTTGTAGCTGCAAGCTTGTTAGCTCTGTCTAATACCTGTTCTGATAATGACTCACCGTCATCAGCAAGTTTGCCGATGCCACGAGCATTTGACTGAACGTTTTCAACATTAGTTGTAATTGTAGATGTTGTAGCGGCTGTTTCTTCCATACCTGCTGCAAGCTGCTGAGTTGTAGCTGAGTTATCTTCACAGATACGACCTACACTGTCGATAGTTGTATGTAATTCATCAACGTTAGTATTAATACTGTCGCCGGCTGAGTTAATCGAACCTACAACGTCATGTAAGCTACTGCGCATCTTAGTAATTGATCTTGCAATAATACCGATTTCATCAGTTCTCTTATCAAGGTTACCTGAACCCTGAGATCCTGAAGAGAAGTCGAAGTTTGCGGTACTGTTGATAATAGGAACTAACTGCTGTAATCCCTTGAGCATTAATGTTGTAAAGAGTACTACAACGAGGATTGCAATTACTACTGCTACGATACCGATAATGATAAGTCCGTTTCTCATAGAAGATACTGACTTCATCATTACATCCTTATCAGCCGTAACTACTACGATATTGCCTGATGCTGTAAATGCATAACCTGCAACCTTATCAGCACCCTTATATTCATAAGCACATGATCCGTTAGGAACTTCCTGACCTGCAGATAACTTCTCAACGATACCCTTAACTGCTGCATTTTCTACAGGATTACCGATCTTCTCGGCATCTGTATGGAATACCATTGTTCCGTCAGGAGATACCATATATGCATATGATCCTTCAACTCCCGAAATTTCGATTTCACCGATTAACTTGTTATAGTCAATCTGAATTAACTTGTCGTAATCTGCTGTAACTAAAACGATGTTACCTGTATCTGTGAATGAATATCCGGCAAGCTTAAGAGCGTCCTTGTATTCATATATACAATAACTATCTTCAACTGTCTGACCTGCAGATAACTTTTCTACGATGCCTTTAACTGCTGCATTTTCTACAGGCTGTCCTATCTTTTCGGGAGTAGGATGCCATAACATTGTTCCATCGGGAGATACCATATATGCATATGATCCTTCAACTCCGTCGATAGTGATATTTCCAAGAAGTGAATCATAATCAATCTTCATGAAATCATCATAACCTGCTGTAACAATTACGATGTTACCTTCTCTTGTGAAAGAGTAACCTGCTAACTTAATAGCATCTTTGTATTCGTAAAGAACTGCACCGTCTTCAACAGTCTTACCTGCCTGAAGATCAGCTACGATTCCCTTAACTGCTGCATTTTCTACAGGCTGGCCAATCTTTTCGGCATTTGAATGATAAAGCATTGTTCCGTCAGGAGATACCATATATGCATATGATCCTTCAACTCCCGAAATAACAACCGATGCAAGAACAGAAGACTCACCGCCTGCATTGTCAACTGCCTTGGCAGCTGTCTTAGCAAGGTCAAGAGCATAATTCTTATAAACTTCTTCACCGAATATTCTTGAGAAGTTGATTGAAACGGCTGCTTCTTCTGCTAAGTTCTGTGCATAACCACCGTATGCCTTTTCACCGAATTCTGTGGCAAAATCTACGCCGATTGCTGCTTCTTCCGCTAAGTTCTGTGCATAGTTAAGATATGTATCTTCCATTGCACTTGAAGACTTATTAACTGCAATAAGTACTTCCGCAAGAACTGCTACAACTACGATAACACTGATAAGCAATGTTATCTTAGTACTCATCTTAGAGAAGAAACTAAGTTCTTGTTTTTTTGCTTTTGTTTTAGTTCCCATAAAACCCCTCCTAGCAACTTATATTTTAAGATGTTACAAATCTTATGTAAACATTAATTGATTATACATTATATTCGCAATTTTGTAAATATTCTGTCAATTTATTTTTATCTAAAATTATTGCACATAAGTTAGCCTCTAATTTTTTCGCAAAAACAGGTGATTTTTTCGCACGATGTTGACAATTTATAAAACTGTGATATCATTTTGATATCATCTTGATTGCCGTACGGCGGAAAGGAAACATAAAATGAATGAAAAAATATTAGAAAATAAGAAACACGGAATGGCTGTCTTACTAATTATTCTGGTCGGATATGCTGTTGCAATCGTAGGAATCGTATTCGGAGGCAAAAATGATAATATACCTCTTTTGGTAATAAGTGTCATTGCGGTGTCTCTCGGCTGGATATTTGCCATGGGGCTCACCGTATTAAAGCCTCAGGAAGCAGTAGTACTTACTTTATTTGGTAAATATATCGGTACCTTAAAAGGTGAAGGCTTCTACTATGTTAATCCCTTTTGTGCTGCTATCAACCCTGCCGCTGCAACAAAACTAAGCCAAAGCGGGGATGTATCCGATGGTATTCTCTCCGCCGGCGGAACCAATATCAACGTTAATCAGCTTGCCGTAAGCAAAAAGCTTTCCCTTAAAGTAATGACCTTGAGTAATTCCCGTCAGAAGATTAACGACTGCCTCGGTAATCCCATCGAAATAGGAATTGCCGTAACCTGGAAAATCGTCGATACCGCAAAGGCAGTATTCAACGTAGATAATTACAAAGAATTTCTCTCCCTCCAATGTGATGCGGCCCTTAGAAATATCGTAAGAATATATCCTTATGATGTTGCTGAAAACGTAGATACCACAGGGGACGGGGTAGCCGACGAAGGATCTTTAAGAGGTTCAAGCGAGGTGGTTGCACAAAGAATTAAGGAAGAAATTCAAAAAAGCGTTGAAGAAGCCGGAATAGAAATAATCGAATCCCGTATCACATACCTTGCGTATGCTCCCGAAATTGCAGCTGCCATGCTTCAGCGTCAGCAGGCTTCCGCAATTATAGATGCCCGTAAGATGATAGTTGACGGAGCAGTCGGTATGGTTGAAATGGCTCTTGAACGACTTAGTGAAGGCAATCTTGTTGAACTCGACGAAGAACGAAAAGCTGCTATGGTTTCTAACCTTCTTGTTGTCCTTTGCGGTAACAAAGATGCTCAGCCTATTGTCAATTCAGGAAGTCTATACTAATAGTATAAGCCGCAAAAATCAGGATAAAAGTCGCGGGAGATTAACATGGCAGATAATGATAACGGAAAAAAGCAAGTCCCTTTAAGGCTTAATGCTAAACTATATAACGCTCTTGCTGCCTGGGCGGAAGATGATTTTAGATCCGTTAACGGACAAATAGAGTATCTTCTGACAGAGTGTGTACGGCAACGCAAGAAAAACGGAAAATATGTTTCGGATGAAATAGATGTTCCTCCGGAACTTGATATCGAATAGTTGTGCTTTAATCATTCTTAGTAAATGAAAGGAAATTTATGAGTATACTTAAAATCGAAAATTTTTCTAAATCATACGGCGGTGACAAGAAAGCCGCAAGTAACGTTAATATTGAAGTTGAATCAGGTGATATTTATGGATTTATCGGTCATAACGGTGCCGGCAAAAGCACAACAATTCGCGCGACCGTGGGTGTTCTTGAATTTGAAGAAGGTGAAATATATATTGACGGTCATTCCGTAAAAAGTGACCCTATCGAATGCAAGAAAGTTACATCATATATTCCGGACAACCCGGATTTATATGAGCATCTTACAGGTATTCAGTATCTTAACTTCATAGCAGATGTCTTTAATATTGACACAGCAACGCGAGAAAACAGAATTAGAAAATATGCCGACGAATTCGAAATAACTTCCGCTCTCGGAGATATGATTTCTTCCTATTCTCATGGTATGAGACAAAAGGTTGCAATTATCGGAGCTTTAATCCATGAACCCAAGCTGCTGGTTCTTGATGAGCCATTTGTGGGCCTTGACCCCAAAGCTGCTCTGTCGCTTAAAAACATAATGCACGAAATGTGTAAAAACGGTTCTGCTGTTTTCTTCTCGACACATGTCCTTGAAGTGGCTCAGAAACTCTGTAATAAGATTTCAATTATTAAACAGGGACAGATTGTCGCAAGCGGTAAAATGGAAGATCTTATAGGCAATCAGTCACTGGAAGATGTTTTTATGGAGGTAGTGGAAAATGAAAAATAATGGGATGATTTTACTTAAGAATCTCCTATTATCCACCAGTTCACGAAATATCTTAAAACACGAAAAAGACAAAAAGAAACGCAACAAGATAATAGGTGGATATGTAGGTTTTTCAATTCTGTACCTGATGCTCATGGCATATTGTCTGGCAATGTCAATCGGCTACGGATATGTGGGATTAACGAGCGCAATCCCTGTTATGTGTGCGATAGTGCTGGGATTTTTGGAGTTTTTCTTTACCATTTTTAAAACTAACGGATATCTTTTTGCATTTAAAGAGTATGACATGCTGATATCCATGCCCTTTTCCGTCAAAACAGTGGTATCCTCCAAATTCCTGTATATGTATATCAAAAATATACCCTGGATAGCAAGTATATCTTTGTCCATGCTGATAGGATACGCTTATTACGTACGTCCGGGCATTCTTACATATATATTGTGGATAATACTCTCCGCCCTGCTGCCGATTATTCCTATGATTATAGCAGCCGCAATCGGCTCGCTGATTGCCGGAATCGGTTCCGGATTTAGGCACAAAAATATAATTCAGACCATACTTACTTTTATTTTTGTAATTATCTGTTTTGCTTCAAGATATATAATTGACGGTTTTGCTCGAGATATCTCTACCGATACATACAACACCCTCAAATCGGTTTCGGATACTACAGATAAGATAAAGAGTATATTTTTGCCTGCCAAATGGTTCGAGAATGCCGTAGTTAACGGAAGTATATCAGATGCTCTCATATTCATCGTAATTACATTGGTAATTTTTGAATTATTCTTCTTTATAGTAAGTAAATTTTACCGTCGAATTAATTCAAGGCTGATGTCGGGTATATCACGTAAGAAATACCGTATGCAGACTCTTAAGACAAAATCGGTTACTAAGTCCATTGCGTTCAAAGAGTATAGGCATTTCGTAAATTCGACAATCTATCTTACTAATGTCGGTTTAGGTGAACTTTTTGTTTTGATACTCAGTATTGTGGTTTTGTTCGTTGATATAGACAGCATAATCGGTACAGTAACACAGGGTGCTCCCGTTACCAAACAGATGTTGCTTCCGGCAATTCCGATAATCGTTTACTTTTTAATCGGAATGGTCCCAACAACAGCATGTTCCTTCTCTCTTGAAGGTAAAAATTACTGGATTGTACAAAGTCTACCTATCAGTAAAAAGACACTTATCTTAGGTAAAATGCTTTTTAATATGCAGTTAACGGTTCCTTTTACAATACTCGGAAATCTTGTTTTGGGAATAAAGTGCAAAGCTACGATTATTGAAATACTACTATTTATCATATGCGGAATTGTTACATGCTGCTTCAGTACAGCCTGGGGAATGCGATGTGACCTAAAGCACTACAGACATGACTGGGAAAATGAAGTGGAAGTGATTAAGCAGGGAACTTCCGTAACTTTATATCTCCTTCCCAATATGTTTGCATCAATAATACTTATTGTCGCTACCGTAGCTTTGGGATTTATAGTTAAACCGGTAATTATAACTTTATTAATTACGCTTACTTACGGAATATTGGCATTACTTAGTTATCTAAGCACCATGAAACTATGTAAGAACTAATTTAATATTAATAATTAAATCACCATTGACATTAAGAACATGTGTTCGTATAATATTTACAGAGGGCGAACATATGTACGAGATTCAGACTGATTTATCTTTAGAAGACAAACTTGAAATTCTATCAGATGCTGCAAAGTATGATGTTGCATGCACTTCCTCGGGTGTAGACAGACGAGGGAAGGAGGGTTATCTTGGTAACTCATGCGCATCCGGCGTATGCCATACTTTTGCAGCAGACGGTAGATGTATATCACTTCTTAAAATTCTTATGACCAATCATTGTGCATATGATTGCAAATATTGTAAGAATCGTAAATCTAACGATATTCCCCGTGCAACCTTCACTCCGGAAGAAATCTGTACACTTACCATTGAGTTTTATAAACGTAATTATATAGAGGGTCTTTTCCTTAGTTCAGGTGTTCTTCAAGATCCCGAATACACCATGGAAAAGATGGTAGAAACCCTGCGACTTCTTAGAACAAAATACCGTTTCAACGGATATATTCATATTAAAGCAATTCCCGGAGCTTCAGATGAATTAATTTATTCGGCAGGGCTTCTTGCAGACAGAATCAGTATCAATATGGAGCTTCCGACGCAGGAAAGCCTGCGTACGCTTGCACCGAATAAATCTTTTGAAACCATTGTAAAACCAATGAGCAAAATATCCGGAACAATCGCAACCCATCGCCTTGCCATAGGTAAAGATGCCCGCATGGAAAGGGCATCAATTAACGGACATGTAAATAACGGTATTTTCGGTAAAGACCCCTTTCGAATCGAAGGCAACGATAAATGCTATTTAATTCCTGCCGACAAGAAAGACATACAACTTCAAAGACCTTTTGCTCCTGCCGGCCAAAGCACACAGATGATTATCGGTGCCACTAATGAGACCGATTTTGATTTAATAAGAACTACTCAGAGTCTGTATCAGAGCATGGACCTTAAGAGAGTGTTTTATTCTGCATATATTCCGCTTAATGATGATCCTGCGCTTCCAGATTTGGAGACTCCTGTCCCACTGCTTAGAGAACACAGACTCTATCAAGCCGACTGGCTTCTTAGGTATTACGGATTTCAGGCTAACGAACTTCTTAATAAGGATAACCCGTATTTTGACGAACGTATCGACCCTAAATGTTTTTGGGCTCTTAAGCACCTGGAAGAATTCCCCGTGGAAATCAATAAAGCTTCTTATGACATGCTCTTACGGGTACCCGGAATAGGACCTACCTCCGTAAAACGTATCATGAGCGCCCGAAGATACGGAAGTGTAACATTCCCCATGCTTAAAAAAATGGGTGTCGTACTTAAGCGAGCACAGTACTTCATTACTTGTAACGGCCATATGCTTTACCGGATACCGATAGAAGAAAAGTTCATTCTCCATCAATTGGTTGATACCGAAAAATCTAAGAATTTAAAGATTCAAGGACCTACAGAAAACTATAAGCAACTGAATCTTTTTGAGGATTTTGGGTTATCCGCCTCTTCGGGAATATCTTCCTATGTGGGATAATTTATGAGAGTATATTCATGTGCACACAATTGGGAGGCTATGCTTACCTGCATATATGTTGCCTGGGCATCGGGGCTTGGACATCAGAACATCCGGCTGGAATTAGAGCCTTTAGGACAGTGCGAACTTTTTACCGAATATGTCCATGTGGATCCTGATACAGACAAAGCCGAATCGGTAATGGACTCCGTTAACAGAAAAATATCCCCATATGTTTATCAGGAATTGGCATATACCGCCATGGCCTATGAAAGTGACGTTCTTGATAATATCTATAGGATTATGATACTGGGATTTGCATTCGGACCTAATGTCCTTGATATGGTTCAATACAAGGATGTTATGCGAAATCGTGAAATAAGAACACGATTAGGCAAAGAAGCCTGCAGGTTCAAAGAAGTAGTCAGATTTCATGAAGTACGTAAAGATATGTATGTAGCTCATATTGAACCCAAGAGTAAGCTGGTTGTTACACTGGGGCCTGCATTTCAAGACAGGATGCCCTCAGAAAACTGGATAATCATTGACGACATACATAAAGAAGCCGTCATCCATGCCAAAAATCAACCATATTACCTTAGAAATTTAGATGAAGAGGAGTATAACCGCCTTTTAGAAACAGAGTCGGCAAATGACGAATACACCGATTTATGGAAAGTATTCTTCGACGCCATTGCTATTAAAGAACGTAATAACCCAAGATGTCAGCGAAATCTTATTCCCCTTTGGACGCGGAAACACGCTGTTGAATTCTTATAATCCCTTTATCGCCCACCGCATCTTGGTAGATTTGGCACGTGGATTAATACTACACTCTTCTGCAGAAGGACGAATTACTTCCTTGGCATAATCAGAATATAATCCCAAATTATAGAATTCCTTAAAGGACTTCTTAACAAGCCGGTCTTCTCCCGAATGGAAGGTCAGTATTGCTACTTTTCCACCCGGTTTTAGCGCATCCGGTATTTTCTCCAGCAATGTGTATAAAGCATCGTACTCTTGATTTATATCAATTCTTATGGCTTGGAATACTCTGGCACAGGTTTTCTTTATTTCATCCTTATCTTTCGTCGGAATAGCATTTTCTATTACATTTCTTAATTCTGTCGTCGTTTTGGGAGACTTACCTTTTCTTCTTGCTTCAACTATTGCCGAAGAAATCACCTTGGCATAAGGTTCATCCGAATTTTCTATTAAAATAGTAGCCAGTTCATCCTTACTAATTTCCTCAAGTCTTTTCGCTGCACTTATTCCCATATTGGGATTCATTCTTAAGTCAAGAGGCCCATCAATTTTGTAAGAAAAGCCCCTTGAAGGGTCATCTATCTGCATTGAAGAAACACCTAAATCTGCCAGAATGAAATCAAATTTGCCCTCTTCTTCAACAACTTTATCAATATTCATAAAATTAGTAAGTTTAACCTTTAGGATATCATCACCAAATCCGAGGTCATTAAGTCTCTTTTTTGATTTAGCAGATTCAATCGGGTCCACATCAAGCGAAACCAATTTCCCGATACCCTGTAATTTTTCGAGCATTCTTCCGGAATGACCGCCATAACCAAACGTACAGTCCAAACCCTGCTGCCCCGGCATAATATCAAAGAAATCAAGTATTTCATTTACACAAATAGAAATGTGCATACCCGCAGGGGTACTTCCTTTGCTTATTACATGTTTTATCGTATCCTTATACTTGTAAGGATCATGTTCTTTATATTTTTCTTCAAATTTCTTAGGATATTTACCTGAATAGTGAACTCGTCTTTGGTGCTTTTCTTCCATTTACAAATTACTCCGCTAATATTCAAACACTATGAACATATTGTATCATAGTTATTAATTCAGAATGCAATACCTAAATACCGTAATGAAATGGAACATGGTTCCCATCAAAACAAAAATATGGAATATAGAATGAACATATTTCTTATTATATTTTTTGCCCAAATTATACAGAATAGCTCCCAAAGTATATGCAATTCCGCCATAGATAAGACACATTACTCCGTTTAACGTAACCGCCTCAACAGTCGGTTTAATTGCCAAAACAATAACCCATCCTATACCTATATAACACGTCATCGAAAATTTAGAATACTTATTATGATCTATTGCTGTAAAAACTGCTCCCAGAGCGCATAACCCCCATACTATTCCAAAAATTGTCCAACCCAGAGCAGGGTTATTAGCACGAATCGCACCCAGTACAATCGGCGTATAGGTACCGCCTATTAAATAGTAGATTGTACAATGGTCTATGACCTGCATAACCTTTTTACCCATGTTTGGCTTCAAGCCATGATATACACTTGAAACCGTATACAAAGTAATAAGAGAAGATCCATATATCGCACTGCCCACCACACGATATCCATCTCCTCTTAGTGCTGAAAATACAACGCACAGTATCAAAGCAACAACTCCAAATATCGCACCTACTATGTGCGTAACCATATTTGCAATTTCTTCTCCAACTGTATAATTCGGTAAAGTTCGTTGTGCTAATCCGGTACGTTTCATATCCAATGTCTCCTTAATTGATGTAAAAATTTTTATCAATATGGATTTTAACACCGTTGCACATAGTTTTCAATACTACATCGTTGCTATGTCACTTCTTTTTATATGTTTTTGAATAAACAACAACCTGCACAACAACGCATATCACAATTCCTGCAACAACATAGCCTAGCATACTGCCAACGCCTAAATCATTACCAAACATATGGGCTTTAAAACAGAATATATCTTTAATTGTCGACACATACATTCCGTTATCAAGTCCACCGATTGCGGAATCCATATAATCGAGAAGACCGTTCATCAAAAGATTACGAAGGACAATTGTAACATGACTGGCAGGAAAGAGATTGCATACCGTCTGTACACTCTTCGAGAACTGTGAAATTGGAATATATGCTCCAATCACGAAGCCTGATGCTGCCGAAAGCATTCCAAAAAATGCTCCACTGGCACTTGATGACTTAAATAACATCATAATTATTATGAAAAGTGCAGTGGCAGAAACCGATCCTAAAGCCACAATTCCATAGGCCGATACAATATCACGTGTTTTTAGGTGTAAATCTCCCTGTGCGCCAACAACCGTTAAACCTATTGTTAAAATAACACCTGTCAATATAATGGATGAAATTGCTGCTGAAACGAAATATGAAGTGATAATTTGGCCTCTTCTTATAGGAGTGGCAAGTACATCATAATCAATCTTATCTTCTCTGTCCTTCACCAGCAATGTGAGACAGTTAAATGGCACTGTAATCATTGCAGATCCTAGGATTCCGATTAATAACACTAGGTTGGAATACATGTCGATATCTGTTGGTGAAATCAAATCTGACAATCCCGGAAAGGAATCTACCACCTCATTCATAGCTCCTGAGAAGGAATCTTTTAAAAATAACAAATATAATGCTAAAACAATTATCGAAGTTAAAAGTGAGAAAACTACCGCTTGTTTATCTTTAAAAAATAACAGTAGGTTGCGCTTAATTAAACCTCCAAAACCCTTCATTTTAATCACCTATTTTCCTTCCTGTAAGATTAAGGAACACATCATCCATGCTTCCTTTTACTATTTCATAGTCTCTTATGGCCTCTTTATTCCTATATAAGAATTCCGTAACATTAAATGAGTCATTAGGAATCTTAATTATGTAATGATCAACTTCATAGGAATACTCAAATTCCGTTAATAACCTGGCATTTTCAATATTTTCCGAAACATACCATATCAGCTTTGAACAGGTATATGCATTTTTAAGTCCCGCCGGAGTATCATTTGCTACAATCTTACCCTTATCAAGAATAACCACTCTATCTGCATCACGAACTTCTTCCATGTAATGAGTTGTTAGGAAGATAGTCATCTTCTTTTCCTTTCTAAGATAGTCAATGTAATCCCACACAATCTTTCTGGACATGGGGTCAAGACCTGTAGTGGGTTCATCTAAAAACAAGATCTTAGGATTATGGATAAGTGCACGAATAATATCAACTCTTCTACGCTGACCCCCCGAAAGCTTCTCATATTTACGGTTCCATATCTCACCAAGTTCAAAACGTTCAAGAAAAGGCTCTATTCGCTTATTAATTTCACCCTTACTCAATCCATAATAAGCACCTCTTGTCATAAGATTCTCTTTTACCGTAAGTTTCTTATCAAGAACGGAATTCTGGAATACTATTCCGATGCACTGCCTGATTGCATCATCATTCTTACCAAGCTCATAATCAAAAATCTTAACTTCTCCCGAACTTTTCTCAAATATCGTACAAAGTGTATTAATTGTTGTGGATTTTCCTGCACCGTTCTCGCCCAAAAAAGCAAAAAACTCACCTTCGTTTACATCAAAAGAGATGTTATCCACAGCAGTAACATCTTTATACTTTTTAACAAGATTATTTACCGTAACAGCTTTCATTAATTGTTTCCTTTCGTAGAATTAATATATTTTTCAATGTTGTCTGTCTTTGTAAGATTAAGATAACATGATTTTTAAATTAAAAAAGTGCAACCGGACTCACATGCATATACATGCTACCAAGTTGCACTTTTAACTCTTTATTTTGATTTAAATGTAAGAATATGGCTATTCTTCGTCCTGAATTTCTTTAATTGCTTCGTTTATCTTCTTTTCATCTGCTTTAAGAATCCAGGAGGTGGCCACCCAGACAAAGATATAGATAACCACATATGTAATCATTATTGCCAGGTATCCCCCAACGGAATCAAACCACTTAAAGAGAATTCCACATAAGCTCAATACTATTCCCACACAAATAAAATGCAGTATAATTCTCACTTTGAATACTGTTTTTGTTACTTCATCCGTATCCATAATAAAAAGTGTCGGTAATGCACAAAGAAATCCCGCTATAACATAAGAAATCGGAATGTACCAGGGCCAATTTAAGTAATCAGTACCGTATACTAAATAATTAATTAGGGAATTAATTCCCATCATAAAAAGAATAGCCGTGGATATCATTAATGTCTGACTAAATATTATCTTTATCTTATTCATGCTATAATCCCAGCCTTTCTTTCAAATCTTTAACATAGCTTCTTGCAATGATGACCTGCTCTCCGTTTAATAATTCTGCTGTCATACGACCGTTCAGCTCTGCCTTAACAGCTTTTATCTTACGAATATTAATAATCATTGCTTTCGCACATCTAAAAAAGTTTTGGCTTAAGATTTCATCAAGCTCATATAACCTGTACTTAGTCTCGTAACATCCATCTTTCGTATAAATATATGACCTTTTATCAACAGATTCTATGTAATATATCTTATCGGTCCTGCACATCATAGTTGAATCTTCATAGATTACCGGTACAACGCGACAGTTATTCTCCAAGATTTCAATGGCACTTTGAATTTCTTCTGTTACGCTAACAGCGCTTATAATTGCCTGTTCTTCTTCATATGAATTGACAGATTTTATTTCTACTTTCATTTGTGAGTCCTCAATTAGTTACTTTCCTTTTATCTGCCTCTTCTGTCTATACCCTTTTCCTGATAATACAGTTTCTTACATTCATACATAGCTTTATCTGCCAGCGCCAAAAGTCCGTCTATTGTTTCATCAGGATAATCACTTCCCTGAACAAAACCGTATGAGACACTAAGTTCCTTAACCATCTTGCCGGTAAATTCCTTCATCTGTTCTTTTAGCATATTAATGTATAGTTCGGAATTAATAAGTTTTTCGGTAAAAATAACTACAAACTCATCACCGCCAACTCTAAAACTCTTGGCAAAAGGAAATACATTACTGATTAAATCGGCAGCACCCTTAATAAGTTCATCACCTGCTGCATGTCCCATACTGTCATTAGCTGCCTTAAGCCCGTTTACATCAAAGGCCATAACACTAATATTTTCACAATTACCCGATTCTTTGATAGCTTCAAGGGTTTCTTCGTAACATCTTCTGTTTAAAAGGCCTGTCATTTCATCCTTATAACTAATATCTGATAAGGTTTCAACTTCAGATTCCAATGACTTTTTCTGTTCATTAAGAAGTCGCGTATATATACGTTCCATGGTGACATCCGTTAACCATATTACTTTGCCCAATACCTTTTCGTTTTCGGTAATATGTCTTACCGAAACGTCATAAATTGTATCATCTATTTCATATTCCATAAGCCTCTCATTATAAATATCCGTAAGAAGCTCTGATAATTCTCTAATATCCGTATCTATAGAAATATCTTTAAGGAATGGGAACAGTTCGATTGCTTTATCGTTACACCCTTTAAATCCATAATCGTTATTACATACAATAACAGCCTCATCTATAGACTTATAAATGTAACTTGATGCCAGGTTCATAAAGTCGTAAATGCTATCTTTGTATACCAGTACTACCAATAAAACCGTAAAAATCGAAAAAGCTATAGGATGAAACTCATAGGGGGTAGATATAAATTTAGGCATTAGAAATGCTATACCGGGAATCAGAACACAGATAAGGACTTTGATTACACCTGCACGACTCTTCTTAATATTCTGAGCACAAAATTTGCCCACATAAAATACCATCAATCCCATATACAAAATAATGGTTGCTGTTGCGACCGTATGCATAGGACCATACTCTTTGTCCAACGATACCAGCCCATTAACTTCCTCAACCCAGTATCGCTTGTAAAAGAAGGGATGGTAATCCATAGTTAACCCACTTACAGCTATCAAACAGTTAACTGCCACAAAAATACCTTTAAGCACGTCATTCATCTTAAAGCGACAATATTCCATAATAAACAGGAGCATAAAAAAGGCTGTAAACTGCACAGAACAATAAATAAGCTTTTGAGCCGTAATTAATCCTCCGACTTCAGAAGCTTGTATTTTAAGCAAGAATCCTACTACCACAGCCATCACGGAAATACATACCAGCATAGACAGCTTTTGCATCTGACAGGCCTTATGATTACACACTATAATAGTGCATATCATCGTAGCAAAAAAAGATATACCATATAGAATTAAAAACAAATTATACATACCTATTCCCCTATATTTTTGATTTGTGCACCAAATCTAAAAATCCCCAAAGAGCATTTACAATTAATTATATCATATCACCCATTTGGGGACGGTCCTTTTGCCATAAGGGTGTATACTTTGGCAGAAAAAATTATGATAAAAAGATTGACACTCAAAATTCTATGACGTATTATTACCACAACAATTATGAAAGGACTACGCTTATGTTAGTGCTTGTAACCGGAATTACATCTTTTACTACAACGACTATGTGCAGAATGACAGCATATGGCCCCATTGGCGTATATAGAATTCCGGATTACAGAAAATAGCGAAGTCAAAAAATAAGAATTTGAAAGTTGACCACTTATCTGTTCCGGATAAGTGGTTTTTTCGAAGCAAAATCACTTGCTTGCAAGGGTGATTTTGCGAGAAAGGGCAAACGTGTCAGCGTTTGCGTCATGCATGAAAAGAAGGGAGCACAATCGTATGAGCAAAATTTTTGATGTACAGGACAGACAGGAAGTATTTGATTATATTCTTTCGATTACCAAGGAGAATCCTAAGATAGTAGCATTGGTTCAGGTTGGTTCGGGGTCTTACGGATATCATGATGAAAAGAGCGATTTGGATTTTGTTATCGCACTGGATTCGGATTCTTCGATGCCCGAAGTAATGGAATTCATGAATGAAAAGATTGCTTCTAAATATGAGATTCAATATAGCAAAAAGCAGGAAGTGAGTCATCTTTTGGTGGTCGTATTGTCTAATCTTTTGGAAATCGATATGGGTTTTGGCTGTTACGAGCATGCGGCAGCCAGAAAAGCGGAATATAAGGTTTTGTTTGATAATACCGGCGTTGTTGAGGAAAAAATGATTCAGTCAAGAGCCTGGATGGATGAGAGCATATACGGAAATAAGCAAAAGAAAGATTTTGAAATGGCGTGTGATTCCATATGGGCACGCATGATGCATGCAGCTGCTGCAATTTACAGAAATAATTTTCTAAGAGCCATCGGAGAACTTGAGTTTATCAGAAGAGTATACATAGATTTGCTGGGTGATCGCTACAGATTGGAAAGCGGATATAACCATGATATGGACAAGCTGCCTGAAGAAGCAAAAGCGGATATCAAGAGCACACTTGTATACAGCGAAGATTCCCGGGATTTATGGAAGAGCCTTTTGAATCTGACATCATTGGTATACAAAGAACTGGAAGGAAGCGAGATTCCAGTATCCAAGGAATTGTTACTTACGTATTACAAAGATATGGGATGGAGTGAAAATGTAGCAGACTGATTAATCAGAAAGGACAAAGATATGGATTTACATGATTATAAGGATGTTGCCGAAAACTATGACAGATATCTGGAGGTTATGTTTGCAACCAACAATACGCATGAAGGCTTTCAGGAATTCTATCTTAAACTGGCAAAAAAATACGGTCAGAATGGAGTAGTGGATATTGCCTGCGGAACAGGTGCGGTACTTTTGTATCTTGCAAAGCACGGAATTGATGCAGACGGAACGGATTTATCCGAGGAAATGTGTAAGGTAGCTGCTTTAAAAGCCAAAGATATGGGATTAAATCTGAATATTTATCCGGCTGACATGACAAAATTCGATTCCGGCAGGAAATATTCGCTGGCTATCATTGCTCGAAGCGGGTTTATGCACCTTCCCACGCCTGAACTTCAAAAGGCCGCACTTCTTAATATCAGAGAGCAGCTCACGGAAGGTGGAATACTGACTCTTAATACATTCGATCCGTTTCCTCCGATACAGGCGTCTCAGATTTCTACAGGACCGGACGATTATTCATTCAGACTTGAGTACGTGAACAGTGATGGAAAAAAGGAACGTATTTACAATGCTATCGGATACAATGCCGTAACGCAGATAATGAGTGGAAACTGGAAATTCGAAACTCTTGATGATGAAGGGAATGTGATTTCGGAGCGTGTTCGCCCGGTTACGATGCGACAGACATATCGTCAGGAAATGAAGTGGCTCATTGAACTATGCGGTTTTGAACTTGTTGATGTTTACAGAGATTACAAGTGCACGAAGGCAGATGAGAATATTACTCATAATCTCATCTGGGTTATGCGAAAGAAGTAAGGAAACTTTACTTCGCATTAACATGCGCAAATAGGAATAACTCCAGCAAAAGGCAGATGATATATAACACCATTTGCCTTTTATTTTAATATTGGGTCACTAAACGAAGCATCCGCTTCTTCTTTAGCCGCTTTTCCAGCCGAAATCCAGCCTTTTCTAACAGCCTTTTCTAACAGTCTTCCTATCTCACAATATACTAATTCCTTCAAAATAATCTCAAACTAATCCGTTTGACTAAACGCCATTTTCTTAATAAAATCATCAGCTCGACGAAACTGAGATTTATTTCGTCCTCAGGCACAATTATTCTAACTATCTCAAGTGTAAGTTCCAGTCCTTTTGTTGCATATCCTTTGCTTATTTATCGAATAGGAATTATTTTGCTCTTAAAGAATTATTTCGTAATACAAATAATCTCCCGTATAAGAACTTTCTGTCACATTTGCTTTTCTATCGTACAGCGTAAAACCCACCGACTCATGATTCTTCGGTGCGACTAAATTTGAATTTGTACATACAATAATCCGCTTCAAACCGGTATATGATTTGTCTGCTGCGCTAAATAACACATTATCTACACAAGTATCCCTCAAAAAATTGTTCAACGAAATGAATTTTTTTCATGATCTCCTCATCAGAAAAATCGGAGCCTTCCTTTGCAACAATCCATTTGTCTTCAACATCGTTTGTTCTGTGATAAACAGCAATTACAATCCCATCAAACGTTTCAAGGGGGTTGTCCTGACCTATAATATACACATCCTGTCCGGAACCATCGCCGGC
>JAZQQM010000021.1:0-2668 GCA_045629045.1 Lachnospiraceae bacterium
TTCTTTCTGGATTATCTCTTGAAAATCCAAGCCAAATAAATCCTCCAACAACCTTTTCTATTGACACATCCCATTCATTTAAGCCATCAATATTTATCCAATGCTCTCCGTACATATATATCCCTCAGCCCGAATTATCAAAATTTGCCAGTCTATTTCTTGTAGGTGATTACCATTGTATTAGACAGTTTTTTCCCGACCAGGTAAATCAACCATCCCAAAAATCTCTTCAACGGAGTTAAGGGTACACCCGGCGCATATCTCATCCCCTTGTATTTCGGCCAAAAGTTATTATCCTCAGTCGGATAGTCTTTTTCTCCCTTATTACCGACACACATGGCCTGAAAAAGATTAAACGGGATCAGTACACCTATTCCGGGGATATGTGCTTTTCCGGATTTCACATCAAGATAAAATCTCTTCGTGACTTCATATGTCCTTCGCAGATTCTTTTTCGTTGGCTTGTAGTCATTCCAACTCAGTGCAGTTACCGGAAGCTGATAGCATTTATTAAATCCCCATCCCGGCAGTGTTGCCGCTAAGGCCTTAGTCGTACTCTCGGCTGACACACCTCCGGTTGTACTGATTATAAGTGCCTTCTTTGTAAAATATCTCGGTCGGTGTAACATAAATGCCATATGATCCGTAAAGTTTTTCATAATTCCGGGCAAATGTCCCTGAAAACA
Organism: Lachnospiraceae bacterium; assembly: GCA_045629045.1. Classification (GTDB taxonomy): domain Bacteria; phylum Bacillota; class Clostridia; order Lachnospirales; family Lachnospiraceae; genus JAILLW01. Next base: position 687 of record JAZQQM010000021.1, read on the forward strand.
TGGAACAGAGAAAATAACTGCATCGCATTCTTCTATTGTATCTATTATCGGCTGCACTTTCTTATGATGTGGACAGAATTTATGACCTCTGCGAAAACAATTGCTGCATCCTGTGCAAAATGGAAGATCTATTTCTGATAAATGCACTTCGCAAAACTCAACCGTATTATCAATTTTATGGATATACTTCTTTGCAGCCAAAGTCAGCCGCCATGTATTCCCTTTGTGTGGTCCGCCATTGAATATTAATATTTTCATACGCTCTCACCTTCCTCCACAAATTCAAATTTGTTTAATTCCGAAAACCAGAAGTTAATCGTTCCATCCTATTTTAACAGAAACAGCCGAAAATCATATAGGCAATATGTAAAAAAGACGGCCATAGCCGCCTTAAATTATGTTTAGAACAGTTCAAATGCAGTGAACTCCTGACCATCGTAACAAAGAGTTACTTCGGAATCCATAAGGAAGATTACTGCACCGCAAATCTCTGATTCTGAGAGGCACTCAACATCAGATTCGCCCTTATGCAGCACAATTACCGGACCGAATGAATACTTGATTCCGTTTACCTCGATTACGTTCTTACAGTTATAAAGAACAACCATATCCTCATCTTCCACATCGTATCTTTCCATGAAGAGACCAAGGCGGGCTATCTCACGCTCAAGTTCTTTCCCTTTGATAATCTTAGCGTCCTTACCGGGCTGCTTTAATACTGCTCCATTTGCCAAACATGCGCATTTTGTTGCTGTTTTCATATTCGATTTCCTCCGATTTGTTGTAATAAAAAAGCAGCTACCTAAGTAACTGCTACAATGAGTTCATGTCTCTGTTTCTTTTCTTCTGCCACTGATCAAGAAGCTTTAGTATCGTATCTTCCATCTGCTTGGGTGTATATGACTTTGGAAAATATTTACGGATTACATCATGCTTAATGGTTACATGATCAATCTCCGGTTTCTTTTCCTCATTCATTATTTCTTCGACCTTATCAATCGAATAATCCTTTGATTTGGCTAACTGCCTTATGCGCTGCGCCTGGGATAATGACGGCGTACACTGTGCGTAGTCCATTGCATTCAAAACATCATTCTGCTTTTCAGGTGTTAGGAAGGATAATTCCACCGCCGGATTGAATCCTATCTTCTTCTCATCTACCATATCGAGAAGTTGAGGAAGAAGATATGTTAAGCGAATATATCGCTGCACTTGATTGCGGCTAACTCCCGCGTCTTTTGCCATTTCTTCATCCGTTCGTAAATTTGTCCCAATTTGGGACGCATTTTCTTTTGAAGGTCTCCCTGCTTGCCTCTTTACTGCCTCATACTTCATCCTAAACGCCCATGCTCTCTCGCTCGGAAGTATATTCTCCCTCTGCAAATTTGCATCTACCATAAGAATCGTCGCGGCATCATCATCAAGATTTCGCACTATACACGGCAATGAGAATAATCCTGCCATATCAGCCGCCTTAGCTCTTCTATGGCCTGATATTATCTCATATCCTCCCTGTTTTCTCGGACGCACTATCGCCGGGGTTAATACGCCGTATTCTACGATACTCTCCACGGTCTTCATCATCTCCTCATCCACTCTGACCTGAAAGGGATGTTTCTTGAAGGGATGAAGTTCTAAAAGGTCTATCTCCTGAACGACTTCCTTTTCTGCGAGTTGTTCTTCCATCTGACGTGTTTCCGAGTCTTTGAAGATATCATCATAACTCGACAGCGCAATGTTTTTGCCTTTTTCGCTCATTCTCAAGCACCTCCTTCGTCAGAATCTTATAAGCGCTTGCAACCTTTCCCTTCGGGTCATGAGCAAATATACTTCTTCCTTCTGCGCTTATTTCGGCGGCACGCACCGACTGAGGAATATCGGTTCCGTATACATGGAGCTTGCCGCCATATGCTTCACGAATCAGATTACTGATTTCTCTTGCATAATTTGTTCTTGAATCCACCATGGTAAGAAGTATTCCT
>JAZQQM010000022.1:0-26463 GCA_045629045.1 Lachnospiraceae bacterium
GTATCTGAAGTTCGTATGCTTCGCGAAGAGAGGAAATACCGCCTTGTAAGTAACGAAGGAGAAATACCTTTCGACAATTATATGAAGGTAGATAATACCAATCTTGAACCATCAGAAGTTGCCAGGATGATAAAAGAACGGTTTAATCTCCCGAATGTAAGCGTTACCGAGCTGATGAACAGGGTGAAGCTTGAAGAGATGAGAATCGATGAAATAAATCAGCTCTACGATATGCAGGTACAGAGCTTTATGCCGTTATATCAGAAATACCATGATGAATGCTCGCCTGCAATTGAGCCTATAGAAAGGGTCATAAACAGGGCCTCTCAGGAAAACAGGAAGTATTATTTTATTGTTAAGGATGGAGCCAGAGTCGGCGCTGTCAATCTGGGACATAAGTTATCGGATCCGGAAGAAGGCAGCCTGTATATCAGTCCTATATTTATTCTTCCCAGGTATCAGAATCAGGGAATCGGATATGTGGCTATTCAAAAAGCATTTTCCCTGTATCCTGATGCAAAGGTGTGGAAGCTTGATACAATTCTTCAGGAGCCCGGAAATTGTCATCTCTACGAGAAATGTGGTTTCGTGCGTGTGGGCGAGGAGCATATTGTAAACGATAAAATGACATTGATAGATTACGAGAAAAGATAATATTGGGGTATTGTAGCCATTCGGTTAATCAACGAACATGGCGTCGAGACTGTGGCTTTACTGTCACGGTAAAATTCCAACGTTCAGTTGGAATTTTTTCGAGAATGCGTTGTTGGGAATTACACAGGAAGAACTGGCGAGTGTCTTATGTGTTACCGGCCAGGCTGTAAGCAAATGGGAAAGCGGAGCAGGCCTTCCTGATATTACTCAGGTTGTTCCGTTGGCACAGGCTTTGAATGTTTCAACAGATGCGCTTTTTGGTTTTGCTGTCGAAAGTTATGACCATAAGTTAGCCGATGAAGAGGGTATGCGAGGATGGAAACACAGGTACGTGACAATTATCAAAATTTCATTCGCGTATTGAATAAACAAATTTTATATGTATCGGAAGGCCTGATGTGGTCCGGTTCTCTTGAGGATGTGGAAGAAAATTGTCATTGGGGACTTACAATAATGGATAAGTTCATGGAAAATAATCTAACCTTTGCTAAAATACCCATATTTTTCTTCAGATTTTGCTAAGGTACCAAAAAACTATTGAAGATAGAAAAGTGATAACGTATTATGGGTAAAGTGTGTTTAAGCCTATTGCCGGGCCTAAACTTGTGTTCAGAAATATGTATAATATCACTATGAATGCGAAAACGGATGAATCCATAAAAAAGGATAATAGTACCAAAAAGAGCGAAAGTCTGGGACAGACTTTGCAGGAGAATAAGAGTACCCTCGGAATGGCACTTTTGTTTTTGGTACCCGCAATTCTGATGTTTTCGCAAAACGAAGCATTTGAAGAGCCTATATTTATTGCAATAACTTTGGCAATTCTGTTGTTTGCCGAGGGTCTGGTTTTATTACTCACAAATAATTTTGTACTTTCGGTATTAGTTACAGGTACTTTATTTGAACTTATATATTTAACAAATGATATTGTTTTTCAATGTCGCGGAAATTATCTTAAATTCAGTGATTTTCTTTGCGCCGGTGTGGCATTTTCGGTTGCGGGAAGATATACTCTTGAATTTTCGGGTACCATGTGCAGATGCCTCATAACAGAATGTTTTTTGGTATTTGTTTGCATTGGTCTGTTTTATCTAAAAGCATATAAGTTTCCCAAAAAGCAGGAAGGACGGATAAGAGGTGCACTAATCCTCATCTTTACGTTCCTAACCCTGCTTTTTGTCGATTTGTCTCCATATAAAGGATATTATTACTATTTTGATGAATTGGGTCGGAAATATGGTTTGGTCGGAACTCTTTTTGTGGAAATGCGACAGACAGGTATCGAAAAACCTAAGGGATATGATGAAAAAGTGATAGAAGAATATCTTTTATCACAGGAACCTAAGAACGATGAGCTCTCGACCCTGCCTAACATTATTGTGGTTATGGATGAGGCTTTTGCAGACTTTTCATTATTGGGGGACTTGGGCACTAATAGTGACCCGTTACCGTATATTCATAAGATTAGTGAAGAAGGCGTAGATAACGGGAAGGTTTCCTGCTTTAAGATGGTTACTCCGGTATGGGGAGGAACAACAGTGAATACGGAATGGGAATTTTTGACCGGAATGTCAATGAGGCTATGTCCGACCTCTATCCCCTTCCTTCAATTCCCGGGCATCGATTATAGCTATGATTTGGTTAATAATGTAAAAGAATACGGATACAAAACATATGCGTTTCATCCATATTATGAAGCCGGATATAACAGACGTCAGGTGTATTCGAATATGGGCTTTGAAGACATGACATTTATTGAACAAATTGATTCGGATTACGAAAATATGGGATTTGATGAGCGCCCCTCCGATTCAAAGACTAAAAATGCACAAGAGGGAATGTATGTACGAAATCTTGTCAGTGACAGTTATAATTTTGCATATTTAATTGATTGGTATGAGAAAAATAGAGGCAGTGACCCCTTATTTATGTTTAATGTAACGATGCAGAATCACGGTCCGTATAATCTTCCGGAATATGAGAATGAAATAGTACTGACGGATAATATTAAAGGAAAAAGCGATATAGAGCAGTATCTTTCGATTTCGGCTAAAACCGATGAGGCAATAGAAGAGTTAATAAGTTATTTTGATTCGATTGATGATCCTACCGTAATTCTGATATTCGGAGATCATCAGCCTAATCTTGATGAAGATTTATATAGTAGGATTTTGGGACCGGGAGTGCGGGCTCCGGAATTGGAGTACAAAAAATACTATACTCCATGTATTTTATATGCCAATTATGATGTTGATTTACCTAAGATAGACGAGATAAGTGCCAATTTCCTCGCATCACGGTTGCTGGATGTGGCGGGAATACCTAAAAATACATGGTTTATGAAAAACTCGGAATACCAAGAAGAGTTCAGAGTGTTTTCTCCTAACGCGGTAATTGACCAAAATGGGGAGTTTAAGGAAAACCTTTCTGAGGGTGAAAAACAATTGAGCAATGAATACAGTAAATATCAGTATTATTTTATGAAATAGCCGGGTGAATTGGATTGAAAGATAAAAAGAAGCGATCGTTAATTGAATATGGAATTATGGGCTTATATACAATATTGTACGCAGCGGTAACTGTGTTTCATGAGCCCTGGTTTGATGAGGCTCAGGCATGGGAAATTGCCAAGTGCGGTTCCTATAGGGATTTGTTGTTTTTAATTCCCCACGGTGAAGGCCATCCACCCCTGTGGAGTCTGATTTTGTCTGTTCCGGCAAAACTTGGAGCTCCTTATGAAATCAGTCTGAAGTGCGTGGCATTTATTTTTAGTATAGCCACTGTATATTTAATCGTTTTTAAGAGCCCCTTTGCCAAATGGGTAAGATATACATTGCCATTTACATATTTCTTTTTTTATCAGTACGGGATTATAAGCAGAACTTATTGTGTTGCGATGTTTTTAATTTTTCTTTTGGCAACCGAGTTTAAGACAAAGGATGGATATCCCTGCAGGTACACGGTTTTGCTGGCACTGCTGTGCACATCCAGTGCTTACGGAATAGTAATAGCGGGCGGAATAAGTATATGCTGGTGCATAGATATTCTAAATGAAAAGAAACATGACAAGGGTAAGGCTTACGTTAAAGAACTGCTTCGGGACAGACGGGTCGATTCTTTGATGGTACTTCTTGTATTTGCAATTCTGGTAATATTGGAAATACTTCCCTACAGCTCGACGGTGGCGGTAAATTCTTCGCGATATGAAGATTTTGTTAAAAAGATAGTATATATGTTTTTGGCTATGCCGGGAGATGCATTGATATCGCCAACCTTCCCGGAAATATGGGAAAATGCAGGGGGAATAGCTTTTATTCCCGGAATAATAGCATCGTTAATTGCGTGGGTATATTTATGCATAACATCTGCTAAAAAAATGTGGAAATACTATTTTGTTCCGGAAGCTATGTTCGCACTGCTTATGACATATTACGGATATCAGCACCATTCGGGTATGTGTGTGATGATATATATTGCTGCTTTGTGGGTTTCCTATAGTCCGGAAAACCGAAATGAGCTGTTGACTGTAATGAAAGAACGATTATCGGAAGATATGTATCGAATCCTTACAAAGCTGCTCAAAATAATTCCGGCTGCCACAGTGGGAATTATGCTACTGTTTTCGGTAATGTCGGTCCAAAAGGATATTTCTCTACCTTATTCGGACGGAAGGACAGTATCGAAGTTTATTAAGGAACATCATATGGAAAATGCCCTTATTATGGCTGAGTGGGATGTAAATCAGCAGACACGGTCAGCTGAAGACGATGATGAGCGAGCATACACAATGGAAGATTATGATACGAATTTTGTAGGAAGCGCTGTAAGTATAGTGCCCTATTTTGATAGAAATATATTTTTTAATCACAATGATTCGTTCAATAATGTCGGATATGTTACGCATTTTACGGCTTCTGTTGAAGAAAATTATGCTGCATACTCCCGCTGGAAAGAGTATGGATATCCAGAGGTGCTGGTGGGTGAACCGCATATAGAGTTCGTATACGGTGATAGAATAAGCTATTCGGACTATAAGTTGGTGTTTACAATAGCCGATTATCCTATATGGAAGGGAACGGCGTCATATTATACGACCAGGATATATGTTAGGAAAGACTGTCTTGCTAAATATGGGCTTGATTAATACTATCCTATCGAACAATAGCAATTTTTGATTATCCATAAGCAACTTTTTTGATATGCAAAATGCTAAAAAATGCACGCTTTAAAATGGTAAATTCTGTATACTATTTTTAAAACGTTTTATTGAATATAAGTATGCGCCTATGATATAATTATTCAAGGTTTTTTGACTCAAGGCAACTGGAAGTTGGAAAGTATGATGGGGACGAGGAAAAATATAAATTCTATAAAGCACGCTAAAACTATGGGTTTCTCCTTGCTGGAACTCATAGTTGTTATTGCTATCATGGCTGTCCTTATCGGACTTATCGCACCTGCATTTGCTAAAAATATTGATGAAAATAAAAAGAAATCCTGCAGACAAAATAGAGAAGCAATTCTTGCTGTTTATGAAAGATGTCTGTTCGATTCGTCTATTGCGGATATTACTCTTGATGCTACCAGTTTGGGTAAAGTAATACCTCAATCTCTTGGCGGAACGTGGACTACCACATTTAAGCCTGTAGAGAATGAGGTGGGTGAGTACCGTAACTGCCGTATGAAAGGTACCAACAAGGGCAATTCCTATACATCTGCCGGTAATTACGGCGTTGATGCAACAAGCCATACGGCATGGATTAAGTGTCCGGACTGCGGCGATACTGTATCGGTTGATTTGGTTGAATGGCATGCCAACTCTACCACATCCACCGATGATGAAAAGGTTACGGAACCTGAACCAACTGCAACACCCAATCCCACTAACGAGTACGAAGTTACGTTCCATGAGAACGGATACGGCACAATTGATTTTACCAATCCTCAGATAGTTAAAGAAGGTGACAGAGCCGCCAATCCCGGTAATCTTGCCAACACGAAGACAAGGACATTTGCCTGCTGGGCAGACAGTCCTTCGGCATCGCCTACGGACAGTTTTGACTTCTCGACCCCGATAATGGCCGATACTGAATTGTACGCTATTTGGATTGGCGTTAAGACCGGTGAGGTTTGGCCCTATGCCGATGACATAACCTGGTGGGATGCGAATTATTTCAGTCATGGTGATGAAGTTACCAAACATGAACTGTCCGGTACTTACAATAATATGTTTATGGTGTTAAATTCACCTTCCGGCATATTTACATCCTTGTCGGGACAGCAGTTTGTTTACGTTAACGAAAATGATGACCAGAAGATATGGTATCATGAGGCTATGACACCGGAATATTATTCGGCGCTTCATCCCAATTGGCTCATTCAGTTAACCGGTAATAATTACGAATATGATATTACGGGTAATAACGGCAACAAAAATGTATACATGCCGGGACAGATTATTAACGGTGATTTGGTAACCTTTAAAGACGGAGGCAAGGAATATGTTTACGTATACTGGAACTCCGGCGACGAGAATCATAATCCGTTTGATTTGGGCCAAATAAGAAATTATGATAATCACCCCAACAATATGTACAGGGTTAATAAAAACAAACCATAAATAAACAACCATCAAAAACCGAAAGAAACCTTAATTTAGTCAATGGAACTCAAAAGAAAAAAGCGTCTTGGCGACATCTTAATTGACGGTGGCGCCATTACGGAAGATCAACTTCAAAAAGGACTGGCTCTTCAAAAACAAAAGGGCACCAAACTTGGTGTAGCTTTGGTTGAGGCAGGAATTACAACAGAAGAGTCGATAGCCTCAGCTTTGTCAAATCAGTTGGGCTTTGAACTTATTAATGCCTCGGACTTGGAAATACCGGATTCCGTTAAGTATCTTGTTGATGAGAAGATACTTAAGAAGTATACGGTTCTTCCCTTTGAAATACCGGATAATAATCCCAATATGATTCGTGTTGCCATGGCAGATCCTATGGATATGGCAGCTATGGATGATATTTCGATTATCACCAATATGACGGTTGAGCCTGTAGTTGCCACATCAAAGAGCATTTTAATGACTCTTGACAGACTCTTTGGTCAGAGCGAACTTAATTCACAGCTTGATGAATATACCAAGGGTAAGGAAGCTGCCGAGGAGGAACTTGACGAAGATATTTATTCAGAGGATGTTAATAATTCTCCTATTGTACAGCTCGTTAAGTCTATGATAGAACAGGCTGTTCGTCAAAGAGCCTCTGATATACATATTGAACCTATGGAGAGACAGGTTCGTATCAGATACCGTATCGACGGTACTTTGTATGAAAGAAATACATATTCCCACCGAATTCTCCCGGCGCTTGTAGCCAGAATTAAGATTATCGGCGGAATGGATATAGCAGAAAAACGTAAGCCTCAGGACGGACGTATTACCCAGGTGGTAGACAGATTGGAGTTTGATATTCGTGTATCTGTACTTCCTACCGTATATGGCGAAAAGATAGTTATGAGACTTACTTCGAAAACCGCTCTTACAAGGGCTAAGAAGGATCTTGGTTTTTCCGATTCGGAGCTTAAGGTTTTCGACCACATTATTTCGAACCCCCATGGTATCTTGCTTGTTACGGGACCTACAGGTTCGGGTAAATCAACAACATTGTATACGGCCCTTTCGGAGCTTAACAGTTCCGAGGTTAACATTATTACGGTAGAAGACCCTGTCGAAGCAAATATCGACGGTATTAACCAGGTTCAGACCAATAACAAAGCGAATTTAACCTTTGCCTCTGCCCTAAGATCAATCTTAAGACAGGACCCTGATATTATTATGATAGGTGAGATTCGTGATACCGAGACGGCATCAATCGCCGTTCAGGCATCTATTACAGGTCACTTGGTTGTATCGACACTCCATACCAATTCTGCGGCAAGTACCGTTACACGTCTTGAGGATATGGGAATTGAACCATATCTTATAGCAGATTCGACGGTCGGTGTTATTGCCCAGAGACTTGTAAGACGTCTTTGCCCTGCATGTAAGGAAGAATACATACCGGATGCGGAGGAGATGGCACTTCTTAATGTTAAGCCACAGGCGGAGCCTCTTAAGATATTTAGGCCACGAGGATGTAAATTGTGTGATAACACAGGATACAAAGGACGTATCGGTGTATATGAGATTATGGAATTGACTCATGATCTTAAGATGGTTATTGCAAGAGGCGGAAATGCCGATGATATTAAGAACCAGGCACTTAAAGAGGGAATGAATACACTTCGAATGAGTGCCACAAGATATGTGTTACAGGGTATTACTTCCGTAACGGAAATGAAAAAGGTAAGTTTTGACGAATAATTGCTGATTCTTCAGCATAGCAAAGGAGAAAATAAAATGGCAGATTTTGCCTACGAAGCCATCGCAGCCGATGGTAAAATAATGAAATCAACAATTCAGGCTGACAGTGAAGAACTGGCAAGAGCCCAGCTTAAGAGCAAAGGACTTATTGTTACCAATGTATCTGAGCAGAGCGTACTTAGCAAAGATATCAGCATAAGCTTTGATAAGAAGCCGGGTCCTCGTGATATGGCAGTATTTTGCAGACAGTTCGTATCAATGTCAAGAGCCGGTGTATCAATTCTTGAATGTTTGAACCTGTTACGCGAGCAGACAGAAAATGTAGTATTGGCCAGAACCATTCGTGAAGTTCAGTCGGAAGTTGAAAAGGGTGAACCGCTTGCTGCAGGACTTGCCAAACATCCTAAGATTTTTTCGGATTTGATGGTTACTACCGTTAATGCCGGTGAACAGTCAGGTTCTTTGGAAACTTCACTTGAACGAATGGCGGATCAGTATGAAAAATCCGCCAAGACGCAAGCTCTGGTTAAGAAAGCTATGATTTATCCTATCGTAGTAGCTGTAGTAGCTGTGGCGGTAGTTATAGTAATGTTGGTAGTTGTTATTCCTTCATATACAGATATGTTTGCAGATTTAGGTACAGAATTGCCGGGAATTACCAAGGCGGTAGTTGCAATGTCGGATTTCATAGTCCAAAAATGGTTTATATTGGTCCCCGTAATTGCTGTAATAGTGTTCGTTATTAAGACGTATGTTTCAACTCCGAGTGGTAAAAGGCTGACCAGTACAATAGCCCTTAAACTTGGAATAACCAAGAACATGGTTACCAAATCAGCCTGCTCACAGGTGGCAAGAACATTATCGACCTTACTTGCTGCCGGGGTTCCTTTGGTAGAGGCCGTTGATATAGTGGGTGATACCATGCAGAATCTTTTATTTAAAGATGCCATGAAGTATGCAAAGGAAGAGGTTGTAAAGGGTGTTCCGTTATCGGTTCCGCTTGAAGAATCAGGTCTCTTTCCTCCGATGATGTACCATATGATACGAATCGGTGAGGAAGCAGGTAATACCGAAGAAATGCTTACCAAAATGGCTGATTATTATGATGAAGAAGTGGAAATGGCTGTTCAATCCTTAATGGCAGCTATGGAACCTATGATTATCATTGTACTTGCTGCTGTTGTCGGTGTGCTTATAGCTGCGGTTATGGCTCCTATGCTTACAATGTACTCAGCACTTGATAGTTTATAATTTTGAATTAAGTCTCCGGTGTAGGGGCGGAGATTTAAGATATATTTTAAATAGAAAAGGAGATAATTCTATGAAAAAGAACAATTCAGGTTTCTCACTTGTTGAGTTAATCATCGTTATTGCCATTATGGCTGTTTTAATCGGTGTTTTGGCACCTCAGTTCCTTAAGTTCGTTGAGAAGTCAAGAGAGTCTACAGACCTTCAGAACGTTGAAGAAGTAAAGACTGCTGTTGAAACTTATGTAGCAGATAAGGGTGCATCAGCTTCTCTTCCTTCAGAAATTAAGGTTACTCTTACAAATGGTGTTGATATTAAAGCTGACACTTCTGTAGCTGATTATGGTGTTCCTGATGCAGGTATTAAAGCAAAGTCTTCAAAGTGGTCATCTAATTTCACTTGGACATACAGTACATCAACATATACATGGACAGCACCTACAGGAGTTCATGCTGATTACTTCTGGGCAGACGGCACAGATTATTCTTAATACCTAGTAGTTTATGACCACATTTCCGTTAGTTGTGCTCTACACTATTATCTTCCTCTACGGTATAGTGATAGGCTCATTCCTAAATGTATGCATTTATCGCATACCACTAAAAGAGAATATTGTAGTTGTGCGTTCGCACTGCATGACCTGCGGTCATGAACTGAAATGGTATGAATTAGTACCGCTTTTCAGTTTCTTGGTTCAAAAAGGAAAATGCCGCAAATGCGGAACAAAGCTTTCTGTTCAGTACCCTCTTATCGAGGGACTGAACGGGGTGCTTTATGTTATTACTTTTATTATTAATGGGCTTACAATAGATTCCCTACTCTATTGCCTGTTAATATCAGCACTTATTGTGCTTAGTGTTATCGATTTTAGAACATATGAAATACCCTTTGGTATAAATGTTTTCATATTTGTACTGGGTGTACTAATGACTGCGCTTCATTACGAAGATTGGCTGAATCATGTAATCGGCCTTTTCGCAGTCAGTGTATTTATCGAAATAATAATTATTGTCACCCGCGGACGCGGGATGGGTGGCGGCGATATGAAACTTATGGCAGCCGCCGGATTATTACTTGGATGGAAACTCATTATTCTATCCTTCTTATTAGGTTGCGTCTTTGGCGCAATCATTCATGTTGTCAGGATGAAAGTTACGAAGGCCGACCATGTGTTGGCATTCGGACCCTATTTATCAATGGGAATATTTGTGGCAACATTATTTGGAAATGAACTTTTGACCTGGTATTTAGGATTGCTGGGTATATAAATAGATAATTAATTATAGAACTCATTAATGAGGAAAAGGGAGAAAGATTAAAATGGCTGAAAGAGTTTTGAGCGTAGAAATTGGTTACTCGCTTACCAAGGTCTGCGAAATTGAGCGAAATGGCAAGAACCCCAGGATACTGGGCAGCTTCGTCATTGAAACTCCTGAGGGAATGCTCAAAGACGGTGCAATTGAAGTGTCTAATGATTTCGTTGTTTTGTTTAACGAAATGATGGATTCTCACAAGATTAAGACGAGAAAAGCAGTTTTTACCATTGCAAGCAGCAGAATTGCAACAAGAGAAGCGGTTATTCCTTATGTTAAGGAAAAGCAGATTACCGATGTAGTAAGAGCTAATTTGGCAGATTACTTCCCGGTAGATCCAAGCACTTATATGTTTAGCCACTCTATTATCGGTGTGGTAAGAGATAATTCTAATGCTCTTCCTCAGAATGATAGTGACGCGGATGGCTCAAAGAAGGAAGCTAAGGAATCTTTGGGAAAACCTACAGGTTATAAGATTCTCGTGTTGGCAGTTCCCAAGCCTATTATAATAAGTTATGAAAATTTAGCTAAGGCTCTCGGCCTTGAGATTACTACTATTGATTATAACGGTAATTCAATTTACCAGGCAGCTAAGGAAGAATGTAAAGACGGCGTTCAGTTAATTGTTAAGATTGATGAACGTAGTGCTCTTCTTATGGTTATGGAGGATGGGGTTATTGCTCTTAACCGTACTATTCCTTACGGTATTGATGAAGCACTGACAGTACTTAGTACAACGAAGCATTTAGGCCCTGCATCTACATATCCCGAGGCTCTTGAACTGGTTCGCCGTAAAACAGTTATTCTTAATAACTTCCAGGGCGCATCAATGGCAACGGAAGATACAACAGATTCTCAGGCTGAGATAATAAGAACCGAAAAGAGAGCAGTTACAGATTCCCTTCATTCTCTTGCAGGTGGTATTTTAAGAGTTATTGATTTCTATAATTCTAACCATTCGTCAAAACCTATTCAGAGTGCATTGATCACAGGTATCGGAGCTGACTTTAGCGGTATCGGAGCATTACTTAGTAATGAACTTGATATTAAAGTAAGAAATTTAACTCATTTAGCCGGCATCGATATCGAAAAGGTATTTAAGGATGTTACATATGGAGAATATGTAACCGTAATCGGTGCCACAATGGCTCCCGTTTCCTTCTATACAGATCATGATGAAGTTAAAAAAGCCGGAAACGGTAAGAGCAGCGGTGGCAAATCGACGGCTGATTCTGCAGTGGGAACAGCAATCGCATTCGGTGTTCTGGTAGTTGGTTTAATAGCGGCCGGAGTTTTGTTCGTGCTTTCTTATTTCCCGTATCTTGATGCCAAGAAGGCTAACGATGGATATAAGAAGACTATAGAATCTCTTCAGCCTGCTTATGATAAGTACAAAGAATATAAACAGACAGAACAACAGGTTCTTTACGCAAGAGGAATCGAAAAGGCGTCAACAAATACGCTTAGCCAGATGCCCGATTTCATAGCAAAGCTTGAAAGTGACATGCCTTATACAATCTGCTTTAATTCTATGGATGCAGATACCGAAAAGGTGACATTTGAGGCAACTGTTCTTAGTAAGGACGAAGTTGTAGCGGCACTTGATAAATTAGAATCATACGAAATGTTCTCTTCTGTTGAACTTAACGGAGTTTCATATGAGGAGAATGATCTGGGCGAATTTTTATATACTTTTACAGTAGATCTTTATTTTGCATCCCTGGATCCGGTAGTCGAAGAAGTAGAGGAGGATGCATAAATGAAAGTATCAAGAAAAGAAGTTAACATGTTAATAGGTTTGCTGGGAGTTCTGGCAGCAGTTCTTGTGTATTTCTTTGTATATACATCATATAACGATAAGACTGCGGCTCTTAATGCCGAAAGTGCATCTCTTCAGCCTAAGGCAGAGGCTTACGAAGCAGCTAATGCCCGTTTGGACGAATATGAACTTGGAATAGTAAGTAATCAAAATGAGTTTAATTCCATAGTCGATCATTATCCTGTAGATATTAAGGTTGATGATGCAGCTATGCTGTGGGCTAATTTTGATAAAGCATATCCCGAGGTTCTTAGATTCAGTGATTTGGATTTGGATGAGCTTGATGTAGTGGCAGTTGAGGGTGTTACCGATACGGGTAATGCGGACATTACCGAAAACGAAGACGGTACAGCCACATTCCTGGATGAGGATATTGAAGAGATAACTGCTGATTATACACTTTACGGTATTCCTACCGGAATGTCATATACCTGTAATAACGATGGTATGAAGAAGATTTTTGAATTCTTAAGTTCTCAGCATAATCGTAATGCAGTTATTTCATTCAGTGCAGAATACAATGAAGAATACGGATGTATTTCGGGAGAATTGTGGGTTGAACAGTTCTATCTCGAAGGTACGGGAAGAGAATACTCACCTTCATTTGTGCCTACTGTACCTAAGGGACAGAGTAATTTGTTCCATATCAGTGATGCTACACTTGATGAGTTTATTATTGCTCATGATTCTGATGATGACGAAGCATTATCCCGTAATCCTTACGGAGATTACAACTTCGAAAATGAATACAATAACGTAGATAATGACGAAGAAGATGAAGCTGACGAAGACGAGGACGAAGAATAATCAACTGAATAATAAAGGATTTACATTACTGGAAGTACTTGTTGCGGTTATTATTCTTGCAATAGTGTGTATTCCTGTGTTTAAGTCATTTGTTACCTCTGCCAATACCACAGCCAAGTCAAAGCTTAAGATGAGAGCTACCAATGCGGCCGAGAATATTATGGAAGATATTCAGCATCTTACACTTGATGAGATTGAGGCTAAATACGGAACTAAGGTGGCTTTGGCTTCGTCAGACGCCGATTATAATGTTAACCCTGCAGCGGCAGGAGCATCTGCTGTCAATTACAAGATTACATTGGCAGGTTCTGATCCGGCATATGACGATGATATTAATAAGGTCCTCGATGACGGCTATACAGCAGAGATATTCCTTGATCCTTCCTGGTATACAAATACTAACCGTGTTAACATGCCCAACTATGCTGCCGTTGATACGGAGTCGGCTGCTATATATTCGATGGCGCCTACAGTTCAAAAGGAAGTATGTGCATTTTATGCAAAGAAGAACGAGGAGTATCGCAGCACATATCCATCAAGCCCGGTTATGAATGAAGATGATTTTCCCGATGTTTTGAAGCGTGAAATCAGAATCGATATTAAGAAAAACGGAACCGTAACCGATGCGGAAGGCAATACGGTTGATAAAGTTACCGTTAATTTGACGGTTTCATATCTTATCACAGAGGATAATATTATCGATGATGTATACAGGACGAGGAAGGCAGTCAGCAGACAGCTTTTCTCAAATGCAATATCAAAGAAACCGCTTAATGCAATCTTTATTATGTATGATCCTTTATATAAAGGTACAAAAACCAATAATGACAGAGATATCATTATTGTACATAATCATGATGATGTTGAGACCAATTTATATATTTGTGCTCAAAACGTAGAGGCAGACGCTTCAAAGTTTAGCAAATATATTGATAAAACAGGCGATCCCGGACTTATTCTTGAAATATATGAAGATGAGATAACAGGTGCCGACGGTAATAAGAAACAGCCTATTACATTGCGTACCAATGTTATTGACAGTACAAAGGTTGAATATTTAAGAAACGAATCAATTACGACCGCTGAGGGACATATAGTTCCCATACAATGTTATGTGAATATCGGAAAAACAAGTTCCGATCCCGAAGGTGCAACTGATATTTTTGACAAGTCCACTTACAACAAGATAGTGGCTAAGAAGGGTAGCTTTGCAGACAAGGATGATTCCAAGGCATTGAATGCTCAATCCCTGGACGGTAAAACCCTTGATGCTTCAACAATAGAAGACCGAATCTACGATGTTAAGGTAAGAGTTACAAAACCAACCACCGGTGATGAGTGGCCGGTTAGTGTAGAACTTACAGGTTCGTTGGTTCCCGAAAAGAAGGATGAATAAAAATTATGTTTAGACGTTTAGTCGCTAAACTTCATAAGAACGATAAAGGTATGTCAATTGTTACTGTAATTGTAGCTATTGGCTTTGCTTTGGTACTCGTAAATGCGCTTCTTCTTACATCTACAATTAACTATAAGATGCGTAATGTTAACGTTTATTCCAAAGATTCATTCTATTCGGCCGAACAGGTTCTTGACGAAATTAACGTGGGACTTCAGCAGGTTGTATCTGACGGTATCAGTAATGCATATATGAAAGTACTTACCAATTACGATACTACCGAAATGAGTACTGCCGAAAAGAATGAACTTGTTAAGGCATATTTTTATGAGCATGTAGAGAAGGAACTGGCTGTTAAAACAGGTAAGGGTTATTCCTATATTGCCATGCCCGCCGATGCGGCATCCTTGGCAAGCAAACATTCGACAGCAACTACTCAGGAAGGTCTTTACGGTCTTCTTAAGGAGTCAACCAGATGGCATAATGAAGGCGGAGATCAGACCAAAGCCTACGGCGCGTTCTTAAGAACGGGCGGTGTTACGGATGCAACAGGTGCTTTAATTAAAGATTATACATTACCTGACGGTTCTCAGGCATTTATAGGACCTATGCTTGAGTCAAATAAAGACGGTATTTATTTAAGAGATTTGTATATTTATTACAGGGATTCCAATGGATTCGTAAGTACTATCAAGACAGATATTCATTTGGTATATCCCGAATTCAGTTTTGATAATACGGATGTTCCAGAAATTTCCAAGTATTGTTTCGTTACCGATACCAAGCTTAAGGAAAACCACAGCGGTGTAAGTAAGAGTGTGGCATATACTACGACAATCAAAGGAGATTCTTATTCCTATGCAATAGAAACCACAGGAACGAAGCTTGATTTTACACCTACACTTACAGGCTCCGATTTGGTATTAATCGGTTCGGAAGCCAATATTACAAATGGCGGAATCAAGACTTATAATTCCACTGAGTTGTGGGCCGATGACATTACGGTAAAGAGTTCGGATGTTGAACTTGCAGGTAATTCATATCTGCAGGACGACCTTAATCTTAAGGGACGCGGATGTAATCTTAAAATATTGGGTAATTACATAGGATACGGAAACGATATAGATAATTCTTCCGACAGTTCGGCAATTCTGGTAAACGGTATCGATACGACTATTGATCTTCAGTACGTTAATAAGTTCTCATTGGCCGGAAGAGCATTTGTATCCTTTACAAATTCAACAACTAAAGATAAAGCGGATGGAACTAAGGCTAAGATAGGAGTCGATTCAAATGATACCGATAAGAAGACTCTTGATATATACACAGGTTCTTCAATCGGTGCCAAATCCGATCAGCTGATGTATCTTGTTCCCGCTGATTGCCTGGGTGTTGCATTGGAAGATGACGGCCTGGGTAACAAAGTCGAGGGTAATTCAATATACGGACAGAATCCTTTGACTCAGTCACAGTTTAACGATGTGGCAAGCAAAGTAAATAACGGTGAAGCTACCATGGTGGCAATTAATAAGCCTGTGGCAAAATTGGGCGGCGACACATTGGGACAGTATCTTAAGGACGGTAATTCCGTACAGGCTGTACATATTCGTTCAGCTGTAGGAACCGATTCACTTGTATATTATTATATGAAGTTTACCGATGAAGATGCGGCTAATCTGTTCTTTGCCAAGTACTACGGTCTTAACAAGGCAGCAGTAAACGAATATATGGAAAAATATATAAAGGCAATTAATTTGCCAAGTTCGGGTAATGTTTCACTTAAGATTTCATTGGCAGGTAATGCCGTAACAGATAATGCGCTTACTACAAGTACTGCTTACGGAGCTTCTGCCGGTACCAGAAATACGGCGGGATTTATTAAATCCAAGAACGGATATACAACTATTTCCGAATCATTACAGAGCGATTTTGATAATTATTCAAAGCAGTTTGAAGGTTATTCGACGAAGCTGTCTTCCGACCTTCAAACAATAGCGGCAACAATTCATGTGGATAGATCCGGAGATAACAAGGCAGTATTCAGAAACCTTGTTAATATGGACAGCCTTAAGGAAGTTGCAAGCGGCGGAAGAGTAGATATTAAGGATGGTGACGGCAAGGTAAGAGCGGTTGTAATATATGACGCAACAGCTGCTACACTTGCGGAGAATCTTGATAAGGCTGCAACAAAAGCGGAAGTCGAGGCTGCAACAAAGGCGCTTAACGATCATTTGGCCAACCATTCGGAAACAATTAATAATCCTAATGTAAACCTTGTTATTTCGAACGGTTCGGTTAAGGTTAGCGGCAGTAAGTTTACAGGTACTATCCTTGCCATGGGCGAAATAATTGTTCCCGGAACGGGAGATTATGCTTTTGAAGCTGATTCAAAAAAAGTAGATGAGTGTATGTTCCTTACTACGGATGACGGCGTTTATGCCGTAGCCGATGTATTTAAGGATGCTATGGATTTGTCTGCGGCAGCAACAATTGATGCATCGGGTGATGTATCTGATATTCAGATAACTGATTTGGTAATTCTTGAGAATTGGACGAAGAATGTTGATGTTAATTAAAAAGACTGACAATAGAGGTTTGTCGCTTGTGGAACTCATTGTTGTTATAGCAATAATGGTGGTTTTGGTTGCAGGTGGCGGAATCGGAATCGTGTTTCTTACAGGCGCGGAAGCTAAACAGGCATCCAAGAAATTTGATGCCGAACTTAATGATGTAAAGACAGGAAATCTGGCAAAAGCAGGCGAAGTACTGGAACTTACATATTTTGGCGATGCGGATGTTGATGAAGAAATGGGTATCGATAGACCGGGATATTATGCAATAAAGGATTCATATACAATTATGAATACTGCAGCAGGCTCCGATATTAAGGTGTCTCTGGCAGGTACGGACGGTTCAGGCAATTTCCTGGACAGAGAATATTCTTTTGTGGGAAACAGCAGAGTAGAGATACAGGCTGTTTATACGGACGGTTCAACCAAAAACCCTAAAACGGATGCGGTTGAAATAGAGTTTTCCCGTAAGGATGGCAGTCTTCAGGGAGCTGCCGAAGAACTAAGTTATATTACGTTTAAGTCCGGAAGCAAGACTTATGCGATTACGTTTGAAAAAGTGACAGGTACTCACACTTTGGTTGCTGAGGATCCGGGCGCGGCTACACCGTAATGGCTTTTTAGAAAGTCATGGGAGATGAAGATGAAAAAAAGAAATGATAAGGGATTATCGTTAGTTGAATTAATTGCTGCAGTTGCGATTATGGCTATAGCCGGAATCGCTATTTGTGGTTTTATTTCTTTTTGTTCAAAATCCTTTGCCAATTCAAATGAAAATGTAAAACTTCAGTACGACCAGCAAATGGTTGTCAACAGGGTTCGTGATACGGTGCTTGAAACAAGCAGCGGCATTTCTTACGATCCTCTCACACATACACTTCGTGTATTTAGCGAAAATCCCAAGTTTAATAAGACGGCTGCCAACAGTGCTGCCAATCCCAAATATATGGTAACAGTGATAGCATGGAACGGTAATAGGACAGATCCGGAGGATACATCCTATGATCCGACTCTTAAATCCCAGTTCCTGTTAAGTTCTATAACTACCGAAAAAACATCCCTTGCGGATATTGCTTCGATTACTCCGTCTACATCGGCCGTATTAACGGATACACTTAATGATTTTGATGTGGATTTGACTGACCTTGATGAAGGAAAAGTTAAGCTTAAGTTCGTTTTCCAGGTGGGCAAGGACAAGGAAATTACTGTTACACCCGTTGTATCTTTGAGAAATTTCCTTACGGAAGTAACAGATACAACCGATGTTGATGATATTTATGAACCTGAGATTATAGAAATGTATTCTAAGGTCGCTAAAGTTGAAATAATGAGAGACGGAAAGATTTTCTCTCAGTCAAGAACCGATACTCTTGCAATGGTAAAGGGAGGTACGGGTGCTAATTCCACCTCTGCAACATATACTGCCCTTGTTACCAAAAAGAAGAACTGCAATACCGCTATTGATACAGGTGTAACATGGGAAATTGACACCACAACAGTTAAGACAGGATATGAAAAGTGTATCAGCATAAGTAACGGTACGGTTACCGTTAAGAATGAAATGAGCGGTTCTACTGTTCTTCATACTCCTCAGGATTATATGAACGGAAGCTATTTTGTTATCGTGGCTCGTTCTAAAGAAGACCCGACAAAGACAGGACGTCTTAGAATTATGGTTTCTACGGACGGTATATATCCGGTATCTATGACAACTACTCAAAAATCTACACCGGATAATACCAACGGGTTAGTGGTTTATCAGCTTTCACATAGTATTTCATATACTGACCAAATTAAGGATCCTGTTACAAATAATATGGTGAATCCTTTAACAGGTGCAGGTGCATATACAAAGATTAATTATGAAATCGTAAGCATTACTTACAACGGTTCGGATGCTTCAAAGGCCCTTACCAAGATACCGAAGGGGGCAGGCTTCTCCGATACTGTGATAGACGGTAAATTCGTAGTTAATAAGTCAATGGAGGAGCATACCTTTAAGATAAGAGTATACGTTACTCAAAGAGATAAAGATGGTCAGGTTGTTGAAAATATTGTCGAAATTAAGGTGCCTAAGAATATAGTTCCCGGCAAATCGGATGTGACTCATCCTGTTATTAACGGTCCTGATTTGGCTTTGCGCGGTGATGTTGCATCTTTGGCTGCTTCATGGTCTGCAGGTGTACCTACGTTTAAATATAACGGATATGATAAGGCATATTATTATTGGTATGAGTTTACTATTGAATCGGCAGGAGAAGGCTGGGGCAATTCTGAAATCAATAAGTTTAAGGATTTGGTTTACTTTACAAAAAATGGTCTTGATCGAAATCCGACACCGAATGATAATGCGGGACAGTCCGTTACATTCTATCAGACTAAGCGTACGGGCTTGGTATATTGTAAGCCGTACCTTGATTGGAGTAAGTCATTCTCATACAAGGTAACTTTGCGAGTCAAAATGTCAAAGACCAATTCATATGGCGATAATCCGCCGGGTGATGCGCAGTATTATAAAATACCTGCAGAGGGCTCTACTGAATTTTTGACGAGTAGTAAGGCTGAGGCGTATGCGGATACTAAGATAATAACATTCGAACCGGTTTCATTAACCTTGGAGCCTGCTGTAGTCAAGACAAAAGATAAGAACGGCAAAGAACAGGTAAGTTATATAGAACTTTATAATTATGATAACAAAATTAATGCTATCTTTAACGATTCCTTAACTGTTAAAAAGGGTAAAGGAAACAATAAGGATTATTATAAGGTATTTATTCCGCAGTATAAGGGATTAAGTGCGACAATCTTTAATTACAGTGTTAATGTAGGTACAATTCAGACAACTATAGGTAATAACAGTTCCGCACTTGAAATGTCATACTTTAGAAACGGAAAACAGGAGTTTGAGAAGAAAACTTCGATTATTACAAACAGTTGGTTCTCTTCGGGAATTGCGGCACCTAATGCAGAAATAAGGTCTAAAAATAATCAGCTTTATTACTACTTAAGGTTATCTCCCAATGAGTGGATTAAGGGAACCAATTCGGTCCCGCAGGGATGTAAATGGACCTGCATATTAAAGGATAGTAAAAAGAATACGGTTACGGCAAGATTCTCGCAGAATGCCAACAATGATTACATTTACTATACCTTTGAAAATATGCCAGAAAAATAATAGTCGGATAACAGATTATCCATATGAGGAATGAGTAATTTATCATGTTAAAAGCAAGTAAAACACGTAAGAGAATAATTGCAGTTGTGGCAGCTGTTGCAATATTTGCAGGTGCACTGTTTACCGCATTACAACTAACCGAGGCGACCGCCTATGCTGCCAGGGTTACTTTACGTGGAATTGAAGATATTGTAAATGCACATACTTTTACGGCTTCCGATGAAAATCCCAAGCCTTTCGTTATCGTTGAAGTAGTTCCTACTATGAACGATGCAGCTTTAGGATACCTGGTTGCAGGTGAGGAACCTATCTATGAAGGTAAATCAATTAAGGATATGCCCTCTAAGAAGGAACGTGAAAGATATATTAACGGTAAGGACTATTACCATGACGAAGATGTGGATGAATGGGTATATGATGTTATTCCTGAAAAAGTCTACGATCCGACAATTGACCCTAGTAACAACACAAATAATCAAAGACCGAACGTAAGCGTGGACCCTACGAATCCGGATGCGCGTAAGTACGATATTGCCTATGATTTGTATGGCGGAAATGCTTTTTCATGGTCGCCTTATTCTGAATTTGAAGCTCAGCATACCTTTGCGGAGGATGAATCTTATCGTGAAAGTGAGATAAGAGGTAAGTTCGTCGGTGAAGAAAACGGTGCATATATCACAGGAGAAGTCGGAGGTGATTATGAGGTTGCTTACGGTAACGGACTATTACCCGATGACGATCATCCCAATTATCCCGATAAGCCGTCTATTGCGACAGTACACGGTAAGACTGTTGCGGAAGTGGGTGACTTATACAGACAGACAGCAGCCTACAGAATAGCCGATGATTATTATACAGGTGAATACTACTTTAGTATTAAACGAATAACTGATGCAAGCGAAATGCCGGTAAGTGTTGAAGGAAAATCGTATCCCGATGAAATGTACAACTGGCAGTATTTTAATGCCACCAAGGTGAATGATACGACAGAATTTTCTGAGGGTGACTGGGTATTTGTATGTGAGAAGGATGGCCTGAATGATACTTTGAGTTTTTACGGTATTATAAAGACTGATCCCGAAGACCAGGATACAGCAGGAAATCCTGTAAAGAAGTTATATATGAAGGATGGCACTGAATTCACAATGGGAGAACTGGAAGGTACAAGCTCGAGTTCAACGCCGGTGATGCTTAACAGTGCTGCCGGAAGAAGCAGAGGGGCAGACGGTGCGTCGGATGACGAAAATTTAGATGACGAAGATTTAGATGACGAAGATTTGGATGACGATGGAGCAGCAGACGGTTCATCAACAGACGGCTCATCAGCAGATGGTTCGGCAACGGACGGTTCATCAACAGACGATTCGTCAACAGATAGTTCAACGACGGACGACTCATCAATGGACGGCTCATCAACAGACGGTTCGTCAACAGATGGTTCAACGACGGACGATTCATCAACAGACGGCTCATCAACAGATGGTTCGTCGACAGACAGTTCGTCAACAGACGGTTCGTCGAGCACAACTTCAACCGATGGTGACGGAACAACTCCCACAGCGAAAATCGGAGTGAAGGATTATGCATCCGGTTACGTTAAATATGACGGTGTAAGAGGAATGTCCGACACTGCTGTTTTGGGTGCTTTTAGTGCTGACAGAGACTATGATTATTATGTTGTAACAGAGTCGTCTTCGGGCGAGTATAGAATAAATGAGGTATTTGATACCCATACTATGGATGGTGTTACGGGTCCTTTCGGACGCAAGATAGGATTCACACGAATTATTGAAGATGAATATAACGAAATTACGGCTGATGTGGATAGAGGACCATATTATTCGAAAGTCCGTGATACTGATGAATATGCATATGACCCTACAGACTGGCAGACACATGTGGAGGATGCAGAAGCCAGATATAAATTCGTAACCAACTATGCTTTGGCTCAGTACCAGTTATTTAGATATAACGGTGGTTTTAGCAATAATGAATGGTTTAAGAAGTATGTCTTTGACCGTGATACACAGGAAGAATTTGACAGCCTGTATATTGATGTAAAGACAGTTACTCTTAATGAATTGGGTCAGTATATTGATGATGCAAATCTCATATACTTTGCAGGCGGAGAATACCCTGTTGAGAATCCTGAAGATGATATTTCCGTGACTGATGCCATTAAGCTATATAACAAAGTAGTTAATGAGAATTTCCCGGTTATGATGGAAATGTCGACGTATTATTCGAATGCGGATTCGGCAGGTAGGTATTATGAAAATACGGCAAACTTGCGACTTCTGTCGCTTCTTTTGATGCAGCGTAATTATAAAAACACTCCTTCAACGGAAGAGTGGGGTTGGATTTTAGCTAATGATTTGACTACATATCCCAATACGCCATATACAATCAAAGATTTGATTAACGGATTGTATTATGCATCCTATATTCCCCAGGATGCTTCAAGATTGGATCCGTCCGTTGACAGTTCGTTTATACATGATGTGAGTTACGTTCACGGTACGATATTCGTTAACGATGACTGTAACTGGGAGATTATAGAGAATTCTGAAGGTGTCAAAAACTTAGTATTTACGGAGAATCCGTATATTAAGATAGTTCGTCGTGATTTCGCAACCAGATATTCGGATGATAAATTGACGGGTTCCAGGGGAATTAACGGATTTACCGAGATTTCCGATGAGTTTGACAATGAAAAACCTATTATCGAAACATACGGCAGTTGGGATGATTTTAATTCCGAGATTTCAAAGGCAACATGTATTCGATACATTTTGAATGCAAATAATAACCGTTATGCAGTCAAGACGACACTTAACATACTTGATTTGGAGCCTTATGAGACGGCTCAGTATGATGTTAATTCTTTGGAGTATTACTCTAATACGACCAGATTAACTGTTAATCAGGTTGCTCATGATAATCTAGAGAAGAGCTGGATTAGGGATAATCTTGACTTCGAAGGTGATCTTGATAAGGTGGGTATTGTCCAGATTGGCACCAAGGAATTTATCGGTATGAATCAGGACCTTAATGCCACATACGATATGATTTACATCGGTATGGATACCACCATTATGAATACCAGCGTAGAATCTCATGGTAAAAAGACTAATGAAACCCTGTACAATGATAGTAATATGAAGGGTCTTATATATTCTCATGTAGGTGATGAATACAATTATAATCATTATAACAGTGGAACATACCGTGCCAGCGGTAATGATATTACGTTTGATAAGAAACGAGAATTAAGTGAATATATTAAAGCCGGTTATTCGGTAATTCTTTCGGATTCATTCTTTGAATTTGATAAGGGAAAGATTGTTAAGGATGAGTATGGTCATGTATCAATTAACACGACTACACTTGATACATCTTCCAATATGTATAAATTTGTCAAAGAGGTTGTTTTGGCAACCGATGATGACGGAAAATATATTTATTTTGGTAAGAATGTAAACTATAGAGGCGCCTTGGAATCAGGAACCAGCGGATATGAAGATAATCGAATTACATTCTCAAGATACCTTAATATTTCAAAACTTACAATTGAAGCAATAAGGGTACCAAAAGCGTATAATTCGGAGTCTACGGATAAGTACCTTGATCCCGACGGTTCCGGAAATTATTCACTGGATTTTGAAGTGAACTTAAAGAATGACGCGGCATTAAGTGATTCCGGAACCACTTATAATTGCAAACTATATATTGACCTTGATGCAGACGGTAAGTATGAAGAGGGCGAATCTATGTCTAACCTTGTTATAAACGGAGGTTCGGTAAGCCCTGACGGTGACGGAACCTATCATCTTCGTGCAGGTAATACATATACCATATCAAGACCGGTTCCGGATGAATATGTAGGCTTCCTTGCATGGAAATTGGCGTTTGTTCAGAATGACAATGATACTGTAGGTTCGACTTCGGATTATGCGTCAGTTCGATCAGCGATAATCGGCTATAGTGCTGTTAAGGCACAGGGTAGTAAGCCTACTGTTAATATTTTGCAGATAGTACCTGATTTTGAGAGTGAACAGACATTTGACCTTGATTCTACCGAAATGAATGCGTTGTACGATCAGGTTGAAGACTTTGATGTGCAGGTATATCAGGTTACGGTAAGCAATTTTGTTAAGAAGACCGGTACGACTGCACTGGTTTCACGTCCTTGGGAATTGTCGTATTTTGATAATTTGTGTCACTACGATATGCTTGTTTGCGGATTTAAGGATTGCTTTGACTTAAGAGCGTATGGAAACTATGAGGGAAATATTGATATTAGGAATAAGAACGGAAACGGAAACACAACATACCGGAGAACGGATGTTTCTTGTGATTTGATGCTTGCCGTTCGCGAATATGCTTTGTCGGGAAGAAGTATTTTGTTTACTCATGACTTAACTTCAATGTATCAGCGTGACAATGACGAATGGGGACATTTTGTTAATGAATATCTTCGTGATATACAGGGTATGGACAGGTACGGAATTACTAACGCTAATACCGCATCTTTGACCTATAAGAATGCTAATAACGGAAGTACATCTACACCTATTAAAGCATATCAGTCAATATATGATTCACCCATCCTAAAGGGTGAGGAAAAAGATAAAATAGGATATACGGATTCCAATTTGATTAGGTATACCTATAGCTATAAGTATGGTCTTACTGCTATGTATGCGACTCATAATTATGATACGAATACCGAAAATATGATTTTGGATAATAATAACCCTGTTGATGGCATATATCCTAAAAAAGAAACGGTTACTGCAATTAACGAAGGTCAGATAACACAGTATCCATTCCTTATTACAGAAGGTGTGGGAGGTGCCAAGAGAAACGGTGGTAAGCCTAATTCAACCTTTGATGTGGCATTTACTCATGACCAGTATTATCAGCTTAATCTTGATACAGATTCAAGAGACGAAAATGCCGATGATGATGTTGTTGTATGGTATGCGATTTCCAATACCGGCGAGAACGGAAATTACCAGACTCATGCCGAAGCGGCCCATAAGTATTATCAAGCATTGCACAATGATGTTCGTAATAACTATTACTTATACAGTAAGGGAAACATTATGTATACAGGTGCGGGACATTCGGTAATTACGGATGACCTTGAAAGAAAACTTTTCGTAAATACACTTGTTGCTTCATATAACAGCGGCTTGCATGCGCCTAAGGTTACTTTTAAAGAAAATCCTTGGGATAGTTCAGCTAACGTAAGCGGTGTATATTTACCTTATGATGTTAATATGACACGTAGCGAAGCTGCTGCGGATGAAAACGGTGGATTCCTGACAGATAAGATTACTGTTAACTTTAAGACAATGAATAATAACTTCAGAGAAACAAATGCCAAGTTAGCAGTTAAGTATTACGTTAAGTCAAGCACACCGTCCGATTTGAATGTAGGAACCGATTATTACAAGGAGATTACTCCGTTGTCATTTAAAGGAGCGGATCCTGCGGGAAATCTGGTTGATTTGGGTACAGGAGCGGCATATTCACTTGATAACTACAAAGTATATCAGGCAACCTTCTCAACGGCTGATATTAATGCAGCAGATTCATCAGGACTTATTAAAGAAGATTCTGTCAGAATCTACATCCAAATCGGTCTTGAAAAGGACGGTTTGTCATCAGGTACCGTATCGGGCGAAAAGGCTACAGAGTCAATAAAGAGAAATATGCTTGCGGTATATACAACGAAGTTGTTCGATCTTGAATAATGAAGTTATAGGATTATATTGATTTAATTTCTATAGGTTACATTTTTATAGGTTATATTTTTACAGGTTACATTTGGCGGCACAATATGTGCCGCCTTTTTAATTCTATATTCCGATAATCGGAGTTGGTAATTAACTCTGGGTAGTTATTTTGATAATCGGAAGCTATATCCGTAAAGTAGGCAGCGGAGTGGTCTTGGATTACGGATAAATGAGTCAACAAGGAAGTTATATCCGTAAAGTAGGCAGCGGAGTGGTCTTGGATTACGGATAAATGAGTCAACAAGGAAGTTATATCCGTAAAGTAGGCAGCGGAGTGGTCTTGGATTACGGATAAATGAGTCAACAAGGAAGTTATA